>JAICJQ010000047.1 GCA_025928335.1 Gemmatimonadaceae bacterium
AACGCGCGAAGGCTACGCCGCCGCTGTTTAAGCCCCATTCGCCCATTCGCCCATTCGCCCATTCGCCCATTCGCCCATTCGCCCATTCGCCCAGTTACGGCTCCGCTCCACTGTACTCGGCAAAGATCTTCGCGACCCCGGCGCGATCCTGCGTCCGCGTCAGCGCGAGCATGAGAAGAACGCGCGCCTTCTGAACGTTCAGATCGCCGGCGGTTGGCCGGGTCTCGCTTCCAGCGACGCGCCCCGATCCGGTTCGGCTGCCGATGACAACGACTACTCCGTGCTCGCCGGCCCGACGTAACGCGGCCCCTTGGCCCGACGCCAATCCGCCCGCGCCGACACCGGCGACGACGATTCCCTTGGCGCCCGCGGCGACAGCGGCGTCGATCAATACGCTGTCGGCGCCGCCATAACTATAGATGATGTCGACCCGCGGCAACGCCGTGACGTTCGAGAGATCGAACGCCGGATGGCGAGTCGGTCGGGCGCGATTGTAGTAAATCGTGTCGTGATCGACGATCGCCAGCGGCCCGTGCTCCGGCGCCTGGAATGTCTCGACGCGCGTCGTGTTCGTTTTCGTTACTTCGCGCGCCGCGAAGAGACGGTCGTCCATCAACACCATCGCGCCGCGTCCGCGTGACGCCGGCGCTGCCGCCGCGCGCACGGCGTTGAACAGGTTCGCCGGACCGTCGGCGCCGATGGCGTCCGCCGGTCGCATCGCACCCGTCACGACCACCGGTCGATCACCCGAAACGGTGAGGTCGAGGAAGTAGGCCGTCTCCTCCATTGTGTCAGTGCCATGTGTGACGACCACGCCGGCGAGCGACGGTCGGTCGTGAAACGCCGCGTTGATTCGACGCGCCAGATCCATCCACTGCTTCGGTCCGATCGCCCCCGACGCCACATTCGAGAACTGCTCCGTGGAGAGCGTGGCCACTTTATCGATGCCGGGTGCAGCCGCCGTCAGCTGCTCGGCGGAAACCTTGTTCACCTCGCCACCTCGATCGCCGTAGTAATTGCCGGTCGACGCGATCGTTCCGCCGGTGGCCATGACCAGAACTTCCGGCGGCTTCCCTTGCTGCGCCCTGAGGGCTGTCGGAGCAATCAATGCCCCACAACAAAGCAGCCGAATCGCCAAGCCGCCGAGTTGGCGAGTCGCTGAGTGCTGACGCATCAGAAGGTTCCTTTTCATCGAGGGTATCTGCGCTCCACCGCCGCGCGTCGTGCAAAAGTCGCGAGAGCGGGCCGGCGAGCATCAGAACTTGATGCCCCGCAAGACCCGGGGCAATCGCCTCGCTTCGCGCTACTCCTGGCGCAGCACCAGCGCCGGATCGACCGACGTCGCCCGACGCGCCGGCAGCAGCATCGCCAGCGCGACCGCCGCTGCCAGCGCCAGCCCGGCGGCGATAAACGCGACCGGATCTACCAGCCGCACCGGAAACTCCTGCGCCAACAATCGGTCGGCCTCGATCGCCAACGCGGTCGAGAATACAGCGCCGATCACGACTCCGGTCGTCGCCGGACGCGTGTTCGGCGCGACCATCGCGCGATAGACGTCCGTCTTCCGCGCGCCCAGAGCGAGACGAATTCCCATCTCCTTGAGCCGCCGTCTCGATGCGAGCGCAACGACGCCGTACACGCCGACGATCGCCAGAATCGCCGTGATCGCCGCCATCACACCCACCGCTTCCCCGACGCGCTGAAACGTGTCGGTGACAAGACTGATCTCCTCTTGCACCGTAATCGGCGCGGCGACTGTGCCGGCGAAGCGGTCGTTCACCAGCGACGCGACGCTCTTGACGACCCCGCTCCGGCTGTCGTCGACGCGCAGGAACGGTTGATAGGACCGCGCGTTCGGACGCCACGGCGTATACATCATGAGTGCCTGTACTGGTTCCGCGATCTCGCTCGACGCGTCTCCGACGATGCCAACGACCTCCAGCGTGTGTTTGGCATCGAGCGAGACGTGCCGGCCAAGCGGATCGGCGCTTCCCCACAACTCCCGCGCCGCCTCGCGCGAAAGAATCATTGGGCAGACCGACGCCGCGCAATCTGCGTCTGTCTGCGTGAACGCTCGGCCCCGTTCCACACGGATACCAAAAACGTCGAAGTAGGCCGGAGAGACTTCGATCGTTGGCATCACGTGACGCCCCTTCTCGGTCGTCGTGACTTCGGTGAATCCAGTTGATTCGTCACCGACGGGCTGCGCCGTGGCGAACGCCACACCGCGCACGCCAGGTAGCGTCGCGAGACTTCGTCCTAGATCGTCGTGAAAGCTCTGCCAGCCCGCGGTCGGCTGCGGCGCGCGGATCCGCGCAGCCAGCACGTGTGTCGCGTCGAAGCGCGGCGGAGAGTTCGCGATGCGCGACGGAAGCCGCGTCAACGCGATCGTCGCCACGAGCAGCGCGGTCGCGCCAGCGATCTCAATGCTCATCAGGACGTTCCCACGCTTCACGCGGCCGCGCGCTCCATCGGGCACTCGTCGCAGCGCCGAATTGAGGTCCAGCGAGAGCACGGCGCGAATCGGCGCGTTCGCCGCGACCAACGCGGCCAACACGGTGGTCACCAGCAGGAACGTGAAGACGTGCCAGTCGGGCGAGAGAGAAAAATTGACCGGCCGCTGAATGATCCATTCCAAAAGCATGCGTGGCAGCCGGAGCGTCAGCGCATACGCGAGCCCGCCGGCCGCGGCTGCCAGCATCAGCGACTCGGTGCCGAGCATCGCGGCGAGGCGCGGTGCGCCGGAGCCGAGCGCCATGCGGAGCGCCATCTCCATCCGCCGGCTGTGCGCGATGGCGAGCAGAATCGACACGACGCTCGCGCACGCCACCAGCGCCAGACAGGCAAGCCCGATCATGACGACCGCGACGATGCTGCTCACGATCAAACCGTTCCCTGGATTTGCGACGAGCGAGCCGTCAGTCACGAAGACCGCACTTCGACGCCCGGGCTTCGCCTTGTCCTGCTGCGCGGCGATGACCCGCGCCTCGGTGAGGACGCCGGCGCGCGATGTACCAGGCGCCAATCGACCGTCGAGGAACATCGACATCGCGTTGGGCGACGCCGGGTCGTCCGGCCCGAGTTGAACCGATCCGCGCAGCGTGTACGGCATCCACAGCTCGTCGTCGGTAGACGCGCTGCTGAACGTCGGCGCCACGCCGACGATGCGAATCGTCTGTCCATTGATGCGGAGCACTCGGCCAATCACCGCCGAGTCGGCGCCGAAGGTCGAGCGCCACAGCTCGCGGCCAATTACCACGACCGGCGCGCGCGACTCGCAATCGCCACGTTGCAGCATCCGACCGACGATCGGCCGCACCGGTCCATAGACGTCGAAGAAGCTGCAGGTGACGAGCGCGCCTTGGGTCGGTCGTGCCCCAGCGGACAGCGCGACCTGCACGTGTTGCCAGCCGGCGACGGGCGAGAGTGTGCGCATCGCGCTCGCGAACGCGAGGTAATCACCGAGCGGCAGCGAACCGGGAAACGATGGTCCGCTGGTGTCAGTGCGATACGACAAGAACACGCGCGTGAATGACGCAGGTTCGTGATCGACCCGCGCCCGAAACGCGAGCGCGTTCAGCACGGAGAATACGACGGCGCTGATGCCGAGTCCGAGGGTGAGCGTCGTGACGACGATGAGCGACTGCAGCGGGTGGTGGGCGAGCCCGCGCAATCCGAAACCGACGTTGGCGCGGAGCTCGTCCCAGGCGCGGATGGCGCGTGCGTCGCGTGCCTCCTCCTTCTTCGCCTCGACCCCGCCGAACTCGACCCGCGCCGCGCGTTCGGCGGCTGCTCGTGACAACCCTCGTCGCTCGAGATCGTCGGCCCGTAACGAGATGTGGCTGTGGAACTCCTCATCCATCTCGCGCTCGAGGGCGTCGCGTCCGAGGAGATGGCGGAGCAGCGCGCTCGCACGGTTGATGGCTGCTCTCATAGTGACTCCGGCGTCGCGCGCAACGCGGCCGTCATGCCGGCGACGATCTGGTCCCAGCTCGACCGTTCGTCGCGCAACTGCTTGCGACCTTCGGCAGTGAGCGAGTAGAACTTGGCGCGGCGATTGTTTTCGGACGTTCCCCACTCGGTAGCCAGCAACCCGCGGTCCTCGAGGCGGTAGAGGGCGGGGTAGAGGGTGCCCTGTTGCACCGGCAAGTTCCCTCGCGAGATCTGCTCGATGCGAAGAAGGATCCCATATCCGTGCTGCGCACCCAGCGACACGGCTTTGAGAATGAGCAGATCGAGAGTTCCGGGCAGCAACTCGACGCGGGACATCGACGCTCTCTCCTTGTTTGCCTAGGAGAGAGGATACTATAGCCCTCCTAGGCGGTCAAGGAGAAGACAGGGACGAAAGGACAAATCAGGCCGTCCGCACCCGGCGGTAGTGCCGAACCCTCGGGGGTGCCATGTTGAACCACATGACCTATCCCCCTTTGACGGTCCACCATGGCCAACCGGTCCCGGGACCTCGGACGCGCCGGATCGTTCTCGGCGCGGTCGCGGTCTTGTTCGTGGCCTTCGTGGCCGTCCCCTGGCTGGCAAGCTTCGCCACCGACTGGCTCTGGTTCCACGAAGTCCATTTCGCGTCGGTCTTCCTGACATCGCTCGTCGCGCACGCGGCGCTCTTCCTCGGCGTCGGCGCGTTTGCGTTCGCCTTTCTCTATGCGAACCTCAGGTGGGCACGCCCGAGGGCGACCGATGTCCTCACGTCGTTCGTCAATCAGAGAGGCGAACGGATCAGCGTGGACCTGAGCTCCGTGGTCCCGCGCGTCACCGCCGTGGCGTCGATCGTCATCGCGGTCATCGCCGGGCTGGTCGCCGCGGCGCAATGGATGACGGTGGAGATGGCGTTCCACGGAGCGGCGGTCGGAGAGGTCGACCCAGTGTTCGGCCGCGACATCGGGTTCTATTTGTTTCGGCTACCCGCCATCTCCGGCGCGCTCGCGATGCTCGTCACGCTGACCGTGCTCGCCCTCGTCGGCGTGATGATCCTGTACGTCACACGCGGCGCCGTCGCACTACGGCGGCGGGCAGCCGTCGAACCATCCGCGGCGCGTCATGTCGGAGGGCTGCTCGCGCTGCTGTTCATCCTTCTCGCCGTGCAGCTCTGGATCGTCGACGCCGCGGCGCTGCTCTACTCGACCACCGGTCCGCTCGCCGGCGCCAGCTATGCCGACGTTCATGCGTCGCTCCCTGGAATCCGTTTATCGGCCGCGGTCGCCTTGGCCGCGGCGGGAATCGTCATCTACGGCGTCGTCCGACAGCGGCTCGTCTGGTTCGCGGCGATCGCCATCGGGTCGTACATCGGGATCGGCATCGTCTTCCGTTTCATCATTCCGGTGACCGAGCAGAAATTCGTCGTCGCTCCCAATGAGCTGGCGCGCGAGCGGGGGTATCTACAGCAACACATCGCCGCCACGCGACGGGCCTGGCGCCTCGACAGCGTGACAACGCGCGACCTGAACGGCGAAGCGCAGTTGACCATGGCGGACATTCGCGCCAACGCGCCGACGATCGACAACGTGCGGTTGTGGGAGCGTGATCTGCTGAAGCAGACGTTCGGTCAGCTCCAGGAGATCCGAACGTATTACGACTTCGCGTCGGTGAGCGACGACCGCTACATGATCGACGGCCGCTATCGCCAGGTGCACATCTCGGCGCGCGAGCTCAACACCGCGTCGCTGCCGACGCGCAACTTCATCAACGAGCGTCTGACCTTCACCCACGGCATGGGCATCGCCATGGCGCCGGTGAATCAGGTCACGAGCGAAGGTCTGCCGGTGTTGTTCATCAAAGACCTGCCGCCCGTGTCGACGGTCTCGATCAAGGTCACGCGCCCGCAAATCTACTACGGCGAGCTCACCAACAGCTACGTCTTCGTCGGCACCGGGCAGAAGGAGTTCGACTACCCGGCGGGCGAGACGAACGTCTACACGAACTACACCGGGAAGGGGGGCGTCCCGATCGGATCGTTCTTGCGACGCGCGCTCTACGCCTGGGAACTGCGATCGACGGACATCCTCCTCTCGTCCTACATCTCCAGCAACGCGCGGATCATGTACCGCCGCAACATCCTCGAGCGCGCGAGAACCGCCCTTCCGTTCCTGTATTTCGACAGTGAACCGTACCTCGTGGTGACAGATGCCGGCCTGCTGGTCTGGGTGCTCGACGCCTACACGTCCAGCCAGAACTGGCCATACTCGAAGCCGGCCGGCGACGGCACCAACTACATGCGGAACAGCGTGAAAGTGGTGATCGACGCCTACGACGGAACTCTCGATGCCTACCTGGCGGATCCAGCCGATCCGGTCATTCGAACGTACGCGTCGATCTTCGGCTCGATCTTCAAGCCGTTCGCCTCGATGCCGGCCGATCTCCGAGCCCACATGCGCTATCCGGGCGATCTCTTTCGCCTCCAGACCGCGCTCTACGCCACCTACCATATGGTAGAGCCCGACGCCTTCTACCACCGGGAAGATCAGTGGCAGTTTCCGGACATCGATCCGGACAGATCGAACACGTCGCCGTTCATGCGGCACATCATCCTCAAGCTTCCCGGCGAGTCGAACCCGGAGTTCATCTACATGACACCGTTCACGCCGCGCGGCAAGGACAACCTCGCCGCGTGGATGGCCGCGCGAATGGACAGCGCGAACTACGGCAAGCTCGTCGCATACCGGTTTCCGAAACAGAGTCTTGTGTATGGGCCGAAGCAGATTGTGAACCGGATCAATCAGGAGACGAGCATCTCGCAGCAGATCACGCTCTGGGACCAGAAGGGGTCGAGCGTCATTCGCGGCGAGCTGCTCGTCATCCCGATCAAGGAGGCGCTGGTCTACGTGCAGCCGCTGTATCTCCGCGCCGAGGGTGGCAAGATCCCCGAGCTCAAGCGAGTCGTCGTCGCGCTCGACAACCAGGTGGCGATGGGAGAGACCCTCGAGGAAGGACTCGCGGCGTTGTTCGGTCAAGCAGCGTCCCCACGACAAACCATCGCCGCCGCCGACTCGACGACGGCCTCCCCGCCGCCGGGCCTGGCAACAGCGAATGCCGGCGTCACCGCCGCCGCGACGGATCTCATTCGCCAAGCGCAACAACATTACGATCGCGCGATGGCGGCGCAACGAGCGGGAGACTGGGCGACGTATGGCCGCGAGATCGACCAGCTGGGCGCGACGCTTGGCCAATTGCGCGCGCGAAAGCCATGATCTCCGACATACATTGATGATGCAGGGCTGACTCTCATCGAGCCGACGATGACTGATTTTCTCCAGGACGTCCGCTACGCCTTTCGCACCTTCAAGCGCACGGCTGCCCTGACCTTCGTGATCGTAGCGTCGCTCGCCATCGGGATCGGCGCGAACACGGCGGTCTTCAGCGTCGTCAACGCGCTGTTGCTCAAGCCACTCCCGTATCCTGATCCCGATCGATTGGCCGTACTCTGGCTCCGGTCGCCCGGCATCAACATACCGCAGGATTGGCCGTCGCCCGGACAATTCATCGACGTCAAGAACGAGAATCGATCCTTCTCCGAGATGTCGATCTCACAGGGTCGTAGCGGTTCCATCATCGGACGGGGCGGAGAAGCGCCCTTTCCCGAACCACAACGCGTTGAAGTTCTGCTGACGTCGTCCAGCCTCTTTCACATGCTGGGAGCCAAGACGCAGTATGGCCGCCTGCTTCTTCCGGACGAAGACACACCGGGTAAGGCGCCAGTCGTCGTGCTCAGCAACGCCTTCTGGAAGCGAACGCTCAACGGCGATCCGAACATCGTCGGCAAGACGATCGTCCTCAACGGCTTCTCCGGTCCGAAAGACCCGAACAATCAGTTTCAGGTCGTCGGGGTGTTGTCTCCGGACTTCCTGTTGAACGCCGAGATCATGCCGACGGTGGCGAGCATTCAGCAGATGGATCTGTTTCTGCCGCTCCCGCTGGGCGCCGACGCCGTGAATCGTCGAGGCGACGAGAACTACAACCTCATGGCGCGGCTCAAGCCGGGCGTGACGATGGCGCAGGCACACAGCGACGTCGCCGCGATCGCCGCGCGCATTCGCGACAAGGACAAACGCGACAAGACGTTCACGATCGACGTCGTACCGCTCGTCGAATCCGTCGTCGGCAACGTGCGGCTGGCGGTGTTGGTCGTGATGGGCTCCGTGACCCTCGTGCTGCTCATTGCCTGTGCGAACGTCGCCAACCTCTTGCTGACGCGCGCCACGGCGCGCCAAAAGGAGATCGCCGTCCGGGTTGCGCTCGGCGCGCGATGGCAGCGGTTGGTTCGGCAGCTGCTCACCGAGACGACGTTGCTCGGCATCATGGGCGGAGTCGCTGGACTCCTCGTCGCCGCGCTCGCTCTTCGCGCGATTCACACGATCAATCCCGGGAACATTCCGCGACTCGACGCGATCACTCTCGACGGACGCGTCCTCGCGTTCACGTTCGCGGTCTCGATCCTCACCGGCGTCCTGTTCGGCCTGGCCCCGGCGTTGCGCGCGGCGCGGGTCGACCTCAACTCGACCCTCAAAGCCGGCGGCAGGAACACGCAGGGTGAAGGAGGACTCGGCGGCGGCTCGCGGCGGAAACTGCGAGGCGTCCTCGTCGCTGCCGAGGTGGCGATCTCGATGGTTCTCCTCGTCGGTGCCGGGTTGCTCATTCGAAGTTTCGTACGCTTGCAGAACGTATCCCCCGGCTTCAATCCCGATGGCGTGATCTCGATGCGGATCGCCGCCGCGGGCCATCAGTTCGCGAATCGCGACGCCGTTGTCGCGTACTACGCTACCTTGAGCGAACAATTGGAGCATGTGCCTGGCGTGAAGGAGCGCGGCGCGGTATCGGCGCTTCCCTTCACGTCATCGGTGGGGTGGGGACAGATCAACGTCGAGGGCTGGACGCCCGAGCCGGGACAGGAGTTGCAGGTCGATCAGCGCGGCGCGACCACAAGGTATTTCAGTACGATGCGGATTCCGCTCGTCGCCGGGCGATTGTTTACCGACGCTGATCTCGCCGAGAACTCGGATCCGGTCGTCATCATCGACAACAAGTTCGCCCAGCGCTTCTGGCCACACGGAGATGCAATCGGCAAGCATGTGTGGTTCAACCCAACCAAAAAGTTCACGATTGTCGGCGTCGTCGGCACGGTGAAACAGTACGGCCTCGACGTCGACGGCCGGATTGCCGTCTACATGCCGACGCCGAGCTCCGCGTATCAAGTGGCGAGAACCACGGGCGACCCCGCGACAGTCGCCCGGGCGATGATCAGGAAGATGCACGAGTTCGACCCGTCGATCACGGTGTTCGACGTCCAGACGATGTCCGTCCGAATGCGCGGCTCGATGGCGCGACAACGGTTCGCCACGACGATGCTTGGCGCGTTCGCCGCGTTCGCGCTCCTGCTCGCGATCGTCGGGGTCTACGGCGTGATGTCGCACCTGGTGGCGCAGGGCTCGCACGAGATCGGGATTCGCATGGCGCTCGGTGCCGACCGCGGCGGCATTCTCCGCATGGTCCTGCGGCAAGGCATGGAGCTGACCATCGTCGGCGTCGTCGCCGGGCTATTCGGCGCCTTTGCACTCACGCGTGTGATGGCGAGTCTGCTGTTCGGGGTCAGCGCCACCGACGTCGTGACATTCGCCATCGTTCCACTCGTGCTGATCGCGACCGCACTGCTGGCGATCTACGTCCCGGCGCTGCGTGCCACCCGCGTCGATCCGACCACCGCGTTGCGTGAGAGCTAGGGCCGCGGGCAGGCCGAACGTGCGAGCAGCAGTGCGTTTGTGAGACCTCGCTCGTGCTACAAGAGCTCTACAGCAGCCTTGTGACCCTTGGCGCTCGCAACTCGCTCGTCGCGGGTGACGAGCACCGCGCCGAGTCCCTCCGCCAGCGCGACGAACGCGGCATCGCACGCGGTGAGGTTGTGGCGCAGTCGCCAGATTCGGGGGAGCAGGGGCTCGTGCGAATGCCGGGCGATCGGGAATTGCGCGAACAATTCCAGACTGCGCTCCGCGCGCGCCGGTGATAACTCGCCGCGTTGCACGTAGCGCCGGAGCACCTGCGCGACCTCGAGATCGATGAGATGTGGCGCGTGCAACGACTCGTCGGGATCGAGAACGCGCTCCTCGACGGCTAGGGCGGCGGGTGTTCGAAGCAAGATCTCGAGCACGGCCGACGCGTCGACCACGATCATCGACGGTCGCGCTCCTTGCGGACCGCCGTCGCTGGGGCTTCGCGCACGCGGACCGGTTCCAGCGCCGAAAGACGATATTTCAGCTCGGTCGGCGGGAGCTTCTCGGCGAGGCGCTCCAGCTCACCCTTGAGGTAGTCCGACAGCGACATGCCCGCCCGCGCGGCGCGTGCCCGCAGAAGCTTGTGGAGCGCCTCCGGAACATTCCGAATCTGGATCATCGTCGTCTGCGGCATGCCCGCAACATGCATCGCATGTGGAGCACATGTCAACGAAAGGAGTCGAGGTCGAGCTGCTGGAAAGGCGCACCGTCGCTCCCCGGGTCGTGGGCCGCCCGCTACATTGTGAGTCGATCTCTCGTGCTCCCTCCATCTGTGCCTCCCCTATGACGCGACGCATCGTTCTTCTCTCGGCACTGCTCATCGGAGCGTGCTCCCACCAGCCCGGCACCACAACGACGCGGCCACAGTCGGCCCCGTTCGATCTCGTATTGGAAAACGGGACGGTCATCGACGGCACCGGCGCGGCCTCGTTCCCGGGCGACGTCGCGATCACCGGCGACCGCATCGCGCGCGTCGGACCGGCGGGCTCGCTCAAACGGTTCCCGGCAAAGCAACGCATGGATGTCCACGGCCTCGTTGTCTCGCCGGGATTCATCGACATCCAGGGCGGATCGAACTTCCCCGGCGACGGCCGATCGGTGAGCAAGGTGACGCAAGGGATCACCACCGAGATCACCGGCGAAGGCTCGACCGCGGCGCCGACGAACGAGAAAACAGCCGCGGGCGGCAACTTCGCGACCGGTGGGCCGCGCGGCACAGGTGCCTACTCAGGTCCTCACGGATTTTCAAATTGGCTCGACGCCATACAAGCGCACGGCATATCACCCAACGTCGGTGCCTTTGTGGGCGCGGCGACGGTGCGCGTGTACGCGAAGGGCGAAGCGATCGGCAAGCCGACACCCGCCGAGCTCGATACGATGCGTGCCGTCGTGCGCCGCGCGATGGAAGACGGCGCGTTCGGCATCGGCTCGGCGCTCATCTATCCGCCGGGCAACTACGCGACCACGGAAGAGCTGATCGAGATGGCGAAAGCGATGTCGCCGTACGGCGGCATTTACATCACGCACATGCGCTCCGAGGCCGACCAGCTGCTCGAGGCGATCGACGAAGCGATCACGATTGGAACGAAGGGCAACGTGCCGGTCGAGATCTACCATCTCAAAGCAGCCGGCACCAACAACTGGCCCAAGGGTCCGCTGGCGATCGCCAAGATCGATTCCGCACGTCGCGCCGGCGTGAACATTCAGGCGAACATGTATCCGTACGTCGCCGGCGGAACGGGCCTGTCGGCGTGTACGCCGCCATGGGCCTCGGAAAACGGAAAGCTGATAGAGAATCTTCAGAATCCCACGGTGCGCGCGAAGATCAAGGCGGAGATGGACAATCCGCACACGGAGTGGGAGAACCTCTGTCAGCTCGCAGGTCCGCAGGGCGTTCTCATCCTCGGCATCACCAGGCCCGAGAACAAACAGTACGCGGGCAAGCGGCTGAGTGAGATCGCGACGATGATGAACAAGCCGTGGGAGGATGCGGCGATGGATCTCCTCATCTCGGAGCGGCAGCGCATCGGGACGGTGTACTTCCTGATGAGCGAAGAGAACGTCAAGCTCAATCTCGCACAGCCGTGGATCAAGTTCGGCACGGACGCCGGCGGCGTCGACCCGGACAGCGCGCGCGGCCTGACGCATCCGCGAGCCTACGGCAATTTCCCGCGCATCATGGGCAAGTACGTGCGCGACGAGCACGTGATGTCGCTCGAGGAAGCCGTGCGCAAGGCAACGTCGGCGCCGGCGACGCGGCTCTCGATCCCGGATCGCGGATTGCTGCGCGAAGGCATGTACGCCGACATCGCGGTCTTCGATCCGACCACGATCATCGATCGCTCGACGTTCGAGCAGCCGCACCAGTTGTCGGTCGGCGTGAAGTACGTGTTCGTCAACGGCACGATGGTCGTGCGCGACGGCAAGCACACAAACGCGAAACCCGGTCGCGCGCTGCGGGGCCCCGGCGCGCGCTGATCGAGCGGCGCTGGCCAGTGCCGTCAGAGCGGCGAGAAGTCGCGTGCAGAATGATGGCGACTAGCCGGCGACCCAATCCCTCAGGGCCTTGAGCGCGGCGGCCGGTGGTCGCCCGCGTCCGTGGCCGCCGCCACGACCACCACCACCGCCGCCACGACCACCACCACCGCCGCCACGACCACCGCCGCCTCGACCTCGTCCGCGCGACGGCGCAGCTGTCGGCGCGGGTGCTGGTGCCGGCGCGACAACTTCACCGCCCGCAGATCGCTGCGCCGGTGCGCGTCGCTCTTGCCCGCGTCCATTGCCTTGTCCGCGCGACGCGACGGCTGGCTGCTCCTGTGGACCCTCGACGCGCTGTCCCTGCACGACCTCGCGCGCATGTCCCCGTCCTCGCGCCTGCGGTGACATGACCATCGGACCGCCGCGCGCGATGACCTGCGGTCGGCCGACAACTGGCGGCGCCGCGACGGGACGCCCCGCGAACGCGATCTGCGGACTCGGCGCCAACTGCGGCGCGACAACCACGCGTCCCATCTTCTTCAGCTGTCCCGGCGGAATGTGCACGACTGCAGGAGCCACTGGCTCACCCGATACAACCACCGTCGTCGGCACGACTGTCAATGCGACGGGACGATTCACATACGCGATCTCGTCGACGTTCGACGGATGCAGCAGTCGGTCGAGCGCGACCGCGGCGCCGATGTTCGCCAGGTTCACCGCGCTGAGATACGAGTCGCTGTGCGAGTACCATGGGAAGTACGGCTCCTGCGGCCCGAGCGGGAACCAACCCTGCGGTTCTGTACACCGGCGAGGTTTGCGATTCCCTCGACGAACGAAACGAGTGCCGGCGCGTACACCGGAGCAACAGTCGTCGACGACGGCACCCAGCCCCACGAGCAGTCGCCGTTCGACGAGACTTGCGTCCAACGTCCATAGTGGGTGGTCGTATAACCCCACGAGTTGTCGTCGACCCACGTCCATCCCCACGGCTCGACGTACGACCAATGACCGGTGCGATACGGCACCCACGACGAGCTCACGTTCGACGGACACCACACTTCCTGATTCGATGGCGTCGTGATCCAACGCCCATTATCGACGAGATCGACCCAGCCCGGCGTCTCCTGATTGATGTAACGCGCCGCCGGCCGAAGCTGCGCCATTCGATACAACCGATCGCGCCCCGAGCTCCAGGTGACAAATTGTTCGGGCGCGTCATATCCTGACGGACCATTCACGACCGACAATTGAATCGGGTTCGTTCCGGTCAGTCGCACCGTTTGTCCGGGCTCGAGCGTCTGTGAGATCCCGGGGCCGGTGACGAGCAGCGTACCCGACTCCGCGGTGACGATCGTCGAGTTGTCGGTCGGATCCACCCACACGCGATACGTGCCCGCCGCCTGCGGGATCAGCGCGCCATTCGGCGTGTCGAACTCGATCGAGTCGGACGGAATCCAACGGTAAATCGATGCATCCATCGTCCCGCCCGCGATGCCGAGCTGCGCGAAGTGATCCGAGAGATTCGTCACCGTGACGTCACCGCGATCGCCCACGCGCGCCACGCCCTGTCCGAAATCCAGCTCGGCGTGACTCTGCGGCGCGACGTACATGCGGTCGCCGCTACTCACCGCGTAGTTCTCCGTCGCCTTCGTCCATTGATTGGCGCCCGGCGCCTGGAACGAGACGTCGCCGCCGAGCTCGTTCAATCGCCCGACGCGCCCCGGTGGATCGTTCGATGTCGATCCGCCACGATGACACGCGGCGCCGAGCAACGTGCTGCTCGCGACAACGCTGGCCAGAACCAGTCTTCTATAGATGTCGTGATGACGCATAAGCCCGCTCGCCCCTTTCGACGAGGTGCGATGAGGGCAATCCCCGAGCCGGTTCGCCCATTACACGCGAACAACCAGCGGGCTGGGCTGACGTATCCGAGCGCTACGGCTCCTTCGTCCAGCGGGCGGCGATCTTCTGTCCGAGAAGCGTGTAGCCGAAGAAGATCAACAACCCGACCACGCCGGCAGTCACGGTCGTCAAGGCGTCGAAGCGCGACGAGTTGGAGAGAAGCCACGCCGACAGAACCAGCGCGGCTGTCGCCGCGAACCGGCCCAGCGGCGCGGTGAACATCGCCGGCGGCGCGTTCGGCTGTCGACGAAGCCGCAATAGCGCGGCGCACGTCGCGGCGTAGGTGAGCAGTCGGATGATGGTGCTGATCGCCGCCAACTTCGCAAACGAACCGGAAAGCGCCAGCGCGATCATGACCACCGACGAAACGACAATCGACACGTGCGGCGTGCGGAAGCGCGCGTGGACGGCGCCGAATGCGCGCGGCAAACAGCGATCTTCGGCCATTGCGAACAGAAGTCGCGGCGTGACGAGCGCGATTGAATTCAGGGTGCCGCCGAGCGAGACGAGCGCGCCCGCGGAAATGAAGGCCGCCGCGCCCGTTCCGAGGAACCGAGCGCTCGCGTCGGCGAGCGGACGCTGCGACGTGCCGAGCGTCGGCAGCGTGCCGATCGCGACGAACTGGATCAGAACGTAGAGCACCACGACAATCCCGAGCCCGAACAGCAACGCGAACGGAATCTGCCGTCCTGGCTCCTCGATCTCGCCCGCTGGAATGACAGCCATCTCGAAGCCGCTGAACGCGAACGCCAGGAGCAACACGGCCTGCGAGAAATGCGTGTAGTCCGGCCGTGCCGCGATCGAATAGTTGGCGCGCGAGATGAACAACATGCCGGCGATGATGAAGAAGAGCAGCGCCGAGACCTTGCCGATGGTGAACGCATTGGTGACCAGCGTCGATGGCCGAACGCCGAGCAGGTTGAGGAGCGCGAGTGCGCCGGCGATGCCCGTCAGCACCACTACCCGCCCGATTCCCGCGCCGGTCGCCGGTACGAACACGCTCGCGTAGTCGGCGAAAAGATTGGCCAGCGATCCGAAGGCAGTCACGCGCGCCAACCAGAGCAACCAGCCTACTTCGAATCCGACGACGGCGCCGAACGCGTCACGCGCGTACACATATGGCCCCCCAGTAGTGCTGAATCGACTGGCCACCTCGGCGAACGAAAGCGCGATGAGGCCGAGAACGACTGCGCACGCCAGATACGCCACGAGACTGTACGTACCGGCGAGCGCGAATACTCGGCTCGGTAGACCGAAAATGCCGGCGCCGACAACACAGTTGAGGACGAGCGCCACGAGGTCCCACCGGCGGATGCGCCGGAGGAGTCCGGCGCGCTCGGCCGGCGCCTCGGGTCTGGTCGCGCCGGAGATCGGAGGCGTAGCGACGGTCACGGCAGCGTCGCTACCGTCTTTGGAGATCTTTCATTTGGTCCTCGCATGGGGAGGGATCGTGGCGTAAACCAAACTTCGTGCGCGTCGCGGATTTCGGCTAGCTGGCGAAGCACCCGGGAGACTGTCCATAGCGCAGGCTCACGGGGCGATACACATTCCCTTGCCTGGCCTCCTGGAGGCATCGTGCAACGCCGGTCGAATCGTGTAGGTCTGAGCCGCGTGCGACGCGAGCTGCTTCTGCTACTGATCGTCGCCGCGTGTCGCGACTTGATCAACGACACCCCCGTCGAATCGGTGCGATCGAGCCTGAGCATCTACGGCGGAAACAATCAGGTTGGATTCGACACCCTCTCGAAACTCGGGTCGCCGTTGGCGGTGCGGGTGACGAGCGATAATGCCGGAATTGCCGGCGCTCGCGTTCAGTGGAGGGTTGTCGCCGGCGACGGCGAATTCACGAGTTTTCCAACAGGCTCGCCGCTGACCGACAACGCGACGACGACGGACGCCAACGGCATCGCGGCGGTCTACTTTCGCCCGCGAGCGTTGGGAACGAACACCGTATCGGCATCGGTGAGTGGTGTGACGCCGGTGGTGTTCAATTCGACAATGGACCCCAAACTCCGACCGCCTGACGTGCTGATCAACGCCGGTCCACTTTTTGACTGCACCGGAGGCCTGGACCCTACCAGATACTGGCTCGCCACCATCAGTGATACGCTGCTGTCGGCCTCAGTGGGCCAACGCGTGGGCATTCGCTACGCATCGTATCTCTCGCCTGTCTGCACGGTGCAGTTCAAGTCGACTGCCGTTCCCGTCGGAGGTACACCATTCGACAGCGGGATCATTCACGCTGGCGACCGCTTCGACTTCACGCCGAATGTTGCGGGGAAATGGACATTCGTGGATGCGATCAACGGCGGGACGGGCACGCTCACGGTGAAGCCGTGACCCGGATTACGAGATTCGTCCTGCCGTCGTTGCGGCTCCGGATCATTCTCCGCGCAACGCGGTAACCGGATCGACGTGCGTCGCTCGTAGCCCCGGAATGACGGCGGCAATCGTTCCGATAATCGCCAGAATCACGGCGACACCAGCGAACGTCACTCCATCGTGCGCCGGCACACCGAACAGCATCTTCTTGAGAAGCCCCGACCCGGCGAACGCGAGCACCGTTCCGATGACGATGCCCACCGCCGAGAGTCGCGCCGCGCGACCCACCACCATTCTCACGACGTCACGTGGTCCGGCGCCCAGCGCCAGACGCACGCCTATCTCGTGGCGCCGTTGCTGCACGGTGTACGTCATCACGCCGTAGATCCCGATCCCGGCGAGGAGCAGCCCGAGAATCCCGAACAGACCGAACAACGTGGCGCTCAACCGAGTCGAGCCAACAGAACGCGACACGAGCTCGGTCATCGGAAGCACCGACGCGAGGGGGATGTTCGGATCGACCTCGCGCACCGCTTTCCGCATCGGCGCCGCGATGCGTGATGGATCGCCATCGACGCGCACGACGACCGCCATCGTACCGTATGCGAATTGCGTGTGCGGTCGGTAGATCTCCATGTACGTCTCTTTCGCCGCGCCATCATGATGAACGTCGCCCGCGACACCAACGATTCGCACGCGTTGCGGCTTGCCCCAGTCGTAGAGTAGGTAATGGTTGATCGGGCTCACGTTCGGGAAAAGTGACTTGGCAAGCGTCTGGCTCACGACCCCAACCGCTTCCGAGCCGATGTCGTCTGTCTCGGTGAAGCTACGCCCCTCGCGAATCGGAATTCCCATCGCCGTGAAGTAGCCGGGCGTTATGGCGCGCATGTCGCCGCCCGGCCCTTCGCCGGGTTTCCACGCGGGGCGTCCTTCGATGTCGAAGTTGGTCACCGACCGCTCGCCGGTGAGCGGCAGATAGCTGATCGCTCCGACCGAGCGAACGCCCGGCTGCTGAGCGATGCGCGACTCAGCTTGCTTGAAGAAGGCTGCGACCGCCGTGTCGCTCGGGTATTTCCTGCCCGGGAGCGAAATCCGCGCGGTCAGCAAATGCTCGGGCCGAAATCCGAGGTCGACGTGTTGCAGCGCGGCGAAGCTGCGCACCATCAATCCCGCGCCGGCGAGCAGCACGAGCGCCAGCGACATCTCGGCCACCACCAATGCGCTGCGCAGCCGAGCCGAGGCACGCGATTGATTCGACCCGCCCCGACCACCTTCCTTGAGCGTTTCCTGAACGTCCCCGCGCGCTGCCTGCAGCGCTGGAACCACGCCGAACAGCATGCCGGTTCCGATGCCGACGGCGGCGATGAACGCCAGCACGCGCCAATCGATCGACACGTCGCGCAGGATCTGCGCCCCGAGGTCGCTCGGTACGAGCGCGACGAGCAGCGCCGTTCCCTTGATCGCGATCGCAAAACCGAGCAGCGCCGACGCCAGCGACAGCACGATGCTCTCGGTGAGCAGTTGCCGGAAGATCCGTCGCGGCGACGCGCCGATCGAGATGCGCACCGCGACTTCGCGCTCGCGGTCCGCCGCGCGCGCCAGCAGCAAATTCGCCACGTTCGCGCAGGCGATGAGCAAGAGAAATCCAACTGCTGCCAAAAGCGTCCAGAGGACCGTCCGCGAATTGCCGACGAGCCGTTCCTTGAGCGGCGTGACGTATGCCGTCATGTTCGTATTGTACCGCGGCTCGTCCTGCGCACGCTGCGCGGCGAGCCGCTTCATCTCGGCCGTCGCCCGCTCGACGCTCACGCCGGGCTTGAGAAGTGCGAGCGTACGCAGGCTCCGGCCGGGCTGCGTTCGTAGCGCGTCGCTGAAGCGCGCCGGGAGCCAGACGTCGACGGGCTCGTAGACGACGAGCTCCGGTTTGCCGACGCCGACGACCTCGTATTGGATGGTGTTCATCAGAACCTTCTTACCGACGACACTCGAGTCGCCGCCGAAGGCCTGCTTCCAGAATGAGTAGCTGAGGACCATCTCATTCGGGCCGCCCGGCACGTCTTCGGCGGGGGTGAAGAAGCGCCCCAACGCTGGACGCGCGCCGACGATCGAGAACAGCCCCGCCGACGTGATCCGCGCCTGGGCCGAGATCGGCTCGCCATTGGGCGGTGCCAGCGATACGCGTCGCTCGCCAAACGCGGCGAAGCCGTCGAACGACTTCGCCTCACTTCGCCAGATCACGAAGTTCGCGACACTGAACGAGCCCACGCCACAGGACTCGGAGATCGGCTTCGTGGTGAGCCACTCACAGACCGCAACGACGCGATCGGGGTTGGCGTAGGGGAGTCGACGCAGCAGTGCCGCGTTCACCACCGAGAAGATCGACGTCGTGGCGCCGATGCTGAGGGCGAGCGTCGCGACCGCGGCGGCGGTGAAGGCGGGGGCGCGTCGGAGACTACGGATCGCATAGCGCGCGTCGTGCAGCAATTCCTCGAGGTAACGGCTCCGCGTCTCATCGCGAGCGGCTTCGCGCCACTGCTGGCGTCCGCCGAATTCGACGCTTGCCGCGCGCCGCGCCTCGTCGGTTGCCATGCCGTTGCGAACGTTCTTCTGCGTCGCCATGGCGACGTGAAAATCCATCTCGCTCTGGAAGCGCTCGTCCATCTCGTCGGTGCGACGAAAGCCGAGGAGGAGCGCGAGACGGTCACGCCATGCTTTCCGGGGAGTCATAGGGAGAGAGCCTCAGTCCATGGCGAGAATCAGTTCGACCGCGCGCGCCATCCGTCGCCAGGCCTGCCGTTCCTCGGTCAAGCGGGCGCGGCCGGCGGTGGTCAGTGAGTAGTAGCGCGCCCGCCGGTTGTTCTCCGACGTGCCCCACGACGACTCGACGAACCCCTGCCGCTCCAACCGGTAGAGCGCCGGATAGAGCGACCCCTGGCCGATCTGGAGTATGCTCTTGGAGCCCTGCTCGAGCCGTTCGGTGATGCCCCATCCGTGCATCGGTCCGAGCTGTAACGCCTTGAGGACGAGCATGTCGAGGGTGCCCTGAAGCAGGTCGTCGCGTTCACGATCGGTCACGTGCTCTCTCCTTTCGACACTCGAAAGGAGTATAGGGTTCACTCCTTTCGACCGTCAAGGGGGAGGGGGAGGAGGAGAGGCCGACACACTACCGCACGCAGGCCAGCGCTTCCTCGTTGTATCGCACCCGGCCGGCGCGGGCCGCCGCGATGAACGGCCCGATCGGGCAGAGCGACTGCGTCGGACCGCTGAACCCCCCGAACCCTCGGCGCATCGAGTACGGCCGGATGAACACGCTCGCCGAATCGATCGGGATCGTGGCGACGTTTTCATAAAACGCTAAAGTCTTGCCGTCCTGAAAGAGATATTGCTCGACGTTCGAGACGTAGAACGCGCGCGGCGTGCCATGATGCTGCGTCAGGTACGCGCCGATCGCGCGCACGGCTTTCGGACCGCCAAAGTCGCCCGACGGCACGATGAGGTTTCGCTCATGCAGCGATTTGAGGATCCGAAGGTTCTCCTCGGACGACAAAAGCTGCGCGGCTGGCGCCGCCGCGGCCGTTGGTGAAGCCGCGCGTCGCGATCGACGGGCCGAAGGTGTAGAACGCGTTGTAGACGTACTTGAGCGTTTCCTGCTCGTCGGCGGTGAAGGTGAAGCCGTGCGGGTTGAACAGCTGGTCGGCCACGCGCGCGTAAGTCTTCGCGAACAGCGCGCCCACTTCCATCTCGTTCGACGTGAAGTTGTCGCGGATCTGGAAATAGCCACCCGGTTCCGAGATGTCCGCCTGCAGCTTCCGGAATTCCGCGTCGCTCAGCCGAGTCGGAAGGGCATCCGACGGCGCGACCGGGGCCGGAGCGCTTGCACGAGACGCTGGCTCGGGCGCCGCCACAGGTGGAGCGCTGTTGACCGGCGCTCGCGTCCATGCCGCCAGTGACAGGAGCGTGATCGAGATGGAAAATCGAGCCGTAGTCATGGCAGCTACTCGATTCATGGATTGCCCAATTGGTGAATGTGGGCGCCGACTCGGTCGGCGGTAAAGTAGCTCATCGTGCCAAATTCGCCGGCACTCCGTCGGTTGGGCCCGTGGGGCCCGGGAACCTCGGAGCGCCGCTCGCGAGCCGCTCGGGTGGGTAGCATCATTAACGAGCGGCGAGGACCGCCGCCTCACTCGAGTCGGAGATACCTTGGCGACGCCTACCGAACCGCGAACGCTGCCGCTTCGATTCCGAGCGTACCACTGGCTCGCGCTCGTCCCGCCGATCGGCATGCTCGGCGGCGTCCCGTTCGCGAATCGCGTCCATACGCTGGTCCTCGGACTCCCGTTCCTACTCCTTTGGATCGTGGTCTGGGTCGTTCTCGCGGCCGGGTGCATGGTGCTGCTCTACGCGCTCGATCATCGCGCGGCGCCCGACGAGCGGAGCCGCGAATGAACGCGGCGCTCGCCATCATCGCACTGTTCTTCGTCGTCGCCGTGGCGCTCGCGCTGCTCGCGCGCCGGGGGCACGAGATGAGCCTCGAGCAGTGGAGCCTCGGTGGGCGCGGCTTCGGCGCCATCTTCGTCTTCCTCCTCATGGCCGGCGAGATCTACACGACGTTCACCTTCCTCGGCGGCAGCGGCTGGGCATACGGCCGCGGCGCGCCGGCGCTGTACATCCTCTGTTACGCCGCGGTCGCCTATTGCATGTCGTATTTCCTGCTGCCGGCGATCTGGCGCTTCGCGCGCGAGCGGCGGCTCGTGTCCCAAGCGGACTTCTTCGTCGAGAAATACGAGAGCCGTGCCCTCGGTGTTCTCGTGGCCGCGGTGAGCGTGGCCGCGCTCGTGCCCTATCTCGTGCTGCAGCTCAAGGGACTGGGCATCATCGTCTCGGAAGCGTCGTACGGTTCCGTGCGGCCCGCGGCGGCGGTATGGGCGGGTGCCATCGGGCTCATAGTCTACGTCGTCATTTCCGGCGTGCGCGGATCCGCGTGGACCGCGGCGCTCAAGGACATCATGATCTTCGGAGTCGCCGTCGGCATCGGGATCTATCTGCCGCTCCACTATTACGGGAGCTACGGGGAGATGTTCGCGAGGATCGAGGCCGCGAAACCCGGCTTCTTCACCCTCCCCGATCGCGGCAGCAGCCCCGCGTGGTTCATCTCGACGGTGCTCCTCTCGGGACTGGGGTTCTACATGTGGCCGCAGTACTTCGCCAGCGTGTACACGGCGAAGAGCGAAGACGTGTTCCGCAAGAACGCGATGGTGCTCCCGCTCTATCAGCTCGTCGTCCTGTTCGTGTTCTTCACCGGATTCGCCGCCGTGCTCGTCGTGCCGGGGCTGACGGGGACCGACGCCGATCTGTCACTACTCCGGATCTCACGCGAAACGTTCAGTGCGCCGATGCTCGGCCTGATCGGCGCGGCCGGGCTGCTCACCGCGCTCGTGCCAGGGTCGATGATCCTCATCTCGGCGGCCACGATCCTGGCGCAGAACGTGTTCCGCCCACTCACGAAAGGCATGAACGATCGCCAGGTGTCCGTGCTGGCACGGGCGCTGGTGCCCGCCATCGCGCTCGTCGCGGTGCTCCTCACGCTGCGCGGCGGGAGTGCGATCGTGAACCTGCTGCTCATGGGCTACAACCTGGTCACGCAACTCTTTCCCGCTGTGATCCTCTCGCTCGGCCGGCGTCGCGTCGCCACCGCGGCGGGGGCCTTCGCCGGCATCGTCGCCGGCGAGGCGACCGTCGCATACATCTCGTTCTCGGGCACCTCGCTGGCCTCGCTACTCCCCGGGGCGCCGGAGGCCGTGAAGGATCTGAACGTGGGCATCGTGGCGCTGATCGTGAACGTCGCGGTGTTCGCGCTCGTAACGTTGGCGACGCGCGGGCGAACCGTATCGCGGCCGGCCGGCGACATCGTCGCGATGCCGGCGGCGGACGTGGACCGCTAGATGTCGTCATCCGTCGACGCCACCAACCTTCTCGCGCGGCTGCGCGACCTGTCGGCGATTGGCGCGACCGCGTCGGGCGGCGTCCATCGGCCGGCCTACAGCGACGACGATCTGGCGGCGCGAGAGGTCGTGCGCGGATGGATGCGTGAGCTCGGGATGACGGTCCACGTCGACACGGCGGGCAACACCTTCGCTCGGCTCGAGGGGAGCGACCCCGCGCTTCCGCCGATCGTCATCGGCTCGCACACCGACACCGTTCCGGACGGCGGCCGCTACGACGGCGCGCTGGGCGTTGTCGCGGCGCTCGAGGTGGCGCGAACGCTCGGCGAAGGGAAAGGTCGACCGCGTCACCCGCTCGAGGTGGTGGATTTCCAAAACGAGGAGGGAGGCATCGTCGGAAGCAAGGCGGCGGTCGGCCGGCTCGACGCCGCGGAGTTGTCGCGCACGGCGGTGAGCGGGTTTACGCTGCGCGACGGAATCCGCCGGCTCGGCGGCGATCCCGATCGTCTCGACGACTGCGTGCTCGCGACGGGAAGCCGTGCGGCGTACGTGGAGCTGCACATCGAGCAGGGCAGCGTCCTCGAGCGCGGCGGCAACGACATCGGCATCGTCGAGGGGATCGTCGGCATCTGGTACTGGGAGGTGTCGTTCGACGGCGTCGCCTCGCACGCGGGCACGACGCCGATGCGCGACCGGCACGACGCGCTCCTTGCCGCGGCCCGATTCGTCGACGCGGTGCACGACGTCGTGACGTCGGTCCCCGGCCGGCACGTCGGCACCGTAGGACGCCTGACGATGCACCCGGGCGCGCCGAACGTCATTGCCGGCCGAGCCGTCGCTACGCTGGAGCTGCGCGACCTCATCGCTTCGACCGTCGAGAAGTTGTACCAGGCCATCGAGGCGCGCGCCGGCGAGATCGCGCGCGACACCGGTACGACCGTGCACTTCCGTTCCACGACGCACACGACGCCGGCGCCGACCGATCCACGCGTGCGCGGCGCGATCGAGCGAGTTGCCGGCGCGCTCGGTCTCAGCACCGCGTTCCTGGCCAGCGGCGCCGGACACGACGCGCAGCACATGGCGATCGTCTGCCCGTCGGGCATGCTGTTCGTGCCGAGCGTGAATGGTCTGAGCCACACGCCGCGCGAGTTCACCCGGGATCAGGATTGCGTCAATGGCGCCAACGTCTTGCTCGGCGTCGTGAGGCACCTCGACGCTCTGGATTGATTGGCACGCTGTGCGATGACTGGCGGCCTTTGTCTTTTTTCGAGCCGGCTCGGCTTCGCGCGCCTCCACTTTCGGCTAGCTTTTCCTGATGAACAGCGACCTCGCCCGAATCATTCGCGAACCGATCACTCTCACTGAAGCAGGCGATCTGGCGCGGCGTGGCTTCGGGGACATGGTGAAGGCGTCGGTGGATATCAGGCGTGGCGTCATGGCCATCGGGGGCGAGCTCCACTCCGACGAAGAAGCGCTGCTCCTCGATGATGGTGGAAAGCAGGCCGATATTTGGGGCATCAATATCTATCCGGACGAGTCGGCCGATGCGTGGATCGAATTTGATTCGATGATCAACGTGCGCCCGGCCCAAGGCAATCGCTCGCGGGGCGTTGAGGACGAGGCCGTGCGAGCCGAGATTCGCCGCATCGTGGAATCGTTGATTCGTCGATGACGCACTCTCCCGCGCACGAATCGCTCTCCGCTGGTCGATGGCGAACGTTCTCGCTGATGGAGCAGCTCGGGAATGTTGGCAGCGAAGTAGATCGTGCGATTCGCGCGTTCAGTCACGGCCGGCAGGACCGATTCGACGCGGCGCTCAGTCGAGCCCTCGAACTCTTCGACCTCACGGCGTCGGATCCTCGCTGGACGCTTCATCAGCGCCGAGAAGTCCTTCGCGCGCGCGAGCAATTTTGCCGCGTCTTTTTCGACGATACGGCCGAGCGGGATCTTGGCGCGTATCTCAGCAAGTATTTTCTGCACTTCGCCGTGGCGGCGCGCGCCCACGCGAGAGCCTAGCGCCACGACGAAATGCGGAGTTCGTCATTGCCCCGACCGCTTTGCAGCAGGAGCGGGTGCTGGAACCTCTGAGACGTTACTGTCGTCAATCGCCTGCCACGCGCCGCCGCGACGTACAAAGGCGGTGATATAATTGCCGTGATCCATCGCGATCACCCTGGACGTGTCCGTCCGCGAACGTATCTCCAAGTCGTAATGCCCGATATCCGTTGCCAGGGAGTCGGCGGCGAGAAGACTCTTACGTTTGATCAGTCCTCGTACAGTGCCCGTCTTGTAGAATCCCTCGTACACAGCGCGAATGCCTTCCCGGCCATGAATCGGCGGGGCACCGGCGACAAGTAACGTGGCATCCGGCGCGTAGTACACATTCACGATCGAGTCCACCTTACTCTCGACCACCCCTCGATTGAAGCGAGCATCGAGGGAATCGAGGGCATTGGCAGTCTGCTGGGCGTCCGTCCCGGAGCTCGCCGGCATGGCGGTCGAGCACGCCGCTACAACGAACAGCACAACGAAGAGGGAACGGCGCATCTGAGCTCCGAATCGAGGTTGGCCGTATTCTGGCAACGCGACCGTACAGACAACGATCCTGCTTTGAAACCGGAACGGCGCGCCGTCTGGGCAGAACTACCGTTCGCGAACGTACTTGACCGTGGTCCGCACCATCTTCGTGCTGTCCTTCGACCACGGAGCGAGCGTCGTCTCCCACAGCGAGTCGCTCGACAACCGATAAAACGATCTCACCGACGTACCGATGGTTGCCGGTCCTTTCGCGAAGTCGAAATGCACGGCGAAGGTCGAGTCGGTCCACTCGAAATGCCCGGCATTGGTCGTCACGTCGTCGTACCGCTTGGCTTTGTCTTCTGCTGTGACTGGGCGTGGTCCAGAGACCCCGCGTGGGGGAGTAGCGTAGAAGATTTGACTGAAGTGCCCGTTGTAGATGATTCTGGTACCGACAAACGGGGGGCGCATGTAACTGCTGTCCGGGCGTTGCACCCGAATTTCGGCTTGATGCCATACGCCGTTGAAGCTCGTCACAGTGCGACTCTGCGCCGATAGCGGCGAGACGCCCGCCGCCAACAGCGCGAAGCAGGTTACAACGCGCAACGGAATACGCGTGCCATCCTCCATGGGAGCGTGCTGCGATGGAGCATCAGTGCGCGACGCCCTGGCGTGGCTTCAGCCTGGACCTGCGAGGCGGCGGGAAAGGGGCAGCGGAGCAGAGGAGAAACGGTGCGGCGCGTCTTACGATAGGGCCTTGGCCTTGCGACGCAAGTCGCCGCGACGGCTGCGGCTGTCGTTGGGGAAGTTCTGCAGGCCGTCAACGGTCCACTGCTGTCTGAAGGTGGGCAGCGTGAGCGTGATGGTTGCCGGGCTATCGCACACGGAGGGTCATAGCGGCGTGGAATCGGAAAGCGCCGAGCCGGTCGATCTCTAGCCTCAGATCACCCGGCGCGTCGGGGGTGAACTCGAAGTCGGCTGTTTCGCCGCTGGCGACGCCGACTTCGCTCGGCCGCAACGTTGCCTGCTGCACCGGAAGGGTGAAGCCGTCCTTCGCGACGGCGCGCCAATGCAGCACCGACGAGTCACGCACCAGGCGGATCTGCAGATTTTGCTGGTAGATCGCGATGTCGGCCAAGCGGATCCGATACGTCGTACCCACTTTCAGGTCACGCGGCGCCGGCGCCGCCGTACCATTCACGCGGAGGCTCGCGTGAGCGCCGTCGGAAACCATAACGAGCAGCTCGCGCGAGGCGTCCCATGTCTCGCCCGGCGCGAGGACAATAAGTGGTCCCACCAGGCCGCCGTATTGCTGGCGCATGTCATTGAAATGGGTGTGATACATGAACGTGCCGGCGCGCTTCGGCGTGATACGCGCCTCGAAGGTCGACTCGGGACGAATGGCCGGCGCGGTCTGACCGGCATTGCCGCTCCACCCCGCGACGCCGTCGTAATAACTCTCTAATTCGATGCCGTGCCAATGCACGGACGTCGGCTCCGGAGTCCGATTGACCACCGAGATGCTCGTCGGCTCGCCTCGTGTGAGGAGGAGGATCGGCCCGGGACTTTCGACCGAGTCTCGTCGCGGCTCCTCTCCCCGTTGCAGCACGTAGCCCCAGCGGCGCGCGGAATCGCTCGCCGTGGAATCGGACTGCACAAAGAGTCGCAGCCGTTTTGCCGGGCGCCAGGCAGTTCCCGCCTGCACGACTCCCCCGACCGTGATGCCGAGTACCAAGCCGTTCATGCCGGTGAGGGCATGATGATCCGGATCGCCGTGATCGTGGAGATCGGGATAATTCATGTCGTCGGGCTGATCGACGTGCGGCAGCTTCGTGACGTGGCTCGCCAGATGACAGTGAAACACCCAGTCGCCTGTTCGATCCGGCGACCAGGTGATCGTCCTCGTGTCGCCTCCGAACTTCATCAGTTCGGTGACCGCCATGCGTCGTTGCGCGGGGGCGTAGACGGAATCGACATTCGCCTCCGCGTTCCCCTGCGCGTCCACGCGGAAGTAAAAACCGTGGAGATGCATCGGATGCGACTGGAACGTCGCATTGATCAGCCGCCAGTGGACTGTATCTCCGACGGTGTAATGCAAGCGCTCCGTGTAGGGCCATGATCGTCCATTGATCGCCGTGAACTCTCGGCCCGGCATGCCTCGCGGATCGTTGCGAATCGGCGGGGCCTGATCGACGGTCTCGGTGATCACGAACACCCGATCATTGGCAACCGGTCCTGGCGGGTCGACGACGAACGCGCCGACGAGCTGCGAATCGAACCGCGGCCGCATCAAACCGTGTCGCTTTGCCTGCTGCGGCAGTGGTACATTGCGCTGCCATGCGGCGAGTGTTGCCCAGTATTCAAAGGTGCCGGCGTGCGCGCGCGAAAACGTGACGTCGCGTGTCGTGCGCGGCAGCAAG
>JAICJQ010000078.1 GCA_025928335.1 Gemmatimonadaceae bacterium
CCTCGGGCTCGAGGGGATCATCGCCAAACGTGCCGACGCACCGTATCGCGGCGGTCGATCGGATGTCTGGCTGAAGATCAAGGCCGAGTCGACCGGTGATTTCGCGATCGTCGGTTTTACCGAACCGAAGGGAGCTCGTGCCCACTTCGGTGCGCTGCAGCTCGCGGACATGGTGGAAGGTCGATTGGTGTACGCCGGCCGCGTCGGAACGGGATTCAATGACAAATTGCTGGCCGAGCTCAGGTCGCTGTTGAGTCCGGACATCAGGCGGGAGGCGCCCTGCGATCCACCAGCGGGGGCTTCAGAGATTCCTGATACGAAGACTACCACGTGGGTCGAGCCGCGCTACGTCGTCGAGGTGCGCTTTCGAGAGTTCACTCCGGACGGCCTTCTTCGGCATGCGGCATTCGCGCGGATGCGCTACGACAAGCGGCCCAACGAGTGCGAGCGACAGCACGCGTCCGGCGACGCGCCGCCGCCCGCCGTGAGCGAAGCACGCGAGACGAGCGGTCCGGGCGTCGACGCGCAGCGCGTCGAACCCGCGCCATCCCCGCCCCAGCCCGCCGCGCGCACCGTCACCTTCTCGAACCTCAGGAAGGTGTACTGGCCGACCGACGGCTACACAAAGGGCGACCTGATCGAGTACTACCGCACGATCTCGCCGTGGATGCTTCCCTACCTGGCGAACCGACCTTTGGTGATGACCCGTTTCCCCGACGGCATCGATGGCAAGCAGTTCTATCAGAAGGACGCTCCGGAGTTCGCTCCGGAGTGGATTCAGACAGTTCCCATCTGGAGTGAAGACACCCAGCGTGATATCCGCTATTTCGTGTGCGACGGCGTCGACGCGCTGCTCTACATCGCGAACCTTGGCTCGATTCCGATTCACATCTGGAACAGTCGCGCCGGATCTCTGGAGCAACCCGACTGGTGCGTCATCGACCTCGATCCGAAGGACGCGCCATTCTCCGATGTGATTCGCACGGCGCGGGCCTTTCGCGCGCTGTGCGAATCCATCGAGCTCCCGAGCTACGTGAAGACCACGGGCAAGACGGGGCTTCATATCCTTCTCCCGCTCGGCCGCCAGCTCACCTATGCACAATGCCGAACGTTGGGCGAGCTCCTGGCGCGCGTCGTCCTGCGTGAGCTCGGTGACATCGCCACGATCACGCGCCACGTCACCAAGCGCGGAGTGAAGGTCTACCTCGACTACCTGCAGAACCGACATGGACAGCTGATCGTGTCGCCATTCAGCGTACGGCCACTTCCGGGTGCGTCGGTCTCGATGCCACTGGTATGGGATGAGGTCGATGATGCCCTCGATCCACGCAACTATACCATCAAGAATGCTGTCGAACGTATGGAGCGGCTGGGGTCCGATCCCGTGCTCCCGGTGCTCGCTGACAAACCGGATCTGACTCGCGTGCTCGAGCGCGTGAGCGCAATGATGGCCGGATAGCTCGTTCGCGGAGGAATCGTCGTGCGCAACCTGATTGCCGATTTTCGCCACGCCGTGCGCGGCTTGCGCGCGCAGCCGCTGTTCACGCTGACCGCCGTCCTGACGCTGGGACTCGGCATCGGGTTTACGACGACGATCTTTGGCGTGGTGAACGGCATCGTTCTCCGGCCGCTCGCCCTTCCCTTCCCGGATCGTTTGTTGACGATCTGCGAGCAGCATCCGGCAGCACGAGCCGACCGGTGCAGCATCTCAGCACCCAACGCCGAGGACATCGCATCGCGGGCACGATCGTTGGACGCCATCGGCGTGGCGCGGTCGTGGCCGTATCACATGACGACGCTCGACGGAGCGACGAGCGTCGTTGGCGGCCTGGCTACACCCGGTGCATTTGCGGCGCTCGGTGCTCGGCCGGTGCTCGGTCGGATGATCGAGCGCTCCGATCTGATCGGACGGCAGAGCACCGTCGTGATGCTGACCGACGGAATCTGGAGAACGCGCTTTGGATCGGCTCGCGACGTCATAGGCCGAGTCATGTACCTCGACGGCGCGCCAGTGACCATCATCGGCGTGCTACCCAAGGCTTTTGAGGTTCCGAAGTTCGAGAACGTTGAGCTTTGGCGGCCGTTGCACATCGATCCCCGCGATGAGACGAATCGGGATTGGCGGGGCTTCGTCGCGTACGCGCGGATGCGCCCGGGTGTGACGATCGAGGCGGCTCGCGCCGATATCGGGCGCGTAGCGAGTGAGGTGCGCCGCGAGCATTTCGCGACGATCGCTCATTGGGACCTTGAGGTAAAGTCGGTTCAGGATCTCGTGATCGGCGACGTGAAGCGGGTGCTCTTCGTATTTCTCGGCGCCGTGTCGCTCGTGCTGTTGGTCGCGTGCGCGAACGTCGCGAACCTGCTTCTGGCGCGTGGCAGCGCGCGCGGCGGCGAAATGGCGCTTCGCGCCGCACTCGGCGCGAGCCGATGGCGGATTGCGCGCGGGCTTCTGATCGAGAGCGTAGTGCTCGCTGTCGCGGGCGCATTCCTCGGAATTCTTGCCGCCTACTGGGGGACATCGGCCTTCAAGGCGTTGGCGCCAGCCGGCGTTCCGCGGATCGACGAGGTTCGCGTCAATGGCACTGTGCTCGCGTTCGCGCTGTCACTGGCCATCGTGACGACGCTCGTGTTCGGATTATTTCCTGCGTTGCGCGTCGCGCGTGCCGATCTGGCGAATGCGCTCCGCCAGGGTGGCCGCACAGTGTCCGGTCGAAGCGTTCGGTTGGGGCGTGCGCTCGTCGTCGGCGAGTTGGCCCTCGCGTTGACGCTCACGTTCGGCGCGTCGCTGCTCGCGCGCTCATTTGCTTCGCTCACCGCGTGGAACCCAGGCTTCGAGCGCGAACACTTACTCACATTCTCCGTGTTCGCGGCGTCGGAGCGCTATCCGCGCGCGGAAGCGGTCGCCGGACTCTGGCGACGACTGGAGACAGAGATCGCTGCGCTCCCAGGTGTGACGGCGGTCGGGACAACTTCGGCCGGCCCGCTCTTTGGAAGCGGCGATGGTGCCGATAACGTCCGATACAGCGAGGGAGGCGCCAGCCACCGCGCGCCGGCGGAATGGTTTGACATGAGTCCCGGTTATTTCTCGGCGTTGGGAGTGCCGGTCGTTCGCGGCCGTTCGCTCGAGGAGACCGATCGACTTGGCACGCCGGATGTCGCTGTCGTGAACGAAGCACTGGCGAGGCAGTTTTGGCCGAATGAGAACCCTGTCGGCAAGCAGATCCTGATGTTCGACGACCGTGCCCGCTTCCAGATCGTCGGGGTCGTGCGCGACATACCGGAAGTCAACGTGTCCACGCCGACTCCGGCGCGCATCTTCTGGTCGAATCGACAGTCGCCGCGGGCGTTCACGTACTTCGCCGTCCGGACGAGCGTCGATCCCGCCGCCTTGGTTCCGTCGATCCGTCAGCGTCTTCGCGGTATCGATCGCGATTTGGTGCCGGGCAACGTCCAGACGATGCCGGAGCTCATGGCAACGCGCCTCAAGACGCCCCTTTTCGATATGACATTGTTGCTGACGTTCGCCGTCGCTGCCCTGCTGCTCGCGGCTATCGGAACGTACGGCCTGTTCGCCTATCACATCGCGCGCCGCACGCGCGAGATCGGCATTCGGATCGCGCTGGGCGCGGCTCCCCGGACGATTCTCGGTGCGGTCGTACGGGACGGAATGCTGCTCGGGCTGATGGGAATTGCGTTTGGCGTTGCCGCCTCGCTCGCGCTGTCTCGCGTCGTGCGCGGCCTCGTCTCCGGCATTTCGCCGGTTGATCCGGTGGCCCTTGCCGCGAGTGCGTTGGTCCTTATCGTCGTCGCGGTCGCGGCGTGTCTTGCCCCGGCTCGGCGGGCGTCATCGGTCGATCCCTCCGTTACTCTCGTCGCCGAGTAATTGAACGGGCTGTCGATCACACCGGGCGCTACGTCACTTGACGTAGCGTGCATCGAACGGGGGGGGAACATATTTTGTGTACCTCCCCACCGAGACCCACGATGAGAGTCCTCTGCTCGTTGCTACTGCTGGCCGCTCCGCTGGCGAGCTCTGTCGCGGCATGCACGAAGGACACGTCTGCCACTGCATCGCGCACGCTGTTTTCCAACTTGCGTATCGCCGCATTGCATTTCGACGAAACGGGCGGCTCGGCGATCAGGAACGGTGAGTCGACAGGGATTCTCGAAGCACGCATCGCGATCGCGTTCTGCCGCTGGGCTTCCTACACAGCCGCGTTTGTTTCGGGTACCCATAGGAACCCTCCAACGACGAGCTACGTCGCGTCGGGGAGCCAGACCTACCACCCGCCGCTCTACGCCGATTGGACCGGCGTCGAACTTCAAAAGCGGTGGCGTGACAGCTCGATCTTCCACCCGATGGTATCCGTGGGTGTCGGCCAGCTCAGGACGTTGTATCACTACTCGCATCGCGACGCGAGTGGCAACATCGAATACCGGACCGAGGGTGCTTCGGACGCGACATACTTCGCACCCTCCGTCGGGGTCGAGGCGAGCCTGTTCAAATACATGACGAGCTATCTCCTTCTTGGCGTCCGCAAAGTCGGAGCCCTCGACACACCTGCCGTGGAAGCCGGAGGCTTCGACGGCGAGTACCTCGCGTTCGGCTTCGCCGTTGGAAAATTCCGTTAGCGCCGCGCGCTACCGCGCTGATTCCACTTGGCGCGTGGCCGCCACGGCCGCGGTCAACGCGCCCGCTTCCTCCACGACGCTGTCGATGAGCCCGTAGTGTCGAGCCTCGGCGGCCGAGAACCAGCGATCGCGCTCGAACTCACGCTCGATCCGCTCCAGCGGTTGACCGGTGTGCTTGCCGAGAAGCTCGAACAACTTGGCGCGGTTATACAAGATCTCTTTCGCCGCGATCTCGATGTCCGACGCCGAGCCCTCGGCGCCGCCGCTCGACGGCTGATGCATCATGATGCGTGCATTGGGAAGCGCCGCGCGCCGACCTTTCTTCCCGGCCGCGAGCAGAAAGCAGCCCATGCTCGCCGCCATTCCGACGCATGTCGTCGCGACCGGTGAGCTGATGTGCTGGATCGTGTCGTAGATCGCCAGCCCCGAAGGCACGCTTCCGCCCGGCGAATTGATGTAGAGCTGAATCTCCTTCCCCGGCGCGTCGGCCTCGAGGAAGAGCAGTTGCGCGATCAGGATGTTCGCGACGTCATCGTTCACCGGGGTACCGAGGAAGACGATGCGATCCATCAACAACCGCGAGAAAATGTCATAGGTCCGTTCGCCGCGTGGCGAGCGTTCGATGATGTACGGCACGTGCATCGTGGTCATGCAAACCTCAGCGTGTGGGATCGAGATGAAATGCGGCGGCGAGCGCGTTGACGAGGTCTCGCGCGGCGTCCGGTGAGCGATGCGCCGCGTGATCGCGCGGGATGATGCACCATGCGTCGCCGGTGAGCGACATCACGACCGCGTCGAAGACAGCCCGGCGCGCCGACGTCGGGGCGTGCAAGGGCCGAGCGACGTGCAATGCCGGAGCGGTGCGCAAAGCAGTGCGCGCACGAGCATCCACGACGCGCGCCGCGAGAAAGCCGAGTAATTCAGGCGTCGCCATCCCGCGCATTGCCGTTCTGGCCTCGGCTAACGTGAGGAGTCCCAGGAAACCGGCCAGACGGGCGGCGGCGATTTGCCAGACGTGACGCACGTCGTACCGCGCCGCGGCGGTGCGGCCGTCCGGCGGGTCGATGATGTCCTTTCGGCGATAGTAATGCACCGTCGCTACCGTGAAATCGGCGGCGATCGCGGGGTCGAGAGAGAGCGTGGCGACGCAATCACGGAGCAGTTGAACGAGATCGTCCGCCTCGAGGGGGGCGTTCGCGACCGGGATAGCTCGTTCGCGCCACGTCTCGAGCTCATCGCTCGCCGCGCGCTCGGCCGAGACTCGACGCGGATCAGTGCTCCGCGGAGGGAGTGCGCGACGACGCGGCGTGGAAGCTGCGGTGGTTCGCATCGGCTAAGGACGCGCCGCCGGCCGCTCGGGCACACGATCGGAGCGTAGTGCACGCGGCGAATCGTCTTGCAGCGCGGCCTCGCTTCCGATGGTGATGCGCAACGTGATGACCGTCGCCTCGGTCTCGAGCGGTCCCAGATGCATAGGAACGAACTCCTGATCCGACTGGCCCGTGAGGCCCGTGCCGGCCGCGCTCTCGATACTCTCCTCGACGAGCCGCCGCCGATGCGCAGGAATTCGGTCGACCAAAGGCGCGCCGGCCACGTTCATCGGCGGTGACCATTCCGGCGAGAAGCGCGATGGACGACGCGGCGGCTCCGGGTCAAACGTCCGGGGGGCCGGTCGGTCGAAGGAGGCGACGTGATCCGGCACATCGTCGAGCGACGACGCGCGCGGCAGCTCGCGGCGAAACGCGGTGCGGATCACGCCAAGGGCTTCGTTATCGCGGCCACCGTCGGGACCGAAGACCCGTTCATTTCCCTCAGCGATGACGGTAAAGCGTCCCTGTTCGCCGTTGCGGACCGGGCGCTCGAGCTCCGTGACGCTCCATGGGCGCAGCACCAGACCGCTATCCGTCACCGACTTGCCGTCGATGTCGATTGCGGCGACGGCGTTCAGCGGCCCGTGATTACGAAGGCGCAGGCGGTAGACCTGCCCGGGACGAGCGAGGACGTGTCCGGAATCGAGCTCGCGAACGCGCCCCTCTCGATAGGGCACCACTTCGACAGAAAAATCGCCGACGCGCATGATACGGTCCTCGTTACGGCACCGTAGAAAGTCTACGCCGGCCCTGGCGCCGCGCGCGGGGTCGGCGCCAGGTAGTCTAGTACTGGTACAACAATGGTGTCAATATGCCTTAGCCGCGCTTTTTCTCGTAGCCGCGCTCGACCGCGAGGGCATGTGCACGCTCGAGATGGTCGCGGACCACCGGCATCAAGGCGTCGATGTGCTGCACGACCGCGGGATTCTTGGCCACGCCGCGCAATTCCTGGAGCTCGGCGAGTACGTGTTGGTGCAACTCGATCTGCGACATGATGTAGTGATAGTCGAGCTTGAGATCCGACGCCTGCCTGATCGAGTCGAGCGACGCCGCAACGTGCGACGCACGGAGCCCGCCGAACATCTTCACCGGCGTGATTCCCGTCTGCTGAGCCAGTTCTCGATCGCGCTTGAGATTCTCCTCGTGCGTGTTGTGCATGAGCCGCGCGTATTGCAATACCGCTTCCGTCTTCACGATGCGGAGCGCCGAGTCCGCCGTGGCGACCTCCATCGAGTCCACCGTGATGAAGTGTCCGAGGATGTCCGCGTCGGACATACCGTGGAGCAGTTGCACTTCTGACGCGCTGAGTGCCGGCGCGGGATACGCCGCCAGGTTCACCGTTCCCGCGGCGGACGCACCGGAGCCATATCCCTGGTTGGACGAGCACGCCGCGAGTGCGCAGACGACGAGTGCGCAGACGATCGGCCGACCGAACGATGCCATCACCTTCCACCTCCATGCATAAGAAACGACAGTCATCGAAGCAGACGTGACGCGGGCAAGAGCCGCGCCCGATTCGACCGATTTGCTCGCGTTGCTCAGGGTCCTGGCCGGCATACGGGTCTATGAGCACAACCACTCCCCACGTTTAGAAATCTTCATGAGCATTCACGACGAACACGACAACGACGACCATGGCGGCCTGCACCGCGACCTTCGCTCGACGGGCGCAGCCATGGATCGACGAGGCCTTTGACAAGTGGTCTGAGGGCGGCGCTGACGGTCGCGGTCTGATCGCGCGGCGCGAAAGGGCGGCGTATCTTAGCGGCATGAACGCGCTCGCAAAGTTTCGTGGTCTCTCGCTCGCACTGGTGTTCGCGCCATCGATCGCGCTCGCCCCCGACCCGATCACGATCTGGATGGCGGGCGACTCGACCATGGCGGAGAAGCAGCCGGACAAGCGTCCCGAGACCGGCTGGGGTGAGTCGTTCGGTCAGTTCTTTCGGACCGGTGAAGTGCGTATCGCGAACCGCGCGATGAACGGACGCAGCACGCGCACATTCATCGCCGAACATCGCTGGCAGGCGATCGTCGACAGCGTGAAGCGGGGCGACTACGTCTTCATCCAGTTCGGGCACAACGACGAGTCGCCTGACAAGACAGATCGCTACACGCCACCCGCGGACTTTCGCGCCAACCTCGCGCGCATGGTCGACGACGTTCGGGCGAAAGGCGCGACGCCGGTGCTGCTCACGCCGGTGCGCCGTCGCAAGTTCGACGAGGCCGGCCATCTCGTCGACACGCACGGCGAATACCCGGACCTCGTGCGTGCCGTCGCCGCCGAGCGCAAAGTGGCGCTGATCGACATGCATCGCTCGAGCGGCGACGTCTTGTCACGACTCGGCCCGGACTCGTCTCGGGCTGTCTTCCTGCAACTGAGGCCGGGCGAGAATCCGAACTATCCGAACGGCATCGAGGACAACACGCACTTCCGTCCGCTCGGCGCGGAGCTCATGGCCGGACTGGCCGCGAAGGAACTGCGCACCGCGGTGCCGGCTCTCGCTGCACACCTGCGCTAACGCTCAGCCCGCGCGAAGCACCGCGACGGGATCGGCGCGCACCGCCTGACGTAGCGGACCGATACAGGCCAAGACCGCGGTGACGAACAGCGCCGCCTCCGCGCCGACGAGCGCGATCAGTAGCTCGTAGTGCAGAGTGAACATGCCTTGAGCCATTCCCATTGTGGCCCCGAGCGCGAGGAAAGCACCAATTCCAACGCCGGCGAGCACGGTGACCGTCGCGTCGCGAATGACGACTCGCACGAGATCACGCCGCCGCGCGCCGAGTGCCACGCGCATCGCGAGCTCACGCAGCCGGCGCGAGACGACGTAGGCGAGTACTCCGTAGAATCCGACGGCGCACAGTGCGAGGCCGAACAGCCCGAACGCCGTGAACAGCGACGCGATGAACGCCGTCGTGTTGCGTGAACTTTCGTATCCTTCGAGCCATCGACGAACATGCGGTGACCGCACCCACGGCGCCGACGATTCGATCTCGCGGCGAATGGCAAGACTCAACGCGGCCTGTCCAGGCTGACCGCCCTGCCCGTCGCCGAGCACGATGAGATTCCGCATCCGGTTCACATCGCGGCCGAACAGGGCATAGATCTGCGGTTCGGGCGGGAGATCGCGATCCTTGCGTGGCAAAAGATCCGTCGCGCGCGCAACACCGACCACGCGCACCCAAGGCTGCTTGGACTTGATGTCGCCGAGCTTGATCATGCGGCCAACGGGACTGGCGATTCCCGGCCACAGCTCACGTGCCGCGACTTCGTCGACGATAACCACCGTTGCGTCAACGCCACGATCGCCAGGCTCGAAGCCGCGACCATCGACGATCGGGATGCCCATCGTGGTGAAGTACGTCGGGCTGACCGTGTTGTAGCCCTTCGAGTTGAGCCAGCGGAGGCCGCCGGCACCCCCCTCTCCATACACGATTCGTCCCTCGGGTGTCTGGAAGCCGGCCGTCGTCGCCGCGCGCGCGCCGGGCAGGTGCGCGGCGCGCACCTCGAGGTCGTCGAAGAATCGTCCGACCGCCGAGTCGGCGGCGATCGCCTTTCCGCCCACGTCAATCGAGACCGTTTGAAGATTCTTCGCCGCGTAGCTGAAGTCGAACGTCGTGTAGTGCGCGAGAAGAATGATGAACAGGCCCGCGTTCATCAGCAGCGCGGTAGAGAGTGCGACTTCGATGATGATGAGTGGACTGTAACGATCGCGGTTGCGTCCGGTGCTGGTTCCGGCCCCTTCTTTCATCGGCTCGGCGGGATCGGTTGCCGCGGCACGCCTCGCGGGCAACGCACCCGCCAGCACCAGGGTCAGTAGCGCCGCGACGACGGCAAAGGAAAACACACGCCAACTCGGCATCGGCTGAAGGTCTCCGATGCTCGGCACGTATGGCGTCGCGTAATGAGGAAGGAGGTAGGTTGCCCAGAGCGTAAGGAGGAGGCCGACGACGACACCACCGCCGATCACGAGGCCGCATTCAGTGAGTACCTGACCAACGATCACGCGACGGCTGGCGCCGAGCGCGACGCGAATCGCGATCTCCCGGCGCCGCGCGATGCCGCGAGCGAGCAGCATCGTGCCAAGATTGCCGCAGGCGATGAGCAGCACCGCGGCGACGACGATCAGCATGTATTTGCTGAAGCCGTCGAGCCCGTGGTCGCGGTTGACCTCGCGCAGTCCGGTGAGCCGACCACCGATCGTCTTTCCGCGCGCGTAGGTCTTGCTGAGCTGCGTCGCGATGACGCTGAGCTCCATCTCTGCCGCGTGCCGCGTGACGCCCGGCCGGAGCCGGACTAGTGGTAGTGGACCGATCGTTCGCGACGCCGAATCGACAGGCAACGTTGCAAGCGGGATCCAGACGTCGGTGTCCCAGGGGAAATGCATCCCGCGCGGCATGACGCCAACGACCTGGTAGCTCGTCGGCCCGACGGTGAGCGAAACGGGTTCACCTGGACGGTGCCCGCGAAAGAATCGGTTCCACAGCGTGAAGCTGATGACGGCGGAAGGAGCGGCGTCTGGCCGTTCGTCGCCGGCGTTGAGCGTGCGGCCGTACATTGGCCGTACGCCAACCATGTCGAACAGCTGCGGCGGGACAGCAGCGATGTACTGATCCTCGTAGTTCGTTCCCGCCTGGACGAGGCGCGGCGCGACCCTGTATGAAAGAATCGAATCCGCGGAATGAAGGCCCTTCTGCACTGCGTCGAGTCGCTCGATCGCCGTCGGCCACGGCCGGCCACCGCCGACGAACGACACGCCGTACACCGGCCGTGCATCGTACGGGATGTACGGATTCTTGACCGAATCGATGAGGGCGAACATCGTCGTGTTCACGGCGAGTGCGAGCCCCAGCGAGAGCACCGCGACTATCGTGAAAACGGGGCTCCGCCGGAGAGAGCGGAGTGCGTAGCGCAAAGGCGTCATGAGCTCGGTGGATGTCCCCAAGCTGGACGCCCGGCTCTGGGGCGCGTCACCGCCTGCCCGCGGACGCAGTCAAAAATTTTGTCACTCGTCGGCGCCTTGCCCCGCATCACTACACTTCGACCATGGAGACGCAAATCGAGCTGGGGCTGGACACGTTCGGCGACGTGACGCGCGAGAACGGCCAGCTGCTTCCGCAGGCGCAGGTTCTTCGCAACGTCGTCGCCGAGGCGGTGCTCGCCGACCAACTCGGCATCTACTTTATCGGGCTCGGTGAACACCACCGTGCTGATTTTTCAATCTCGTCGCCCGAGATCGTATTGGCGGCGATCGCGGGCCAGACCAGTCGAATCAAGCTTGGGACCGCGGTCACGGTCTTGAGCTCGGACGATCCGGTGCGCGTCTTTCAGCGTTTCTCGACGCTCGACGCCATCTCGAATGGACGCGCCGAGATCATCCTGGGGCGTGGGTCATTCACGGAGTCGTTCCCGCTTTTCGGTTACAAGCTCGATCAATACGAGCTTTTGTTCGAGGAGAAACTGGAACTCTTCGCCGCCCTCCTCGAGTCGAACCGGACCGGGGATGCTCTGTCGTGGAGCGGCAAGACGCGAGCAGCATTGAACGAGGTTCGCGTGTATCCGCCGACCGAGTCTGGAAGGTTGACGACGTGGGTGGGGGTTGGTGGCAGCCCGGAGTCGGTCGTTCGCGCCGCGCGCTATCGGTTCCCGTTGATGCTCGCGATCATCGGCGGTGATCCCAGACGGTTCAGGCCCTACGTCGAGCTCTATCATCGCGCGCTGCAGCAATTCGGCGCGCCCGCCCTACCGATCGGCGTCCACTCGCCGGGGCATGTCGCGGAGACGGACGCGGAAGCAAGGGAGCAGCTCTGGCCGCACTACCGTGAGATGCGAGATCGAATCGGCGCGGAAAGAGGATGGCCACCGTCGAGCCGGACGGAATTCGAGCAGGAAGCGGAGAGAGGCTCGTTGTACGTCGGCTCGCCGGAGACGGTGGCGAGGAAGATCGCGGCAACGGTGCAGTTGCTCGGGGTGGGGCGATTTGATCTCAAGTATACGTCGGGGGCGTTGCCGCATGAATTGGCGATGAGGAGCATCGAGTTGTACGGGAAAGAGGTGATTCCGAGGGTGAGGGACGTACTGCGGAACGGCGCAAACAGCGTGAACGGCGGGGATAACGAGAAGAGCGGGATGACGAGAACGACGGGATAACGAGCACTGCGGGATGACGAGAACAACGGTGATAACGAGAAAGCGTGAAACCGCGGGTGGGGCGCCGCGACGGGGTGGCCGCGACACTACTACCGCACGTCGCTACATGATTAGGCCGTTGATCGTGCGGACGATTACGACCCCGCGATTCAGGAGGTTGAAGAACTCCCGGCCCGCGAGCTTGTTCGCGTTGCGCGCTTGTCTGATCCAGCCCAACGCTTCCTCACACTCCGCTCTCGCGACCACGTACAGTCGATTCCTGTCGGCTCCGGGACCGCGGCCATAGCCTTCGACGAGGTTGGCGTATACCGACCCTGCGGACCGGCGGAGTTGCCCAGCATAAACCCAATTCCGCGCTGGGGCCGAGCGATTGACCTGTGCGACAAATTCTTCGGCGGCGTCGATGACGCGCAGTGTGTCGCGGGGAGGCACGGCGACACGATCAACCGGATTAGCGCGGGCCGCGTCACCCTTTGAATTCCAGTATAGGCCGGAGCCGTCAACTCCGAGCTATCGCATTGCCCGATTTTTCTCGCCTTCTTCGTTATCCCCGTGGTTCCGTTATCCCCGTGGTTCTCGTTATCCCGCCGTTCTCGTCATCCCGCTCTTCTCGTTATCCCCGCCGTTCACGCTGTTTGCGCCGTCACGCTTTTGGCGCCGGCAAGCTGACGACGATCGCTGTCGCTACCAGGACCAGCGTAGCAATCGTTAGCTCGACGATGGATGAGCGCCGGATCGATACGCTCGCCTCCTCGCTCCCGAGTGTCGGCCGCTGTCGTCGCCAATTCCATGCTCCGAGGCCGAACACCGTCGCCGCGAGCAGCAGCTTCACGATCAATGCGTCGCCGTACGGCGTCGACCAGAGATTGGAGAGCACGTGGAGGTGTCGCCAGGCGGTGATCAACCCGAAGGCCACGACAATGCCTCCCATCGTGAGTGCGAGGGGCGAGAAGTTGTTCACCATGTCGGACGCGATCGGGCCCCAGCGTGGGCGTGGCTCGTTGGCGAGGAGCGCGCTCAAGCCGGCCACTACCAAAACGAACAGCGTCCCGATCCAAAAGCCGGCGGCTAACGAGTGCACGGGATTGATCAACCGTGACCACTGCCCGAGGAACGCGAGTCGTAACGCCCCAGCCACCACGCCGATGGCGGCGAGGGGCCAGCCGACGCCGGCGCGAACGATGGCGAGCACGTAGCCGATGAAGGCCAGCACGAGGAAGCCGAGCTGCATCATGGTGGCCGGATCGGAAGCAATCAGCCCACCGACAGTCGTATGGCGGCGGGTGGCGAGGCCTGGCAGTTCTGTCCACGCCATCAACAGGCCGAGGGCCACGCCGATCACGCCGATCGCCGCCGCGCGACGAGCCGCGTCATCGTAGAACGCGCGGTCCGCTCCGGTACCGCGCGCACGGAGCGCAAAGTATCGGAAGCCGATGGCGCCGGCGCCTAAAAAGAGCGCGACGAAGCCAATGAATTCCTTGACGACGTCCGAGGTCTGCAGAAGGGGTTCGGCTTGCATTGCTGATGTCGGTAGAGTCACGGCCTCATGCGCATGTCGCGCGCCAGCGTGACCGGTGCAGACCTGCGCCGTCGTTCGGGGGTTCCAAGGGCGTCGGGTGTCTTGAGCTTATCTTCAGTGTTCCCGCGCGGCGAGGACCAAGAATGCTCGATCACCTGCGACGCGATCTCACCTACGCGACGCGAACGCTTCGCCGAGCACCCGCATTCACGACGACCGTCGTGCTGATTCTCGGACTCGCCGTCGGCATCGCGACGGCAATGTTCGCAGCCTACAGACAGGTGCTCGTCCAGCGGCTGCCCGTGGCGCAGCAGGACCGTGTCGTCGAGTTGTCCGGCATCGCGGGCGGAGCGGCGAGCGAGGTCCCGATCACGCCCGCGATGATGCATCGCTTTCGCGATCACTCGACCGCGACGCGCGGCGTGGCGGGACTCGCACACTGGCGCATCATCGGCGAAGCGATGGCCGACGGTGAGAGTCGTCTCACGCTGCAGGAAGCCGTGGTGACGGACGAGTTTTTTTCCGTGCTCGGCGCGAGCCCGGCACTCGGCCGCCTATTCCGCAAGGGCGACATGGTGCAGTGGGGCGCCAACATGTCGGGCGCCGGGGTACCGGTCGTTCTCTCGTACGGCGCGTGGCGGCGCGCCTTCGCCGGCGACTCGGCGGTGATCGGCCGACAACTCCGATCGCCGAAGATGAATTGGACGCTCAGCGTCGTTGGCGTGGCGCCGCCCGGACTCGACTATCCGCGGGGCGTCGATCTGTGGCTTGCCGCGGAATACGGAAGCATCGACGCCGTGGCGCGTCTTGCCCCCGGCGCGACACCCGAGTCGGCGCGACAGGAATTCGACGCGTTCCTCGCGCGCGACCCATATCTGCTGGGGTACGCCGCCGCGAACTCGTTGCGTGGACAGGTTCACACGATCCACCAGATGGTCGTCGGCGACGCCGAGGCGCCGCTGCTCGCGCTCGCCGCCGCCGCAACGCTGTTGCTGGTTCTCGCCTGCACGAACGTCGGCAACCTTGCCCTCGTTCGCGCCGCCGGCCGCGGTCGTGAGAGCGCGCTGCGTCGGGCGATCGGTGCGTCCGCGGTCGACCTGGTTCGGCAGCAGTTGGTAGAAAGCGTCATCCTCGCCGCCGCGGGCGGGGCGCTTGGCGCGCTGCTCTCGCGAGCGCTGCTTGGCTCCCTGATACGTCTCGCGCCAAGCGGGTTGCCGCGCGTCGACATGATCGCGGCGGCCGGTACCCCGCTCGGGATCAGCGCGATCGTGACCGGCGTGACAGTCCTGCTGTTCGGGATCGCGCCCTGCATGGCGTCGCTCCGTGTCGATCTTGCCTCACCCCTTCGGTCGGACTCACGCGGCGGCACGGAAGGCCGTCGTCTGCGCGCCGTGCGTCAGGCGCTCGTCGGATCGCAGATCGCCTTCGCACTCGTCGTACTTGCGGGAGCGGGCCTGCTCGTGCGAAGTCTGGCGCGCCTCTCGTCACTCGACATGGGATACTCGACGCAGCATCTCACGATGCTCAACGTCTCGTTTCCGTGGCGACAGATGTCCGTCGATTGCCAACCGAAGCAGGGGCTGCACACTGCCGCCGACAGCGCCCAATTCTGGCGGTGCGGGAACGCGGCAAACTTCGCCGCGCACGACCGTGTCGCAACCAACCTGCGCGATATTCCGGGCGTTCTCGCAGCGTCGGTAGAGGCAGTACCGCCGTTCCTCGGCTCGAACGTCTGGATGGGACGGTACGCGGCGCAAACACAGTCCGACGCGGAGTCGAAGACCAACCCATGGTTCGCGCTCGACGCGGTGGGTCCTGACTTTTTTCGAGCACTGGGCGTACCGATCGTCGCCGGGCGTTCGTTCACCGATGCGGATCGCGAAGACTCGTCGCCTGTCGTGGTGATCACCGAAACTGTCGCGCGTCGTCTCTGGCCGAACCAGTCCGCGATCGGCAAGCGAATACGCGAGGGCGAGAGCCACAACGCGGATTCGATGATGACCGTCGTCGGTGTCGCCGCCGATTTCCACTATCGACTGCATCGCGAGAGCACGCCGACGATTTTCCGGCCGTATCGCCAGCTGGCCGCGCAGGGATACTTCCTGGTGCGTGGCCGAGGTGCGGCGATCGCGACCGACGCGTTGCGGCGCGTCGTTGAATCGGCCGGCGCCGGCGCGACGTTCGTTCGCGCGCAGTCGATGGACGAACTGATCGCGCCGCAGCTCGCGACGCCGCGCTTCGACGCGTTGCTGCTCTCGATCTTCGCGCTCGCAGCGGTGGTCCTCGCCGCCGTCGGTCTCTACGGCATCATGGCATCAGTCGTGAATCAGCAGCGGCGCGAGATCGGAGTCCGAATGGCCCTCGGGGCGACGGCGGGCGAAGTCCGCAACATGGTGCTGCGACAGGCGCTGGCGGTAGCTGGTGCGGGCACCGTGGCCGGACTCGTCGGCGCGATCGCGGGGTCGCGGCTACTCAAGTCGATGCTATTCGGCGTCACCCCGTCCGATCCCGCGACGCTGGCGGGTATGGCGGCCGTTCTTCTGGCGGTCGCAGCTGCCTCGGCGTACCTGCCGGCCCGACGAGCGACGGCGATCGACCCCGCGCTCGCGCTGCGATCCGATTGAGTGCGAATTGTCACGGTCATGAAAACAGAGGGGCGCTCGAATCGTCGAGCGCCCCTCTGTTTGCCGACCGCAGGCAATTAGCCCGCTGCGTTCACCATGTCAAAGATCGGGAGGTACATGGCGACGACCATGCCGCCGACCACTACGCCGAGGAAGACGATCATCACGGGCTCCATGAGCGCGAGGAGGCCGGAAACGGCCGCATCCACCTCTTCATCGTAGAAGTCGGCGATCTTGGTGAGCATTTCGTCGAGGCCGCCGGTCTGTTCGCCGACGGCGATCATCGAGATCACCATGGGTGGGAAGACGGCCGATTTCTTGAGCGGCGCGGCGATCGTTTCACCACCGGCGATCGAGGCGCGTGATTCCATGATCGCGTCCTGAATGACGCGGTTGCCCGACGTCTTCGCGGTGATCTCGAGACCGTCGAGGATCGAGACGCCCGATGAGATCAGCGTGCCGAGGGTGCGCGTGAAGCGCGACACCGCCGATTTACGAAGCACGTCGCCAAGCACCGGCATCTTGAGCATCATGCGGTCGATGTTCAGCTTACCGCCCGGCGTCGCGTAATAGCGTTTGATGCTGACGAAGAGGCCGATCGCTACGGCGATGAGCACGTACCAGTAGGACTTCAAGGCGCGCGACAGCCCGATGACGATACGCGTCGGCAGCGGCAGCTCGATGCCGGCGCTGTTGAACATGTTCTCGAAGGTCGGGATGACGAAGACGAGCAGCACGGTGATCGCGATCGCCGCGACGCTGATGATGACGCCGGGGTAGATCATGGCGCCTTTGACCTTGCGGACGAGGGCGTCGTTCTTTTCCATGAACACCGCGAGGCGCATGAGGATGGTGTCGAGAATACCACCCGCCTCACCGGCGGCGACCATGTTGACATAGAGATCGCTGAATGCCTTCGGATGCTTGCGCAGCGCGTCGGCGACGGTGTTACCGGATTCGACGTCGAACATCACCTGGCGCGTGACTTCCTTGAGCGCGGGGTTTTCGCTCTGCGACGCGAGGATGTCGAGGGCCTGCACGAGCGGCAGACCGGCGTTGATCATCGTCGAGAACTGACGGGTGAAGATGACGATGTCGCGCATCTTGATCGACCCGCCACCGCGCTTCTTTCGATTCGCGGTGCCTTCATCGATCTTGACGACGTTCAGCTTGAGCTGACGAAGTTGTTTGATGACATCGTCGCGACTCGGCGCGTCGATGGTCGCGGACTTGAGGTCGCCGTTGACGGCGCGCGCGGTGTATGTGAACGTCGGCATAGAATCCCTGGAAGCCTTCGGCGCTGCGATAGGGCACCCGTCGCCCGGGGCCGTGCTGGCCCACTGTCAGATGACGATTCGTCGCGCGGAAGATTACGTGCGACCGAGGGTGACTCCGCTCACCAAAACGTTTTGGACCGCGGCGGATTCGCTCGACGCCACGGATGTAAAAAATCTTTCCCTGTCACGCCGTCTCCGCGCCCGTCCGAGAAATCCGTGCTGTTCTCCGCGTCGAGACTGAGCGCCGGCCCGATCTCGTGGCGTGCAGTCCACTATTCTGTCCGCCTATTAGACGCGGATGAACGGCACGGAGGAAGCCGCGGAAAGGCGCGGAGACGGCGTGACGAGTTTGAACTGAGTGATCAACAAAAGGGCCAGACTCTGCGGCGCGGTCTGACCCCTTACTCCACCGACTGCTTTGCCGCAGCGTCCGAATTACCGGCGACCCCCCGCGGCGGCCAACGCCGGCGACTGTTTGTTGTCGTTCTCCGGCGAGATGCCGATCATCCGCATGAGCTCCGCCTGGTCGTGGCTCGCGCGAAGCACTTCTTCGAGCGCGACGGTCTTGCTCATGTAGAGATTGTACAAGCCGTCGTTCATCGTCTGCATGCCGTACTTCTTTCC
>JAICJQ010000212.1 GCA_025928335.1 Gemmatimonadaceae bacterium
ATCGCCGGCGAGGAGATGACTCGTTTCGCTGCGACATATCCCGACCGCGTCACGAGCCTGGTCTATCTCGACGCCGCGTATGATCGCATCGCCGCGGACTCGGCGCTGCAGGAAGTGTTTCCGACCCCGCCGAACGTCCCCGGTCCGCCGACACCGCTTGCCGCGGATACGAGCACACCGGCGGCGTATGTCGAGTTCGTACATCGCACACGGGGCGTCGATATTCCGGAGTCGGACATCCGAACGCGCTACCGATACGACGGGTGGCAGGAAGAGATCACCCCGGCCTACCAGTCCATCGCACCAGAACACCCGGACTACGCCGCGATCCAGGTCCCGGCGCTGGCGATCTACGCGATCACCGATTCCGTCTCGCAGCTCGAGCCCTGGCAGCGGAGCGACACGGCAAACGCCGCCGAGTATCGTGATTTGCTTAAAGGCGTGGAAGCGGCCGAGCGTCCGCTCCGCGAGAAGTTCAAGCGTGAGGTGCGCCGGTCGCGCGTCGTCGAGATCCACGGCGGCCACCATTGGATCTTCGTCAGCCACGCCGATCGTGTGTTCGAGGCCGTGCGCGATTTTCTCGCCGCACCGCCGGAAATTCGCGCCGCGCCCTAGTCCAGAAAGCGACCGCGCTCCTCGGGCGTCGGAACGAGGCACGCCGGGCCGCCGCGAACGAGGCGGTGGCGATGCCGCGCGATCAGATCATAGAGGGCGTCGCGCAGGAAGCGTGGCACGACGGCCGCGAGGATTCCGAGGGGGCGCCACACGCCGCCGAGATAGCGGAGTACGCGCAGGACCGCGGACGACTTCGTGAGTACTTGCTCGGGGTTCGCCGCGTCGGCGGGCTCGAACCATATCACCGAGTCCACGACGTCGAGCTCGGGGTGTCGCTCGCGAATCTCGAGCGCTGTCGGCCCCTGTAGGCTCGAAAAGCGGAGCGTTCGGCGCCGCCGGTCGTGCCGGAGCACAAACTGCACGCTCTCGGCGCAGAAGCCGCACGTGCCGTCGTAGAGCAGCAGCGCCGAGCCGTCGCTCATGCGTCAGCGACTCTTGCCGCGCGACGCGCGCGGTCGGACGAGCTTCTCGGCGGTGTGCGTGTCGGAGACTCTTGCCACTTTCGTGTAGGTCAGGTCGAGAGATTTCGCTTGCTCAAAAATAGCGATGTCGGACACCCCCTCTTGGCCTTTGGGATGAACCACCCAAATGGCGCCGTTGTCCGACATGCCTTTCACGGCGCGTTCGATGCGCGTGAGCTGGCCGTCGCGCTCGACACCGACGAAGACGACATCGCACTCGCGCGCCGAGCTCTCGCGGGAGACGTTGGTTGTTCGTTCTTCGATCTGGGACTCGAGCTCCTGTTGCGCCAGGTCGAGCAACCAGACCTTGGCGTTTGGCCTCACATCGAGCTTATCGATCAGACGCTTGGGTGGCTCCTTGAGCTTCTGTTCCCATTTCGTCGCCGCCGGTTCACCGAGCGTAAGCTTGACGGTTGCGGATGGCGCGGTGACGGTGACGACGCCTCCGCGACGGGCGACCTGTTTGATGTCGCGCCGCGGAACCTTGATGCGTGCGCCGCCGCGGACCACCAGGTCATCGGTTTCGAGAAGCACGGTCGCTTCGGCGGTCCGTGGCTTGCCCGAGCCGTCGTCGACCTGGACGCGGCATTTTGCCTCATAGCCCATGCGCACCCCCGGTGATCGGCACGTCTTCCGGCGCGGCTTCGGCGCCGAAACGTCGACTCAGTGCTTTCAGGTAGGTCTTCATGCTGGCCGTATTGCCCATGATGAATCTCGAAACAAAACGGAAGATCGGATTGTAGATCGAGCCGCGTTCGGTGATCGTCACCCGCGCGCCCGCGGGTCCGTCCGGGTCGACTCGGTATTCCCAACTTCCGCCGAAGGGCAGTCCCCGGTCGGCGATGCGAGCGACGTAGCGGCTCGGCGGCTCCCACGCTTCCACGGCAAAGGTGATGGCGCCGTTGCTCCCGTGTTCGCGCCACGACGGTCCTGTCGGCGTTGTCGGCAGCAGATCGACGCGCTTCACGTCGGTGCGCCATTCGGGAAAGGCGGACGGCGTGGTGATCGCCGTCCACACGTCTTCCTGCTTGGCGGCGATGCGGGCGGTGACCGAAGCGACGTGATCGCGCGGCAACATCGCACCGACAACGGCGACGAGAAGAACCAACGCGGCGAGGATTCCGAAGGCGATGAAGACCCATTTCATGGCGTCGAGCGCGAAGGGTGGAGAGGAGACAGCTATGAGGCTGCCTTGCGCGATCGACGAACCACTTTCGACCGCGATTGCTGCGATGCGAGCGCCGCTTTGCCGAGGAGGGCGAGGCCCTGCAACGCGGCGCGGCGCTCACCCGCCGTCAGGTGATCCAGCATCTGCTCGACCAGCGTCGGCTCGAGCACGGAGTTGGCGGCGCAAACGCGAACGCCGGCATCGGTCAGGCGGAGCTGCACCTTGCGGCGGTCGACCGGGTCCAGGACACGCGTGACGTAGCCCTGCTCGACGAGCCGGCCGACGGCGATCGACATCGTGGCCGGCGTCACTCCCAGATGCTCGGCGAGATCCGTGAGCATCGTCGGCGAGTCGGCGTCGAGATGATCCATGATGCTCACCTGCCGGGAGCTGACGAGGGCGGCGGACTGCGGGTCGCGGACGTGGCGACGGTGGCAGGCGAAATAGATCCGCGGGTAATCCCGGAAGACCTGGGCGACGTCGTGGCGGAGGCGCATACCCGAAAAGTGGCATAGATATTTAGTTGAGTCAAATAATTCGTTCACTCAAAGCATAATACCCCACGGTCGCGGTGACGTCGGTCATTGGTCGCCAATCTCTCGCAAGACGCTGCACGTCTCGACAGCGAGTCCTCGCAAAGTGCGATGGCCGTCGGGCGCAGCGGTGTCAGCACCGAGGGCGCGCGGGTCACATCGCTGTCACAATAGGAGCGAGGCGATCACGTGGCCCTCACGCCGTCGCTCAGCCCAACCTCGCTATTGCCAAGTGGATGAGGTTCGTGAAAGGATGGCGTCGCTGCGCAACCCACCCGTCGTTCGCGCCCACGCGGTTCCTGCCACTTCCCCCATCCCTCGGCGGATCCACTCGATGGTCTACGACATCAACACGCAGCTCGGCCTTGCCTTCATCGACTCGCTTCGTGCACCGGACCTGGTGGCCTTGGGGGAAGCCCTGACAGAGGTCCTCGACGACGGTCGGCTCGCGCCGGGGTCTCGCATCTGTGTCGAGTGCGGCCAGCTCGAGGCTTCCGATCACTCCAACGAGTTGGCCCGCATGTTTCGTGAGCTGTACGTGTCGAGCGTACGAAGCCGCCCTCGGAAGGTCGCGCTGATCGTTCGCGATGCGGCGAGCCAGATCGCGGCTCGCACGTTCGTCCAGCAGCTGCCAGGGTCACTGAGCGCCTGCACCTACGTCGCGGACGACGTCTCCGGCGCGATGCGATGGCTGGGGCGGGCCTGATCGGTTGTCGGTCGTACGGCGACGAGAAGCCGCCTATCGCTGGCCGCTCAGGGCGATGACCGCGTAGCCAGTCGCGGCGTCGCTCATGAATTTTCCGATGTCGGTCGCCGGATCGCGGGATTTGTTCACCGACGCGGCGCTCCACATCCCGGACGAATTCTGATTCTTGACGAGCCACGCCAACCCGGCGCGGAGATGTCCGTCGTCGCGCGAGATGCCGCCCCGCTGGAGCGCGATTGCCGCAACGGCCGTCGCGTAACCGTCGCTCGCCGAGTCGAGGGACGTGGCGTCGCGTCGCTTCCACGGGCCAAGCGACGCCATCGCCCAACCCCCGTCCGAGCGTTGTGCGGCGAAGAGCGCATCGACGATCGATTGGCGTTGGGCTGTCGTCAGCGTTCCGGACAGCTCGCCCGACGCCCAGAGCGCCATCGCGCGATTGAACAAATGCGTCGTGTCGACGTTCCGCTGGATGAAACCGCGTAGCGCCTCGACGCGATCGCGGACCGCCGAGTCGGCGGCATACCCACCGGGCGCGTCTCCGACCGCGATCGCCGCGAGCGTCGCACCGAAGAACGACGAGCCGGTCGATTCCCATGGCTCGAGCTTGAAGTTGAGCCACGCCCACGCGCCTTTCAGATCGCCGCTTCGAAACTGCAGTGGCCACATGTTGGCGAACGCCTGGCGCGCGTCATCGGTGAGAACGCCCGCCGCGGCGTCGCGCCGCGCGAGAATCAGCGCATTCAAGACGGACTCCGTACCGCGCGATTCACTCGACTTGGGTAGCCCGTTCGTCTGGTCGGGATAGAACGGCTCGACCTCTCGCCACATTCGAACGCGCATGACGACGTCGTCCAGCACCCGGCGCTCGCCTTCGGTTGGCTGCGTTTCGCCAAGCGCCGATCGCAGCGCCGGCCGGGCCAGGGCGAACGGCACCGCGGTATGGCAGCTCACGCACGACGTCCCGTGGTCGCGTCGCGCGTTCTGCCACCCACGCCACCACATGATTCGCGCGTCGAGGTAGCTCGCCGCGCCGCGGGCGTCGAAGTCCGCCGGTGCCCGCCGATGGGCCGGTCGTTCGGTGGCAAAGAGTCCGGCCGCAATCCCGAGCGACAGGACGACCGTGGCCGGCGCGGCGATTCGAAGTAGGCGCATGCGCAATTCTACTGACCGGCCTCGCCCCGAGCCAGAACCTCCCGCCAGTCCCCGAACCTACCCCGAACGGGTGGTGACCGATTAGAGAACTAGAAATAGGGTCGAGCTCCGAACGCGTTTGCTGCCTGGCGCAATCGAACGATGTTGGACTTCGCGAGCGAGGACCTACTGTCTCCACATGCTTGCCGCTGTCCGCTCCGCCGCGGTGCTCGGGATCGACGCGTACGACATTTGTGTCGAGGTGGACGTCGCGCCCGGCCTGCCGCACTGGACGATCGTCGGTCTCCCGGCCGGTGAAGTGAAGGAGAGCCGAGAGCGCGTCGTCGCGGCCGTTACCAACTCGGGGTTCGAGCTTCCGGCGAGGCGTGTGACGGTGAGCCTTTCCCCCGGCGACTCGCGCAAGGTCGGCACGGGCTTCGACTTGCCGATCGCCATCGGCCTCCTCGTCGCCATGGGCCAGCTCGACGCGGCATCCGTCAGCGACGTCGTCTTCCTCGGTGAGCTCGGCCTGGACGGCTCCATCCGCGGCGTGCGAGGCGTCCTGTCCGTCGCGCGGCACATTGCGCGACTGAAGGTACCGACCTTCGTGGTGCCGCCGGCAAACGTCAACGAGGCGTCCTTGGTGCGCTGTCTCCGGCTTGCCGCACCGGCCACGCTCCGCGACCTCGTCGACGCGCTCGCAACCGGCTCTCTGGCGCTCGCCGAGGGCCATGTGGTCGGCGCCGTAACCGAAGACGACGCCGATTTCGCCGATGTCGTTGGGCAGGAGACTGCCAAACGCGCCCTCGAGATCGCGGCGGCTGGAGCCCATGCCTGCCTATTGGTCGGTCCGCCCGGTGCGGGGAAAACCATGCTGGCGCGGCGACTCCCGTCGATTTTGCCGGCGCTCACCGAGGAGGAGGTCCTCGAGGTCACGGCGATCCATTCCGTCGCCGGTCTCCTCTCCACGTCCGGAGTGTGCGTGACCAGCCGTCCGTTCCGCGCGCCCCATCACTCCATTTCCTCCGCCGGTCTCGTCGGCGGAGGCGGATCGCCCCGTCCGGGCGAAGTGAGCCTCGCGCACAACGGCGTTCTCTTTCTCGACGAGCTCCTCGAGTTTCCGCGGGCCGCTCTCGAGGCGCTCCGGCAACCGCTCGAGGACGGACGCGTCGTGATCGCGCGCGCGGCGGTCAGCGTGGGATTTCCGGCGCGCTTCTCTCTGATCGCCGCGATGAATCCATGCATCTGCGGGTTCGCGGGCGACCCGAGGCGACCGTGTGTCTGCTCGGAGCTAGAAATTACCAGGTATCGTGCCAAGCTATCCGGCCCCATGGCGGATCGGATTGACATGCACGTCACCTTGACGCCGGTTCCGGTCGAGACGCTAGGGAAGCTTGGTACTGGCGAGTCGTCGTGCGCTATCCGAACTCGCGTCGAACGAGCCCGTGAAATGCAGCGCAAGCGATTTGGTCTAGCGAGCCGAATGCATGTCAACGCGACGGCTCCGAGACGTCTGTTGTGGCCGAATGTAGATGAAAGCGCGCGGACGCTGTTGTCCTCTGCCGCCGACACGCTGGGTTTATCGGCGCGGGGTTTCGACCGCGTCCTAAGGGTATCGCGCACGATTGCCGACCTTTCAAACACGGACCGAATCACCGATGCGCACATCGCGGAGGCGTTACGATATCGGCCTCGCTGATCTCAAAGCCAAACTCGCTCCGGTCCGCCAGACGAGGCAAACCCGTACACCGTCACGCGCATAACGTCCATGCGGGAGGCAATAGTTTATTAGAACGCTTTAATCTTCGAACGTAGAGCAAGCTCGGACTGCGGACTTACTTTCTACTATCAACGCGTTGCGAGGGCCCTTGCGCTGTTTCGTGCGCAATACTAGAGTCCCAGCACCCGATGACGGGCATGCCAGCGCCTTGAGCTAGGGTAGTATCCAACCGGCTGCCGTCGGTCTC
>JAICJQ010000061.1 GCA_025928335.1 Gemmatimonadaceae bacterium
CGCCGCTACGACCGCAGCATCATCGATGGTCCGCTGCGGTCCGCCGTCTGGAAGCTCGCCTGGCCGACGATGCTCGCAAACGTCATCGGCGGGCTCCAGGGCATCGTCGACCACATCATGGTCGGCAACTTCGTCGGCTACACCGGGAACGCGGCGATCGGCGTCAGCTGGCAGATGTTTCTCGTCGTCGTGATGTTCATCTCATCGCTCTTTTCCGGGATGAGCGTGCTCGTGGCCCGTTTCGCGGGCGCCGGCGACGAAGAGCGGGTGAACAGCGCGGTTTATAACGCGTTCATTACGGCGATCGGCCTGTCGGCGATCATCGCGCCGATTGGATACCTCATCTCGCCCTGGTTGCTCGATTTCGTGAACGCGTCGCCGGCGGTACAGGCCGAAGCGCTTCCCTTCCTCCGCATCATCTTCGCGACGAGCATCGGTCAGATGGTGTTCTTCATGCTCGGCGGTGCCCTTCGCTCGGCGGGAGACGCTCGCACGCCGATGGTCCTCGGTGTGTCGATCACGCTGCTCAACATCGTGCTCAACGTCATCCTCATTCGCGGACTCGGTCCGATTCCGGCATTTCACACGGCCGGAGCGGCGATCGGGACAGCGACGGCGTCGGGAATCATCGCGATCTACTCGGTGTGGAAGCTCTGGCACGGCGGTTGGGTCGTCGAATTCCCGCGTGGCGCCGGACTGAAGCCCGACCTGCACATCATCAAACAACTCTTCCGTTTCGGTTTGCCGACCGGATTTCAGGGCATCGCCATGAACATCGGCGGCGTGCTGTTGCTGTCGTTCATCGGCTCGGTGGCGCAGGGAGCGGCCGCGCAGGCGGCGTATGCGATCTCATATACCCAGCTCTTCTCGCTCATCACCTGGACGTCGGTCGGGTTGATGGGGGCGGCGGCGGCGGTGGCGGGGCAAAACCTCGGTGCGAAAAAACCCGACCGCGCGGACAACGCCGTTCACATCGCCGCGCGGTACGGGCTCGCGGGAGCGGCGTTTGTAGGCTTGTTCTTTTTCTTCTTCCCGCGCCAGCTGCTCGCCGTCTTCGGAATGACGGATTCAGCCGTCGTCGACATTGGGGTACAGCTGCTTCGCGTCCTCAGCGTGTCCGGACTATTGATCACCGTCGCGCTGACGTATACCGGCGGGTTGCAGGGAACGGGAGACACGAAGAGCCCGCTGGTCATCTCGATCATCTCTCAAATCATCGTGCCACTCGGTATTTGCTTCGTGATCAAGCACGCGAGCAAGCTCGATCCGATCGATATCTGGGTCGCGATTTTCGTGGGGCATGCGACGAGATGCGCGTTGAGTGTTCTGCGGTTCAGGCAGGGCAGATGGCGGGAGATTCGAGTCGAGTGAGCTCAATTCAGACTATGCGCCGTCGCGTTTGGCTTCCGGTCACTGCTTGCGTCGCGTCCGCCGCGTTCGCCACGCTGGGCGGGGCATGTCTTCCCTCTGCGTCTTCGGCTCCGCCTCCGCCGACTCTCCAGAATGGCCAGTACGTCCTGACCGCCTCGGGCGCCTTGGTTCCTCCGCAAGTCGTCGTCACGACACCGGATGGCCGTCGCATTCGAGTTCTCGCCGACACGATTCAATTCAACACGGCGAGTCAGCAGTACGTCGAGCGCGGCTCAGTCGCGATCACGCCGGCAGGGGGAACGGAGCAAGCGCCAACTCCGATCGCGCTGGGCCCTCAGAGCTACACGATGTCCAGCACGGCCGGGTTCGAACTACCCGTTACCGCGGCGGGCGCTGCTCACGGTACTATCCTGACGGCCGGTGCGATCGATCTTCGTATGACCGACGGCTCCCACTGGAGTCTGACGCTTCGTTGACGGCTCAGCGCGCGATTCGAACGATGATCGCCGCGGCGCCGGCGACGAAAACGGCGCCCAGATAGAACAGCACCAACCGCGGCTTTCGCAGCACGCATTTGCTGCGCGTGAGGCCGTCGCGCATCGCGCGCCAGTAGGCTACCAGACCGAGCGCGCTCATCGCCATCATCATCACCGGTGCGCCGACGATCCAGGCGAGCAACGCGATCGTGGTGTAGACGCAGAGGCGAATCGGGTCGAACGGGACGGGTCCCTGAGACGCGGCCATCGTCACACCTCCACCGCGAGCGGGACCAGCGGCCGCGTGCGCTCACGACGCGCGAGCTCGGCGAGCTTCGTGTCGGCCAGCGGCGCCCACGCCTGCACGGCGCAGAACGGCGCGCATTGATGCTCGGCGTCGGGCGCTCCGCGCTGCGTGCCGACATGCACACAGCACTGCAGCAGTCGCTCCTCGAGCATGGTGTGCATGTCCATGAACGGCTTGATCGTGATCCGCTTGATTCGTGTCGCAACGAGCTGGCGAAAGCGCTTCGTGTCGCCGATCAGCGCGTCTCCGGCGAGTCGAATCAACGTCGAGAGACCAAGGTCGCAACTCTCGCAGACGTCGCGGAAGAGTTGCGCGATCGACGGATGTGTCAGCGAGCTTTGCTCGCTCAAGAGCCCGAGCAATGCTTCCTTGACGAGGCGGCGGAGCTGCGCGCTGAGCTCGGGATCGTTGATGCGATTCGCGACGAGATCGAGTCGCGCCTTGAGCTGTTCGTGCCCGATGATCCCGACGAGCGACTTCCACTCGCCCTTGTCGGTTCGCAGCATGTAGCCGACGCTGCAGCAGTGCGGATGTGAGCACGGCAGCGCCGTGAGATCCCGCCACGTCACCAGCCCGTTCGTCTGCGGCGCCAGCCGGGCGAGTACGCCGGTGTGCGTCAGTCGGTTCAACGGATCGATCATCGCGGAACGCCCCGACCCAAATTGCGGCTGGATCGAAACGCCGCCCACGAACGGCGTGTCGAGCGCGAGCCGGACGACCTCGCCGATTTCGTCGTCGTTCACGCCGAGTGCCGCGGTCATCGTGAGCGTCGTGAAAACGCCGGCGTCGCTCAAACGCCGGACCGCATCGGCTTTGATGCGTCGCAGATCGGCGCCCCGGTGCGCGCGGTGGGTTTCGAGGCGAAAGCCGTCGAACTGCAAGTAGATCTCGACTCGGCGATTGTGCTTCTCGAGAAATCGGAGAAACGCATCGTCTTTCGCGATGCGAATGCCGTTGCTGTTCACGAGAACGCGGACCACCTGGCGCTCGAGCACCCGCTCGACGATCTCCTCGAAGTCCGGGTGCAGCGTGGGCTCGCCGCCGCTCAACATCAGGACGTCGATCCGGCCGTTCTCGCGCGCGAGCCGCTGGTCGATGTTCGCCAGAACGCGATCGGCCGGCACGGTTCCCGCCCGGCTCGGCGACGAGTCGGCAAAGCACGTCGGGCAGGTGAGATTGCACGCCGCGGTGATGTCCTCGAGCAGGATGCAGGTGTGCTGTGTCTGCGTCTCGCCGAGGCCACGGAGATACGCGGCGGGCGCCGCGTCCCAATTACCGATCGCGTCGGGCGTGTGACGCTTGGTCGGCGCCGTCCACTCCTCGAGATAGCTCAGGATCTCGGGATGCTCATCATAGAGCGTGGAGATACGGCCATGCACCGCGCAACCACGTTCCAGCCAGATCCGTCCGTCGCGTTCCGCAAGGTATCCGGCAAGGCGCGGCACCTCATGGAGCGGCCGATGCGGCTCCTCGTCGTGGCAATGCGGACAGAACGCCGTGACATATCGATGGATGCGATCGCCGCGCAGCGGCATACCGGGCGTCGTCATAGGCTCACGTGGATTTTGCGATGATAAGGAAGCACGTACCCTGAAGGACGAAAGCGATCGCAGCCCCGACGGCCAGCGCACCGACGATCGGCTTCTTGTTCTCACGTCGCACGAAGAACAGTCCGATGACGAGGACCGCCGCGCAGATCGTCCCGCCAATTGGTCCAAACGGCACGACGAACAGGATGTTGAGGATGGCGAACGGCACGGCAAAAAGCACGCTGAGGCATCCATAGAGCAACGGCCGCGCAGATGCCGGACGCCGTTGTTCCAACGCTGCCTTCGCTTCTGGCTCTTTTGTCGCTTCCGTTCTCTCCGCGGGTTCGTTGGTCTCACTCATCCGGCAACCTCCCGAGCGACGACGGGTGGATGTGGATTCCGGTCGACCCATAGCCGCCTGGCGAAGTACGCGGCCAGGAGGAGCGTCGAAGGAATGAGAAAGAGCTGCGATCCCGTGAGCCCGTTCCAAAGCACTGGGTTCCCACGCACGAACTCTACAACGAATCGGAAGACGGCATAACAGAGGAGATAGATCTTGAACAGATCGCCCTCCACAGTGACGCGAGGTCGCCAATACGCAACCAACCAAACGAACATGGCTGCGTGAAAAACAGTCTCGTACAGGAACGATGGGTGGAGCGCCACGCCGGGGACGCAGTACGGACAGTTTGGAATGCGCCGGAGCGTTTCGTCGCTCAGGCGCAGCCCCCAGGGGAGGCTCGTCGGAGTGCCGACCTGCTCGGAGAGCAAGCACCCGATACGGCCAATCGCCATGCCGATCGCGACGGCCGGCGCGAAGAGATCTCCCGTACGACGACGATACCCGACGAGCGGCTTGGTCAGGATCGCGCCGACATACGCGCCGGCAAGTCCGCCGACGATGCTTCGACCGCCGCGCTCGAGAATCCCGACGAGCGAGTGGTCGTGCGTGACCGTGACGTATCGCCATCCCGTCCCAAGCTTCGCACCCACGGCGCCGGCGAAGAGCGTTCCCGCCACGATCCAGAGCAGCCGCTCGTCGAATGGCCCCTGGCGCTCCGCCTGGAGCCAAAACACGACCGTCGACGCGATAACGCCGAGGAAGATGAACGCCTCGTGGCTCGGTACCGGCCACGAACCGACGTAGAAGAGAACGGGATGCATCGCCCCTTTGAGTAACGAAAAAGGGCGCTTGGATCAAGCGAGAAAGTCGCGGCTTATCGGGACGCCGAAAGACGCTTCAAGGCGATCGAACCGAGTTGAGTCGCGTCGGCTTCAGTCGCCGTGGATACCCGATAGAAGACCTGCAGCAGGCGCTCTCCTTTGAGCAACAGGATATCGCCCGTGACGGCGAGCGCCCGTTGGTCCCAGTCACCCTCCAGTGTGTCCACGTCCGCACCCTTCCCGCCGACTTTCGACTGAACGTTCTGACTCAGCGATGCAAGCACACGAAATTGTTGCTTTCCGTGTGACCACGACGGCATCAGCGACAGCACATGGTGCTTCGCCGTGTAATAGCTGCAGCCGTTCCCGTTGGCGTCGGCGAGGCCGGTCAAACCACGAGAGCGATACGGTAGGACCATGAGTTTTCCGATCACCGCCTCGACCTCGGTGCGAGTGAGCAGCGAGCACGGATCGCCGTCGGAACGCGATTCGCCCCGCTCCGATGACAGGAACGGCCGATCGGCAATGTGGTCACGCATGATGTCGATGATCTCGACGAGCGAGTCAGCGGCCCCTCGCGCTCGCGTCCATTTGGCGTTGATCGCGATGTGCCCGACGCGCGCCGTCATAATGTCGGTATACCCGCCTATGTAATCCCAGCCGTCGATGTTGTGTTGGGCGCCGTCACCACTCTCTACGCCGAGGAACTTGAGGAGGCTGTTCGCACGCCCGCCCACTAATGCCGCCCCCGTCTCGAAGCCGGCCGCGCCAGACGTCTTGAGCTCGAGCGCGATGACACTTCCCTCGGCGACCTTCTCGCGGGGCACGAGCGGATAGACACACGCGTGGCCGTCGCTGCTCGGCGTGGTGTCGTCAGCCGAGACACCGCGATACGGGGCTCCGGACAATGGGCCGAGCAGTCGTTTGGCGTCTTCGGGCGGGACCAACGAGCAAGGATCCGGATTGGCCGGCTGTGCGTTCACTTCAGCAGCCGACGCTGCCGACCCCTTTCCAGCGACCGTGGACGCCGGACCGGCGGTCCGGGCATTCGGGGCGTCTTTCGCCGAAGCCTCCACGCGCTTGCATCCAGCGAGCGGGATGGCGACCGCGGCGATGAGGCCCCAACGATAGGAGTATTTGGTCATTAGAGTTTTCTCATTGATTCGTTCCGCACGGGCGCACCACTTCGACGCGTCTGTTGTGGGCTCGGCCCTCCAGCGTCGCGTTCGACTCCCTGGGCCGCGTTGCGCCGAACCCACTCGCTCGGAGCCGCGACGCGTCGATGCCGAAGGGCGTGATAAGCGCGGCGCGCACCGCGGCCGCTCTCCGCTCCGAGAGCGCTTTGTTCGCGGCCGGTCCACCGATGCTGTCCGTGTGCCCCTCTATTCCGAGAGACCAGTCGGGGTGTCGTTTGAGCATCGTCGCCACACCCATGAGCGCCGGCGTGGACTCAGGCTCGAGGTCCGCACTAGCGAATGCGAAGTACACCCCGGGCAGCTCGGCGCGGCAGTCCTTTCGCAACTCGTCTTCGACGGCCGTCGTCGCACGCTTCGGACGGTCGATTCGAATCATCTGGAACACATCGCGCCCCCACACCGAGCGGAGGAGTAGTGGGTTCGCCGTGTCCGCGAGGAACCAGAGCTCGGCGTCGATCGTGTCCTCGGCGAGGGTGAAGTGCCCGTGCAGATGGAGCGCGGGGAGGTCGGTGCGTACGCCATCGAGCAACACCGGGACTGTCTCGGAGTGCGCGCCGACGCGCGCCAACGTACCGCGATAGGTGAGCAGTGTTGCGCCGAGGGGCGCGAGCTGCCCGCCGAGCGGTCCATTTTCCAACGCCACCATCGTGAACGGTATTTGCGGGTTCGTGCTCGCCCGGGCATAGGCCGCGCGCGACAGCGACATCGCCGTAAAGCCGGGGTGTTCGCTGCGCTCCGTTGCCTCGAACACGGGATTCAGCCGGGGCGCGCCGGCGAGATCGTTGAGGCTGACGAGGCGGCTGAAAGAATGTTCGCCGCGCGACCCATCGCTGCGTCGCTCCCGCTCTCGCCATTTGTAGACGACACCATCATTCGAGATTGTTGATATCGTGACGAGGTTCTCGCGGTCGCCGTCGGGAAAGTGAAGCGCCGACGTGAGCCGTAGCCCTTCGACCAGCGGAATGCCCGTTGGCGACGGGATCTTCGGCGCAGCGCCGCCGTCCTCGCGCACCGCGGCAGCGGCCGAGTCAGGATCGGACGCCGCGGTGCCGGGACGCAAATCGCCGTCGACGATGCCAACACCTCGGACATCCGTATCTCGCGGCGCGAGCCGGTCACCGCTCGCGCCGGCGATGGCAATCGGCGCCGCTGAGTCGGGCGTCAAGGCGCCCGTGACTCGCACTGCCGAATCGCGCGAGCCATGCGGTGGACCCGGTGCGTCGCGACGACACGCGCCGAGCGCGACGATCACCGCCCCCGCCGAAGCCCAACTTGCCATCGCGGTCCCGCGCATCGTTACGGGCGCCCGCCCCGCAGGCTATTGATGTCTTTCCAGTCCGGTCCGATCTCGAATAGATCATCATTCACGGCGTGGCGATCGATCTTCGTCGCCACAGCGAGAACTTTTCCGTCTTTGTCCATTGACTTGAGGACGACGAACCCGCTCGGGAATTGTGCGTGAGCATCGGGACCGGCGAACGTCTTTCCCGGTATCATGCTGACGGTACCCATTGAGGTCGTGATGCAGAGGTCGTGATCTTTGTCCTTGGCTTTCGTGTTGTGCATCGTGTAGTAGTCGCACGAATTCCCGAGGATTGTCTCGCTGCGCCCAGTCTTTGTGAACGTCCACGCGTGCGTCGGATTGTCGAGCCGCAGTTCGCCGCTCCCGACTCGCAAGTACATCTTGCGGTCGGGGATGACGATCAGCAGTTCTCCCTTCGCGTTCACGAGCACCGTCCCGCTTTCCTGGCCCTTCCCTTCTTCGTCCCAACCCTCGGCGCGCAGACGCATGCCCTTCGCCGTCACGACCGATGTGTGCGGTTGGCTCCTCGTGTATACGTCGTAGGTGATGGTTCCTTCGAAGTCTTTCTGCGCGCGCATCGCGCGCGGCGCGAATGACAGACCAATCATCGCGATTGCGACTCGATACGTTCTCATTGCGTTCTCCGTATTCAGCGGGTGGGTTGGACGACCGACACGATTTTCTCGGCGGCCTTTTGCACGAGTGGCGTCAACACGTCTTCGCCGTCCGACTCCGCTTTTCCAGATGATTTGTTCTCGGAGAGCATCTGTCCCGTCGGCGACTCCAGCCGGTAGCTCAGCGTCATCTCGTCCTTGGTCTTGACGCTGGACGCGTAGTGCCACTCCGCTTGATTGGCCGCGCCGCGGGCCGCACCCGCGGCGACGCGCGTGGCGGCCGAGGCTCCGCCCACCTCGTACGAGCCGGCCTGCACCGCACCGAGCGCCGCCTTACCCAGCATGCCGGCACCGCTGGTTTTGTGAACGTGCTTGAACGTCGGCAATAGGAGGAATGAACAGTTCGATTGCTTCGCTTCGTCGCGCACGAGCGACTGGAGCTTCGACTGTAGCGGCACGGGAGTGATCCCGGGTCCCGCGAGTATGCTCGCGAACGCGTCGCGAATCGCGGTCATCGCATCGGCGGCGCTCGGCGCTGACTCGATCGTCGCGGGCGCAATGCAGATGCGCGCGCCGGTGGCAGTGGTGGGCGGTGTGCTCTGAGCGGCGGCCGACGAGAACATGCCGAGCAGGAGAGCCGTTCCCAGAACGCGGTACGTCATAGGCCCCTCGGGTTGGAGATCGATCGTTCCTGATCTTCAACGCCCGAATGGGCGGGAAATCCCCTCACGCACGATGTTTCGCCGCCGCGACGGCGACCGGATGCCGAGCGCTCGTCGCACCAGCAGCAGGATCTCGACGACGACGGCCACGCCGAGGGTAATGCCGTAGACCAGCTCCATCACGTAGCGCCACAGGTCGGCAGCGTACGTCCGGGTCGCATTCGCGACGCGCGCGCCGCCCGGATCGAACGGTGAGTAGACGACGTCCACTCTGGCCCGCTTCTGCAGCGTCGTCACGCTGCCGGAATCCACCGTGTCCGTCGCCGTCACCAGCGCCCGGCTTCCCGGCCGAGCAAAGCTCAAAGTCGCGATTTGAAACGGGACGCGGAGGTGTTGACCGTTCGTGCGATGCCCGCCGCCGACATGATTCACGGTGCGCAGAGTCGAGATGTCCGCCGTAGCGTGTGTTGTCGGAGCGGCCGGCATTGGCCTCGGCCACGGCATGCGCCAATAGAGAATTGGCGGTGTAGCGAACATGGCGAACAGGAGCGCCGCTCTCAGGTGGTACCCCGAGCGCAGTCGTGCGATGTAGTACACGAGCGGGAAGGCGAGCTGTCCCGCCCAAATCACCGTGGCCGCCGCCGTGGACATCAGGGCAACGGCAATCGGGATCGTCACACGATTCGGACGCCGGAAGGCCAGCGCGCCGACCGCGATGGCAGCGCCCATCACGACGTATTCGAATAGCCCGCGCGAAATGCTCATCGCGGGCGTTGGTCGATTCGTCGGCGGGGCATTTCCGGCTTCGTTACGGGTGGCCCATGATGCAGTCCGGCGCCGCCAGTCCGCCTTTTCCGGTGCACGTGAATCGCGGCCCGGCGCGAACGAGGCCCACGCCGCTCGCGATCGTCCCAGCTTCGACGGTCGGTGTCCCGGCGGGACTGAGAAGCTGCAAGTGGCCGGCACCGCCGGACCCTTCGTGGAGCGTAGCAACCGGCGTCGTGCGACTACTCAACTGGAGCATCGGCTTGCCGCCGTCGTCGATGAAGAACAGACCGCGCAGCGCGCTCCCGTCGCGCAGCGTTACCTCGGCCATGTTCTCCACCACTCCCACCGCGATGGTTCGTGTTTTTTCCGGATTGAAGGCCTTGAAGTACGCGCCGTCCCCTTCCGCTCGGGCTGCCACGACCGCGACCGGCTGCCCGTTCGCGAGGAAGAGCTGAAATCCACGAGGCTCCGTGGTCACGGCGAAGATCGTTTTGCCATTCCCATCCGTGACCTCGAACGGCGCCGTGATCTTCCGCCCATTGCCGGTCTTTTGCCCCACGTCCCGAACGAAGGCTTCGAGACTCGCCAGGCGCTTTTCCAGCGAAGAGACCCCGCCCGGGGCGGGTCCTGACCCGGCCAGATCGATGATGCGATAGCTCGTCTGGTTGGCCGGACATTTTCCCGTCGGCTCCAGTCGAAGCACGCGGTCGGCACCGACGCATACCACAAAGTCCCCTTGGACGGGCTCACGCGTGGCCGCGAGGCTCCCGGCGACTGCCGCGGCGACCGCCGCGATGGGTAGCCAACCTCGATTGAAGCGAAAGTGTTGCATGAGAGAGACCCAAAAAGGTTTGAAACGCGCCGATGCGATCGCTCCATGTAACGCACCACTCCGAGCGCATCCCCCTCATTCGGGTGTGAGACGTATTGAGCGCACCTGTCTCTCGCGGTACTATCTGGACTCATGACGGCCACGCCGCCCGGTCCCTCCACCGAGACCCAGCTCCTCCTTGCCTGGACCGCTGGCGACCGCGGGGCGCTCGACCAGATGCTGCCGCTCGTCTACGACGAGCTCCATCGCCTCGCCTCGGGCTACCTCGCGCGCGAACGCCCCGATCACACGCTCCAGCCAACGGCCCTCGTCCACGAGGCATTTCTCCGGCTGATCAATCAGCGGGAGGTCGACTGGAAGAATCGCGCGCAGTTCCTCGGTGTCGCCGCGGGGTTGATGCGCCGCATCCTCGTCAATCACGCGCGGGATCGCGCGGCGGCGAAACGCGGTGGTGAGCGTGAGCGAATCTCGCTCAGCCTCGTCGAGGTCCCGTCGGGCGGCCCCGACGTGGACTTGATCGCGCTCGAGGACGCGCTCGAGCGGCTCGCCGGCCTCGACGAGCGGAAAGCGAAGGTGGTCGAGCTGCGGTTCTTCGGCGGGTTGTCGGTTGAGGAGGTCGCCGAGGTCCTCGGGATCTCACGGGCGACGGTCGAGCGCGAGTGGAGCTTTGCGCGCGCTTGGCTGTTCGATGCGCTCGGCGGCAACGAAGCGACATGAACGCGGACCGCTGGCAGCGCCTCGAATCCTTGTTCGACCGCGCACGGACACTGGGATCAGACGAGCGGTCACGCTTCCTCGACGAGCAGTGTGCGGGAGACACGGAATTGCATGCGGAGGTCGCACGCCTGCTCGCGGCGAACGACAGCGCCGGCGACTTCATCTCGACCCCCGCCATCCATCAATTCGCCGCCAACGACCCGCACGACTCGATCGTCGGCCGTCCATTCGGCCCGTATCGCGTTGTCGGCGAGATCGCGCGCGGTGGAATGGGCGCCGTCTATCTCGCCGAACGCGCCGACGGCGAGTTCCGTCAGCGCGTCGCGCTGAAAGTCATCAAACGCGGCATGGACACGGATCTCGTGCTGAAGCGCTTTCGCGCCGAGCGTCAGATGCTCGCCACGCTCGAGCATCCGAACATCGCGCGTCTCCTCGACGGCGGCTCGACCGACGACGGCCGCCCGTACTTCATCATGGAGTACATCGAAGGCCAATCGATCGACGACTATGCCGACTCGCGACAACTCGGCGTGCGCGACCGACTCGCGCTTTTTCTCAACGTCTGCGACGCCGTGCAGTATGCCCACGAACACCGGATCGTGCATCGCGACATCAAGCCCGGAAACATTCTCGTCACCTCGGACGGCGCCCCCAAGCTTCTCGACTTTGGTATCGCGAAGGCGCTCGACCCCGACGACGACGCGCCGACGGGCACGATCACCGTCGCGCGCATCATGACGCCGGAGTACGCGAGCCCCGAACAGATCGAAGGCCGGCAAGCGACGGTGACGAGCGACGTCTATTCGCTCGGCGTGGTGCTGTACCGCCTGCTCACCGGCGGCTCGCCGTATCGCTTGACGAGCCGCGATCCCATCATGATCGCCGAAGCCGTTCGGACGACTGAGCCGTCGAAGCCGAGTACGGCCGTCGAGCAGGTGCCGCGTCTGCGCCACGAGCTTCGCGGCGACCTCGACACCATCGTGCTGATGGCGCTGCGAAAGGAGCCCGAGCGTCGCTATCACACGGTGCGCGGTCTCGCCGACGACATCCGACGATACTTGAACGGCGAGCCGGTGCGCGCGCGATCCGACGCACTTCCGTACCGCGCGTCCAAGTTTGTGCGACGCCATCGAGCCTCAGTGGTCGCCTCCAGCGTCACGGCGTGCGTTCTCGCGCTCGGTGTCGCCCTTGCCGCTTGGCGTTGGCCACTCGGACGAACGCCGGCGGGCGCGTTGATGCCGCGCGATCGCGTGCTCGTTGCCGACTTCGCCGATCGTATCGGGGATTCGACACTCGCCGCCGCGGTGAGCGACGCGATCCGCGTCGATCTCACGCAGTCATCGTTCGTGCAATTGCTCTCCGGGCGCGAGACTCGGTCGGGCCTCGCGCGCATGGCCCGATCGCCGAACGTGGCGCTCGACGATTCGCTTGCTCGGGAGCTCGCCGTCCGCGAAGGGGTCAAAGCGTTCGTGACGGGCACCGTGACCCGCGTTGGTGGGCGGTTGACGCTCGTCGCCCAGCTGGTCGGCGCGGAAAAGGGCAACCTGCTCGCCGCGTTCCGCGAGACGGCGGCGGATTCCAACGATACGATCGCCGCGATCGGAAGGCTGTCGGCGTCGCTTCGCGCGCGCATGGGCGAATCGCTGCGCAACATCGACGCGACGCCACCGTTGGATCAAGTCACCACCTCGTCACTTGCCGCACTCCGCCTCTTCACGGCCGGTGATCGGCTGATCCGCGCCGGACACCGCGACAGCTCGAACATGATGTACCTTCGAGCAGTCGCGCTCGACACCGGATTTGCGTCCGCGTACCGCGCGCTGGCCCGCAGCTACGGCGATGCCGGAGAGCCGGGGCGCGGACTCGAATTCCTGAGGCACGCGGTCGCCAACCAGCAGCGTCTCCCCTTCTACGAGCGGTATCAGACGCTCGCCAGCCTCGCGTTCGGTTACACCCAGGATTATCCGGCTGCCATCGGCGCGTACACTCACATCCTCGAGCGATACCCGAACGATCTCGTCACGCTCAACAACCTTGGCTTCGTGTACGCCGCCCAGCAGAGGTTCGTCGAGCAGGAGAGCGTGCTCGTTCGAGCGATCCGCGTCGACTCGTCCGTCAAAACAGTGCACATGGCGTTGGCGATGGCCGCGGTGAACCACGGGGACTACGGCCTCGCGCGAGATCGGATCGACTGGATGACGGCGCGGGACTCGACGTATTCCAACCTCCGGCTCGCGCGCATCTATCTGTACGCCTCACAGCAGGATTGGGAGACGGCCGAGCGGATGGCGCGCGCACGGATCGTCGCGTCGCAGAAAGATTCGTTCGATCTCATGGATGGGTACGAGACCCTCGGCGGCATCGTCATGACGCGGGGCCGTGTACGCGAAGGCGAGCGGCTTTCGAGGTCGGTGATGACGATCGCCAAGCGCATCGATTCTCCGGGCCGATTCATGACATCGGCGCTACGGATCGCGCTTCTTCAGCTCCGGTTTCGTCAGGACACCGCGGCGACGATCGCCGAGCTCGAACGTGCACTGGCGACGTATCCGCCGGACAGCGTGCCTGAGCGGGATCGTCATTACGACGATTTCGCGCGGGTGTTCGCGGCGGCCGGCAACCCGACGCGTGCACGACAGCTCATCGCGCGCGCCAGCGAAGGACCCGTGGACCGCGCGCTGAAGGTGAACCCGGATCGCCAATGGTCCCTCGGCGCAGTGGCGCTCTCCGAGCACCACGCGAGTGAGGCGCTGATCCGGCTTCGCGAGGCGAATGCGACAGAGTCCTGCACGATCTGCGTCCTTCCGGATATGGCGCGCGCCTACCTCGCGGCCAACGAACCGGATTCGGCGCGAGCCGTCTACGAGCGATACCTCGCATTGCCCTGGGAGTGGCGCTTCGAGACCGACGATACTGAGATGGGGCCCGCGCTACTGCAACTCAGCGCACTGTACCAGCAGCACGGCGACTCCGCACGCGCCCGCGCTTCGCTCGACAGACTCAGAACACTGTGGAGCAACGGCGACCCGGAAGCAGTCGGCATACTCGCCGCCCGTGCGCGAGCAACCGCATCCGCGCGGAAATAGCGGACCTACCGAGGCCCGTCGAAATACTCGACGATGAGCTGTGCGATGCGGCCGATGCGATCCTCGGCTTCGGCGTAAGGCCCCTCGATCGAGTTGGCGAAGAATGCGATGACGATCGGCCCCGATCGCGCCGACACGATCCCGACGTCATTCGCCACCGCCGGTGGGAAGTCACCGGTCTTGTGGCCAACCGGCACGTTCAAGTAATGCGGAAGCCGTCGGTCACCCGATTGTTGTGCGCGCAGCATGCGCGTCATCATGGCGCACGACGCCTGCGTCGCGACCGGCGCTGCCTTTTCGCTGCCGTCGCTGCACCGCTGAAACGACTCGAGCAGTCGACCAGTACCGCGCGGGGTCACGGAGCCGAGCCAGAACGTCTTGTCCGAGTTCGTCTTCTCGTTGCGGTTCGTCCCCGCCGGCAGGGCGCCGTACTTCGCGAATAACTCGGCCGTCGTCATGTTGAGGTGCAACGCGTCGGCGTAGCCGTTGTCGCCGAGCCACGCGTTCACCTTGTCGACGCCGCCGACTTTGCCGAGCGCGAGATCGGTCGCCGTGTTGTCGCTCGTGATGATCATCTGCAACAGCACGTCGTGCAGCGTCGGCTGCAGGCCGGGATCGTTATACCGGAACACTCCGGACCCCCCGCGAAAATCCTGCGCGTTGATCGTGATGCGCTCGGCGAGCGACAAGCTACCCTTGTCGATCATCTGAAATGCCAGCGCGAGGATCGGAAGTTTGATCACGCTCGCGCTGTTGAACGCCTCATCCGCACGCACCGACGCTTCTTCGCCGGTGGTGAGATGCTTGACCCAAATGCCGGCCTTGCCGGGATACCGCGCGATTTCCGCGTCGAGAAGGCGTTGCAAGCCGGAACTCGGCCGAGACGCCTGAGCCGGGGTTCGCACGAACGCGACGAGCATGAGAAAGAGAGTACCGGTAATTACACGGAAGCGCATGAGATCTCCAGACTGTTACTCGCCCGATCGCCCGATCGCCCAATTGCCCCAAACGCCGAAGGGCGGTCGAATTTGATTCGACCGCCCTTCGAGATCAACTAAGGAGCACTGTTACTTCGACGCCGCCGCCAATCGACGAATCTCCGCGGCCATCGTCTTGACCTTCGCCGAATCCTTGGCGCCCTTCACGTCTTTTTCGACGTCGCCGGCCAGCTTGTTGAGCGCAGCGGCGCGCGCGGCACCACTCTGCTTCTCCGCCGCATCCAGCGCCTTGCCGATAGCCGCCGTACGATCGGAGGCAAGACCATTGTCACGCACGAGCTGATCGAGGTACGAGCGAACGACCGGGAACGCCGCCGGCCACACGATTTTCGGCTGGCTCTGCGGATTGTACTCGACGAATTTCACCAGCTTCGCCGCCGCGAGCTCGTTCGCCGAGAGCTTATCCGTCGGCTGGAGCTCGTAAATGTCGAACCCGCGCGCTAGCTCGGACGAGTAGACCAGACCGTTCCAATAGTACGCGCCCCACGAGCCGCCGATGGTTCCGCGGCCACGGCTGATTGCCGCATTCGCCGTGTCGCCGGGCGCGGGCGGCGCATCGGCCGGACCGCGGTCGAAGAACGCGATCTCGTACGGATGATCAGGATTGGTGAAATCGATCACGTCCACGCCGCCCTGATACCAGCCCTGCACCATGATGTCGCGCCCCGGCACCGGCACGAGGCCGCCGTTGTGCGATACGCAGTTTTCTTGAGCGGTTTGTGCGGACGGAATCTTGAAGTACGAGTGCTGCGTGAACTTCTTGTCCTTGCTGATCGTCAGCGTCGTGTTGCCACCCATCTCGAGCATGCTCGTCGCCTGGCACATCGGGCCCGTGCCGCCGCCCCACTCGTCGGTGAACACGACCTTTGAGCCGTCGTTGCTGAACACCGCGGTGTGCCAGAGCGAGAAGTTCGTGTCGGAACGCGCGTCGAGACGCACCGGCTTTTCAGGATTGCTGATGTCGACGAGCAAGCCGTAGCTCGCGCACGCACCGGCGAGAAGGTGCATGGCGGGATACGCGGTGACGTCGTGACAGTTGCGCGGGCCAGTCGGCTGTCTCGGATCCGGCCGGGCCGCACCCTGCGTCGCCACCTGGGCCGAATCACCGCCGCGTGCGCCACGGCCACCACGGCCACCACGGCCACCACGGCCCGCGCCACGATTCGCCTGCGCCTCGCGACGCGCCGTGCTCGTCGGCGCCGCATCGAGGCCGGTGAAGATCCGCGCGCCGCCGACGACTTCGGCGTTCTCGGGATGCGCGAGCGGTACCTTGATGATGTCGAGCCGATAGAGCGAGTTGTTCACGTCGGTTGGATCGGTGCCGTTGTTGCAACCCGCGAGCTCCGTCGCCGGACGCGCCGGCTGGCTTCCCGAGAGATAGACGAACACGACCCCCTTGTCCGTGGGACTCGGGATCACCGTGTGAGTGTGCGAGCCTTTGCAGGACTGAACATTCTTGACCAGCTTCGGCGCTCTGGGATTCGAGACATCGTAAATGCGCAGACCGGCCATGTGGTCGGTGGGGCTCTGCACGCCGCCCTTCCCACAGTCGTTGCGGTTGCCGTTGCCTTCGGCCGAGATGAAGAGCAGGTGGCCGACGATCGAGGGATCGCCTTGCGATGTGATGCACGGAACCACCGCGGCAATCTCCGGCTTCGACGGATTCTTCACATCCCAAATCGTGAAGCCGGCGAAGTTGCCCTGGTACACGTAGTGGTCGCGGAAGGCGATGTCGGAGTTGATGAAGGTGAGTCCACGCACCGAATCGAATTCCGCCGGCTTCTTGCTGAACGAGACGAGGCGCATGCCCTCCGCCGCCGTGCCCGCGTCGTACATGCCGGCTTTGAGTCCATTGCGCGGATCGTTCCCGGTCGGATACGTCTGCGCGAGCGCCGGAATCGACGCGATTGTGAGAAGGGCGGCGAGGGTGCCGAGCCTGCGGGCAGTTCCCATCGGATGAAGCTCCAGTGGTGGTACGAGAGGGAGAAAGTGGGCTACAAGTTCCCGAGCATCTGCTGCATCGTTCCAATTTCGGCGGTCTGCACCGTTTGCACGTCGTTGGCGAAGACCGAGACATCGACGTCTTGCGCCGCCTGCGGCGTGGCAAAGAGGTCGGTGACCATCTTGAGCGCGCCGTTGTGATGCTGAATCATCAGGACAAGGAACTGGCGGTCGAACTCCGGTCCCTTGGCTGCATCGAGTTGTTTGAGCTGATCGGCCGTCAACATTCCCGGCATCTGCATCGAGTGCCAGGACGATGTATCCGGCGCGTCCTGGCCATTGCGGCGTAGCCAGGCTTGCATCAGCCGGATTTCGACGATCTGGGACTGGTCGATCTTCTGCGCGAACTTGAGCAAGTGAGCGTTCGCGCCGTGTCCGGAGGCGAGCCGAGACATGTAAATCGCTTGCGCGTGGTGCGCGATCATTCCCTGCATGAAGCGCACGTCCGCTTCGGTGAAGACGGCGCCAGCCGGAATCTTGACCGGCGACATCGACATTGACATGGCCGGCGCGGCCGAATCGGTCTTGGCGGCCGGGGTCTGGTTCTTCGCGTCGCTGCAGGAGGCGAGCAGCGCGATAGAAGCCGCGACGGCGGCAATGCGTGGAAGAGACGATGGCATGCGAAGTTGGATCATACAGGAGGGTGCAGCTAACCGGAAGAACGCAGAAGGGCTGTCCGCCGTTGTTACCGGTCGCCCACGCGACACCAGTGCGCCCAATCGCCCAATCGCCCAATCGCCCAATCGCCCAATCGCCCAATCGCCCAATCGCGTAGTCCGTGACGACTTCGGCGATTCGCGCAGTCGTTGGACCAACGTCCGCGGTGAATTCCCGCCGCACGCTGAACATTCTAGTGATGGTTTTGGATGCTCGCTCGTCCTCTGGCGCCCCCCCGTACGACGCCGGCGGGCGGGTTCGCCGCGCTGAGTTGGCCTGACCGGACTCGGCGGGACAATTTGCGTGACCTACCTGACAGCGGGCGTGTTCGCACACCAGTATTGGTGTGGTCGGTACGCAAGGTACCGTACTCCAAAGGAGCACCGAGCAATGGCGATCTGGAAGGAAGCAACGTCCCCCAAAAAGGAAGCAACCCCGATGACCCCCCCACCCCCCGCCGCCCCGTCCTCCGAGCCCGCCTACAAGCACACCGAGACGGCGATGGATTCGATTCCGACGCCCTCACCGGTTTCCAGCTCGCCGCGGCGAGCGGTGCACCGTGGCGAGCAGCACGAGTCGATCATCGCCTCCGATATCACGATCGAGGGCAAGATCGAAGGTGCGGGACACATCCGTCTGGCCGGCCGGTTCAAGGGTGACGTCCACATCCAGGGCGACCTGACGATCGACTCCGGCGCGAAGCTCACCGGCAGCGTCCGCGCGAACACGGTGATCATCAGCGGCGAGATCGAAGGCAACATCGAGAGTGCGCAGCGCGTCGAGCTGCTCGATTCCGGTGTGTTGACCGGCGACCTGAAAGCCGGAACGGTCACCTTTGCGGCGGGTTCGCGTATGCGCGGCCGCGCCGAGTTTGGTTGGGGCGACGAAGGTCAGTCGCGCCCGGGACTCACGCTGGGGACCACTAGCCTCGCGTCGTGAGCACGGTTCGGTCGTCGGCGGCGGGGGCGACGCGACTCTGCCCCCACTGCCGCGCGGTAATTCTCCAGAGCGCGACGAGTTGTCCGGCTTGTAAGAAGCACCTTCGCTTCGAGCCGGGCGCCGCCGCGCAGGCGGCCCCGAGTTTTTCCGCGCTCAAGCTGGAGGGTGCTCTGCGCCACCCGAACAACGGCCAGTCGTGGGAATACTCCGTCCTCGTGACCGTCCGCAACGACAAGGGCGAAGAGGTCTCGCGCCAGGTCGTCGGCGTGGGTGCACTGCACCCCGGTGAGGGACGCAACTTCAGTTTCTCGGTGGAAGTGTTCAAGCCGGGCGAGTCCAAGCTCTCCGGCACGTAACCCGCGCCCGTCTCGGGCGAGATGATCGAGCCAAGCCCGGCAATCGTCGAAAACCGGTCGCGAGAAGACGAGTGGCTCTGGGGTTGGGATCCGACACCCGGCATCGTCTCCGTCTGGGCTGAAGACAGCGGTCGCGCTTACGTCTGGCGACGGCCGCCGGATACAAAAGAGCTCGTGCGGGAGCAAGACCATTTTCGTCCCTGGCTGCTTCTACCCAGCCTCGACGATCTTGCGCACCTCGGCGATCGCCTTCGCCGAGAAGGCGACGACACCGCGCTCGTCACCTGGCGTGAGCTCGAGGGTCCGGGGGCGCTTCGTTACTTCGTTTCAGCGCGAGACATTCGAACCATCACCGCCGAAGTGCTGGCCGGGGCCTCGCAACGCTTCGGCGAGCGCTTGACGTACGTTCGCGAGCTCGAGGAACGCGGAGAACCGGTCCTGCTCTTGCCACCCGAAGAGCAGTACCTCGTCGGCACGGGCCGCAACTACTTTCGAGATCTCACATTCGACGACCTGAAACGCCTTCAGTTCGATCTCGAAACGACAGGCCTCGACGCCGACCGCGATCGCATCTTCATGATCGCCGTTCGGAGGCCTTCCGGCGCGACGGAGACGCTCGAAGCTGCTGATGAGGGCGACGCCGGCGAGGCCGATCTCATTCGGCGGCTCGTCGGGCTGATCCGCGCCGAGGATCCGGACGTCGTCGAGAACCACAACTTGCACGGTTTCGACCTTCCCTTTCTCGAGCAGCGTGCGCGTCACCTTCGCGTTCCGCTCTCGTTGGGACGCCTGACGCACATCGGCCTTCGTCGACGGAACGCGCGCCGCGGCGCGCCGAGTGGACGCGACGACGGCCGGCGCGTTCGTCTCATCGCGCCGGGGCGCGAGCTGATCGACACGATGGACGCCGTGCGCCGCTACGACCAGGCCACGCGCGAGCTGCCGAGCTACGGCCTGAAGGCGCTCGCTCGCCACCTCGGCATCGCCGGACCCGATCGCGAACTGATACCGGGCGCCGAGATCTATCACACGTACAAGGTCGATCCGGATCGTGTTCGCCGGTACGCGATTGCCGACGTGGACGAAGTCGCGGCGCTGTCGCGCATGCTCGGGGGGCCGGCGTTCGCGCTCGCTCGCATGACGCCGCGCCGATACGAGCGCATGGCCGACGCCGGCGCGGCGACGGGCGTGATCGATCCGCTCCTCGTCCGCGCGTACCTTCGCGAGAATTCCGCATTGCCGGCGCACCAGCCGGGCGACGGCACGATGCATACGGGGGCCGGCCTCCATCTCTTCGCGACTGGTGTGGCGCGACGGGTGGTCAAGGCGGACGTCGCCAGTCTGTACCCGTCGCTGATGCGCGCCCATCGAATCGGTCCGGCGCGCGATCGCCTCGGTGCGCTGCTCGCCCTCGTCGACCGGCTCGTCGAAACTCGTCTCGCCGCCAAGGCGGCGGCACGCGCGGCGGTGCCCGGGTCGGCGGAACGACACAGCCAGGAAGCGATGTCGGCCGCCATGAAGCTCGTCGTCAACTCGGCGTACGGCTATCTCGCCGCCGGCGGAGATCTCACACGGTTCGCCGACGTTCACGCGGCGAACGAGGTGACGCGGCACGGCCGCGAAACCCTGGACCTCATGTGTCGCGAGTTGGCGGCGCGAGGGGTGACATTACTCGAGGCGGACACCGACGGTGTCTACTTCGCCGCACCGGCGGTGTGGACGGAAGACGACGAGCGACGCGCGGTCAGGGAAGTCGCCGAGATGCTGCCACGTCTCGTGCAGCTCGAGTTCGACGGCCGATACGCCGCGATGCTGTCACACGAGCCAAAGAACTACGCACTGCTCGAGTATGACGGCTCGCTCATTGTGCGCGGAGTTGCTTTTCGATCGAGTCGCATGGAGCCATTCGGCGCGGCTTTTTTGCGCCGGGCGATCGGCTGTCTGCTGCGTGATGACATCGTCGGGGTCCGCGACGCGTATCTCGAGACCGTTGACGCGCTTCGCGCTCACGCCATCTCGACGTACGACGTGTCATCTCGCGTGCGTCTGACGAAAACGCCGGAGGAATACCTCCAAACGCGCGAGAGCCGCCGCGAACTGTCATACGAGGCGATGCTCGCCAGCAATCGGCCATCATGGTCGGTCGGCGATCGGGTGCGCACCTACCGGACGCGACACGGGACAGGGCGCATCGTCGCTGAACCCGGCGAACCCGGCGAGGGCGACGATCCGCGTGATTACGATGTCGAGTGGTACGTCCGTCTGCTTCGCGAGACATTCGCCGCCCGCATGGTCCGCGCGTTTACGACCGAGGACTTTGCGATTGTGTTCCCGCATCCCGACCAACTGTCCCTCTTTGCACCCGATATCCAAACGGTCAAGTCGGTTCTCGTAGGCGAGAGCCTGCCACAACCCCGCAATATTTAGCTCCCATTGGGGTCAGACCCTGTTTACACGCCGCGTAAACAGGGTCTGACCCCAATGGTGCGAAAACATTGCTAGTTGGCGGGCTTTAGCCGTCGGCTCGGCACGCTGTACAGGAAACCCGTGTACTGCATTTCCTCCCACGTCTGGTCGCCCCACTTCACGTCCTTCGTCGGATCGGGATTGCTCTTGTTCGTCGCTGTGTTGTCGTACCACGCCATCGACTCGAGCCTGGCGCCGGCGGGAATCTCGAGCGGCTTCGCGAAGAGGTAGTACGTCTGCCAATTGAAGTCGTAATGCGGCACGTCGAGGATCACCTGGCGGCTGCTGTCCGGCATCACGAGCTCGTAGTGCCACCGTGTGCCGCGAAGATGCGTGTGCGGCAAGAGTCCCCAGATACGAACCGGCTGCGTGGCCGTCATCTCGGACGGAACCGAGTCCTTCGTCCCCGCGCGAATCGTGAAGTTGCCGTTCGTGAGCTGCGACGCGAGGATCTCTTCGTCGGGCATCTCCTTCGCGAAGCGGAAGCCGATCATCGTGCGGTCCTTCATCTCGTGGCCGTGCGCCGTGTAGTGCATCTGGAAAGTGAGCACGGTGCCGGGGCGCAATCGCATCGCCGTTCCCTTGGGGAATTGGAGCACATTTGTACCCGGGGCGAGGCTCGCGATGAGCGCGCCCATCTGACGCGGCGGCGGATGCAGGCTGTCGAGGCGCGGCGGATCAGCCGGCAACCCCTGCCCACGCTTGCGCAAGAAGAGCGGCTGAGGCGCGGGAGCTCCGGTCGGCCGCGGTTGCGGAGCCGGCGCGGCGGCCGGAGCGGCATTCGGATTCGGTGGAACCTTCGCGTAGACGAGGACGTGGTGTACGACTTCGCGGGCACCCGGCACGATCTCGATCGCCTGCACCCACTTCTCTTCGGTAA
>JAICJQ010000155.1 GCA_025928335.1 Gemmatimonadaceae bacterium
CAGTTGACCGTCAGCCTGCCAGTGCCCTCGACCTCGGCGACCGCGGTTAGCCTGTCGAGCAGCAACGCAGCGATCCTCGCCGTGCCCGCGACGATCACGATTCCGGCGGGCTCGACTCAGGCCACCGTAGGCCTGACGATCACGAACCCGGGCGGTACGCCGGCGTGCGTGACCATCAAGGCGCGCGACGCGATCAGCTCGTCGAATGCCATAATCCTCATCCTTCAGGGCGCGGCGATCACGAACGTCGTGAGCTGAGCATCTTCGATCACTCTCGCGCTACTCCAGCCGCAGGGCTTCCAACGGCCCGACTCGCGCCGCACGTCTCGCGGGCAAATAGCTCGCAACGATGGCCGTCGCCACCAGCACGACGATCGCGATGCTGAGCGACGGCAAGTCGAGCGGTTGGACGCCGAACAGCTGCGCTCGAATCAGCCGCGTCGCGGCGAGCCCCGCCGGAATGCCGATGAGGATTCCTAGAGCAGCCACGCGCACCGCTTCGCCGACGACCAGTTTCGTCACGTCGCCCGGCTCGGCGCCGAGCGCCGCGCGCAATCCGAACTCGCTGGTGCGTTGGCTGGTCGCATACGCCGTGACTCCGTAGAGACCGAGTGCAGCCAGGACCAGCGTGACGATGCAAAAGAGCGTCGTCACCTGGACAAGAAGCATGTCTTCGGATACGGTGCCGCGAACGAGGTCTTTCACCGGAGTGACGGAGATCGGGAGCGTTCGATCGACCTCTTCGATTGCCCGTCGAATGGGACCGACGAAGAGCGATGGATCGCCGCGAACGTGCACAGCGAGCTTGGCTTGCCCCGACTCGCCGGTTTGCGGATTGTCATACACGATGTACATCTCGCGATGTGGTTTACCGCGGACGTCCCTGCTCTGAAAATCCCGCACGACCCCGACGATGGTGTACTGGACAGGGTCGAGCGTCACGGTGCCGCCGATGGGATCGCGAGCGCCAAAGTACCGCTTCGCCATGGTCTCGTTGATCACGACGGCCGGCGGGCCGGTCAGGAGATCGCGCGGCTCGATGTCACGGCCGCGAATCAAGCGCGCGCCGATGGCATGGAAAAAGTCGGGGCCGACGCGATCGAGTGAGACCTGACGCTCCGAATCCGCCTGTGGTACGAAACCCGACACATCGACCCGATAGTTTGACGTGCCGCCGCTGAACAACCCGTGATCGGCGAACGCCGCCGCGTCCACACCGGCGACTCGGCTGACGTGCTCCGCGAGGTCGCGCCGAAATTTCGTGAGGCGAGGCCCCTCATACGGCGAGCGCGAGGTTCTCACGCGAACGGCGACGATGTGGTCGCGATCGACTCCGATGTCGCTATGCAGAAGTTGTTGCATGCTGTGCACGAGCAACCCGCCGCCGATCAGCAGGAGCATTGATAGGGCGAGCTGCGCGACGACGAGCGCACGCCCGAACGGAATACGGCCTCGCCCGACCCGGGCAGCGCCCATCAGATTGCGTCCCCGGGAGCGCAGCGACGTCGCGAGGTCGACTTGCGTCGCCCGGAACGCGGGCAGGAGGCCGAAAAGCAGCAGCGACGCGAGCGTCGTCGCCGCCGTGAAGGCGAGCACGCGCGCATCGGGCGTCGTATCGATGGCGATTGGGCTGCCCGTGTTGGAGGCGCTCAGGGTTCTGAGGAGAACACGGTTTCCCCACATCGCCGCGAATAGACCGAGACCGCTCGACACCACCGCCAGCAACAGGCACTCGACGATCATTTGCTGCATCAACCGACCGCGCCCGGCGCCGAGCGTCATGCGAACCGTCATCTCGCGGTTGCGCGCGACAGCGCGCGCCAGCAGCAGACTCGAGACGTTTGCGCAAACGACGAGAATGACCAAGCCGACCGCCGCCATCAGCACCCACAGCGCCTTTCCGTACTCGGCGCGCCGTTGGGAGAATCCGCGGGCCCCCGACACGACTTGGATTGGGTTCGCGCTCAAACCCTGCTCGAATTGCGTCAGCTCGCCGCCGGAGAGATGCTCGCGAATGGCATTCGCCTCGATCGCGCTGATCTCCTGGCGCGCCTGCTCGAGCGTGACGCCCGGCTTGAGACGCCCCATCATCATGAGCCATGACCACGCGCGGTCGTCCAGCAGGTTCATGCGCGGTTGAATCACGGGATCCATCATCATCGGCAGCCAAAAGTCCAACGGCTGGCCGACGATATCGCCGTGGAAACCTCGCGGGGTGACGCCGACGATCGTCACGGGGACGTCGTTCACACGCATGACGCTGCCGATCGCGGCGCGTGAGCCCGAGAAGCGGCGCTGCCAATAGTCGTACGTAAGGACCGCGACGGGATCTTGCCCGGGTCGCTGGTCTTCGTCCGCCGCGAAGGTGCGGCCCGCGTAGGCGGATACACCAAGCACGGAAAAGAAAGTGCCGGTGACGAAGCGTACGTGTGGTTGTTCAGCCGTCGTGCTGGGCGCGTCGGCACTGGCGCCGATGTCCACGTCGATCGGGCCGGACCAACCGTTGGCGTACATGTCGCTGAAGACCGTGTTGCGCGCGCGAACGTCTCGATAGAGGAGGAACGACACGAAGGCGGTGAGCGGAGCGCCGACGCTGTTGTTATTGACTTCGGTCGGATCGCTCGCGATCACGAGCTGTTCGGAATGGGCGACGGGAAGTGGGCGCAGCAGGAGCGCGTCGACGAGGGTGAAGATCGCCGTATTGGCGCCGATGCCGAGGGCGAGTGTGGCGATGACGGTGAGAGCGAATACGGGCCGGTTGGCGAGCGACCGAATCGCGTAACGCAGGTCGCGGACGATGGACTCGAGCCGAGCAGTCCCGCGCACGTCGCGACTCACTTCCTTTATCTGCTCGATGCCGCCGAAGTCGAGGCGCGCGCGGCGAAGTGCCGTGTCGTGCGACATTCCCTGTCGCTCGTACTTCTCGGCTTGGCGCTCGATGTGGAAATTGAGCTCATCGTGGAGCTCACGCTCGACGGAGGCGCGAGCGACGAGTGCGCGTAGGCGATGGCGGATGTCACTCACCAATTCAGAGAGCATGGTGCGCCTGGCGACAGGCCGGGTAGAGCGTGATTGTCGTTCCACTTGCGCTTCTACAGGTCGGCCGAAGAATGCCACCTGTCCTGTAGAAGTGCAAGGGGTAGACGCCGCCAACCATTCGTGCGAAAGCACTGTCAAACCGAGGCCACGACTCGGGAGACGAGATGCAGCGCATTGGCGACCTGATCGAGACGATGGGATACGACACCCGCCACGCCCTTCGCGGGATGCGACGACGGCCGGGGTTCACGGCGATGATCGTCGTCACCCTCGCGGCGGCGTGATCAGTCTGCCGGTGCTTGCGTTCACCGCGGCTGTGGCGTTGGCGAGTGGAATCTTCACGTCGCTGGTGCCGGCGATTCAGACGAGCCGGCCGGATCTCATGTCGGCGCTCAAGGCCGGATCACGCGAGGGAGCGGTGCAACGGTCGCGGACGCGCGCGGGGTTGTTGGCGGCACAGGTCGCGCCGGCAATCGTGTTGCTGACGGGCGCCGGGCTGTTCGTCCGGAGTACTTCGACGTCGTCCGCGTGCGAGTGTTATCGGGACGCGCGATCTCGACTGTGGATCGCGCGAACGCGTCGCCGGTGGTGGTGGTCAACTCGGCGCTCGCGCGGCTCTACTGGCCGAACGAAGCCGTGGTGGGACAGTGTCTGCGCGTCGGCGCGGATACCGCGCCCTGTTCGACGGTGATCGGCGTGGTGAGCAACACGCATCGACAGGATTTGGTCGAGGAGCAACCCGTGCCGCAACTGTATCGGCCACTCGATCAGATCAGGGCGGACGAATCGAAATCGACGGTGGGCTTCTTCGGGTACACGCCGGCCGTGAGAACGTCAGGCGACGCGGCGGCGATGATCGAGCCGTTGCGACAGGCGCTGCAGGGCGTGAATCCGAACGTGCCGTACGCCAACGTGCAGACGATGCGGATGCTGCTCGGGCGTCAGACGCGGAGTTGGGAGCTTGGCGCCCGAGTATTCAGTGCGTTCGGGGCGCTCGCGCTCCTGTTGGCGAGTGTCGGGCTGTTCAGCGTCGTGGCGTTCATACTCAGCCAGCGGGTGCACGAGTTTGGGGTGCGCCGAGCGCTCGGCACGCAGTCGGCGAGCTTGATATCACTGGGAATCAGGCGGGGGATGGCGCCGGTGGTCGGCGGGATCGGCGTCGGATTGGCGTTGACGCTCGGATTGGGCCGGTTCGTGGACCCGCTGCTGTTTAGAGAATCGTCGCGCGATCCGTTGGCACTGTCGGCGTCTGTCCTGGTGCTGTTCGTGGCCGCGCTGGTGGCGAGCGTGATCCCGGCGCGGCAAGCCGCGGTCGTGGATCCGACGATTGCCCTCCGCGCCGAATGAGTTCGGAAACGGACAGTACGTCCCGGAGGCGGGCACTCGGATAGCGTCGCACGTCTGGCGCGTACTTGGCTATGGCCATGGCGCACAGCGACTTGCGTCGCCACCCCGACCGGGCACGGATTTGGACCTACCCGCGCGCGGAACGGGGTCAGACTCCAGAAAAAAAGTGGGGTCAGACTCCATCCAGAAAGTGGGGTGAGACTCCACTCCCGATCTCTCCATCCTCAATCCTCCGACTGATATGTCTCGGCTTCCTCGTTTCGCCGTCGCGGCGATGGTTCTTGGTGTTCACAGCCTGTCCGGTCAGGTTGCGGCGTCGCGGGCGGTGACGTCGCTGACGCTCGATGAAGCGGTGCAGCTCGCGGCGCAAAACAATCCGGGGTACCTCCGGACATACAATTTGCAGCGAGCCGCGGACGCGCAGGTTCGGTCTTCGATGGGGGCGCTCTTGCCGACGTCGGGAGCGAGCTTCAGCGCCAACTATCAGCAAGGCGGCTCGAACGTGGTGCAGGGGACGGAGATCAAGGGGCCGGACACGTACAGCACAGGGTACAACTTCAGTGTGAACTATTTCCTGAGTCTCGGCACGCTCGCGGCGCCGTCGGCGGCGAGGGCGAATCGAACGGCGGCGTTGGCGAATGTAGACGGCGCACGGGCGACGCTTCGGGGACAGGTGCTCCAGGCGTATCTCAACGCGGTGCAGAGCCGAGTGCTCGCGGCGGTCCAAGACACGCTGATGCAGGCGGCGGAGACGCAGGTCGAGCTGGCGCAGGCGAAATACGCCGCCGGCGGCGCGACGATCCTCGACGTACGGAACGCGCAGGTCGGTGTCGGGCTCGCAAAGGTCGGGGCGCTGAACGGAGCGAACGCGGCGAAGCGAGACATCCTGCGACTAGCGCAAGCGATCGGAGTGGCGCTGCCGCCGGATGTCCAACTGTCGACGGATTTTTCAACCGACGTGCCGACGCTCGATGTGGCTTCTCTCATCGACCGCGCCCTCCGGTCGAATCCCACCGTCGTGGCGTTGCGATCGACTGAGCAGGCAGCGGGGCGCGCGCTGAGCATCGCCCATCTGCAATACACGCCCAGCCTGAGCTTGTCGTCGGGATATGGAAAACAGGCCCTCGATCACGCGAGCTTCCCGTTCGCGTTCTCGAAGCGCCCGTACAGCGTGTCGATGTTTCTTTCCCTGCCGGTGTTCAACGGATTCCAGCGCGAGCAGAACACGGCAGTGGCGCGCGTGACGCACGACAACGCGTATCTCGATCTGAAGGAGCGTGAGCTCCAACTGACGAACGACATCACCGACGCGTTCGGCGCACTGACGACGGCGAAGGAAGCGATGGATCTGCAAGCGGCCAACTCGGCGACGGCGCGACAGGTGCTCGAGTTCGCGCAGGAACGTTATCGGCTTGGCGCGGGCAGCTTCCTCGACATCGCCACAGCGCGCACACAGTTCTCGCAGGCAGAACTGTCGCGCGTCGCGGCGGTGTTCGATTTCCATCGTTCGTTCGCGACGCTCGAAACGGCGGTGGGGGATAAGCTCAGATAGGGGGCGATTGGGCGATTGGGCGATTGGAATAGCGCGAAACGCCGCGCGCCCGACGCGCGTTATGGTTTGCGAAAAACCAGCGTGGTCTTGATTGTCTCAGCGTACGCGTTCGGAATGGTGACCGTCGGGGCCGAGAGGGAGAGGCCTGAAGGCGGAGCGGATTTCACGACGTACGTGGCGGCTCCCTTGAGGTTCGGGAAGCTGACGTCGCCATTCACGTCGGTCGTTCCGTTGGCGATGACGGTTTCGGTGAAGGTGAGCGTGTCTTGGCCGTTGCCAGGATGGACGACGTAGCCGCGTTGCGTGACGGAGATTGACGCACCGGGGAGCGGGTCGGTTTGAAGTGTATCGGCGGCACCGGGGTGCGGCGTTCCGGCGTGGATCACCAAGGTGAAGACCGATACCGGCGACGGCGGGACCGGGTTGCCCGGTCCACCCGAGTCGTGGGGACTGCCGCCGGTTCCTCCGCCGTGGGTCGCCGTGTCCGACGACAAACCTGCGCCGTTGCCCGCATCGCTCGTGCGTCGGAGGGGTTCGTTGGTCGACGAGTCGCTGCAGGCGAGCGCGACGGCCAAGCCCAGTGCGGCGACAGCGCCGAGCGCTCGCCCTGTCACATTCTGCTTCATCACACGTGTACCTCATGCGAGATTGTTGACGCTGGGTGATACCTGAGTGACGGGGCGCGGGTCACGCAGAACTGGGCGATTGGGGGATTGGGCATTGGGCGGTGACCGGCGCGGGGAGGCGAAGGTATCACCCGAAGGGAGGTGTGATGATCGCGGCGCGAATCGATGAATGGTGGGGACGCTCGCTCGGCTTGGCGATCGTCTTCTCGAGCACGCTCGGCGCGCAGGAGGCGAGGCCGGCGGAGTTGCGGTCGTGGATGATGCGACAGCTTCCGGCGGCGCCTGTCGCGTTATCCGGGGACGTCACGAACTGCACGCTCGTGCGATGTAATCAGACGGCGTCGCTGTTTGCAAGCATGCCGGCTCCGCTAGGATTTGATTTCACGAGCGGGTTGCGCGTGAGCGATGTGGCGGCGGAAAGGCCATTCGGGTTCTCGACGAGTCGGATTTTCGGCAGTGCGTATCTCAGCCGGGATTTTGGACCCGTGGGCGTCTGGTCGGGTGCAACGACGGGGCACGCGCGATTGAACGACGGAGTGACAGCAGACCCGCTGCCCGGCGTTGAATCCGGTGTGTCGCTGCGCTGGCGGCGGATCGGTTTCGCGGTGAGCGCGGCGGGTGGCCATGTGCTGATGCCGGCGGTGAAGGGCCAGCGCCGCTCGCCGATCATTCGACTCATCAGCGACTCGCTCGGACTGAGAGCGGACACGATCTATCCACCACAGGCGGATTCGGCGGGGACGTCGGACAATCGGTGGTCGTCCACCGAGGCACGGGTGACGTGGCGGCAGGACCGATGGTGGGTGGCGGCGCGCGGCGGACGTTTGGCATCGACGCGTCAGAGCTCGGGATTCTGGGCGGGCGTACAGGCGGGAGCGGAGTTGCCGCACGGGGTATCGCTGCTGCTGGGCGCGGGAAAATCGTCGCGATCGCTCACGTACACCGGGGCGGGGAGTGCGGCGCCGCATGTCAGCGTCGGCTTTGCATTCAACACCGCGGTGCTGTCGCATCGAGAGGCACGCGCGGATTCAACAGAGGCGAGTAGTCCATCGTCGCGCCCACTCACGATCTCTGATCTCGGCGACGGGCGGTGGTTGCTCGGCTTTTCGGCGGCTCGGTTGGCCGACGGTGGCGGCGTCACCGAGATGCCGCACACGATCGAGATTGCGTGCGATTGCGACGGCTGGGCGCCGCGGGCAATGAGGCGCATGGGTGATCGGTGGGTCGCGGAGGTACGGGCACGTTCGGGAATGCATCGCGTGAGCATTCGCATCGATGGCGGCGCGTGGATCGCGCCGCCGGGCCTTGCCTCGATCGATGACGATTTCGCCGGACACGCCGGACTGCTCGTGGTGCCGTGAGCAGTCTGGCGCGACCGACGCAAATCTTCGCCGGTCGTGTGACCGCAGCGGCGGATGTCGAGGTACCACTCGTCGGGATGACCGATGGTGCACTCGTCAAACGAACGCTGGACGGTGACGCACGAGCATTCACCGAGCTGGTGGACCGACATGCCGCGGCGTGTCTGCGGTTTGGCGCGCGAATGTTGGGCGACCGATCGGATGCCGAGGACGTGACGCAGGAGACCTTCCTGCGCGCGTTCAAGGCGCTCGAGAGCTACGACGAACGGCTGCCGTTTCGTACGTGGTTGTTCTCGATCCTGATCAACCGGTGTCGAACGGCGATGACCCAGCGCATGCGTCGCGAGCGGCGGGTGGTGGTCGACAACGAGGTGCTCGAGCGCTCGACGGTCGAAGCAACGCAGGATGCCGTTGAGTTGCGAGAGGAGTTGGCGAAGGCCATTGCCGCACTATCGGCGGATCAACGGGAAGCGTTTCTGCTGCGACACGTCGAGGAATTGAGTTACGAGGAGATCATGTCGGTGACTGGCGTGGGGATGTCCGCGCTCAAGATGCGCGTGAAGCGCGCGTGTGAGCGGCTGCAACAGTTGCTGGTGGAAGGAGTGCGGCGATGACACGACCAGATTCAGATGTTGATGAGAGAGCCCCCGTGCTCGAGCAGGCGATCGCGGAGATGCGCGAAGGGGTCTCGGTGCGGGATGAGTGGCGCGCGCAACTGTTGTCAAAGCTTCCGACGCCTCCGCGGCGGCGGCGGACGATCGCGCTGTGGGCACCGGTCGGTCTTGCGGCGGCGATCTGTCTCGCGGTGGGGATGAAGGTAGGGAAGACGCGTTCTGAGTCTTCGGTCGAGAGTGCCGCGTCGCGCGTTCGTTTTTCCATTCGCGCGCCGCTGGCGGCGCGCGTGTCGCTGGTGGGCGACTTCGATCGCTGGGACCCCGCGGCGGTGCCGATGCGTCGCGACGGGGACGGCGAGACTTGGATCGTGGATGTCCATCTGCCGCCGGGACGGCACGTCTTCGCGTACGCGGTGGACGGTGATCTCAAGACCGATCCGTACGCGGCACGTGCGGTGGAGGATGATTTCGGCGTTCCGAGCTCGGTGATCGTGGTTGCCAGAGTGGGAGGGCGTTGATGCGTGCCCGGTGGTTGGGATTCATTTGCGCAGTGCCGTTTGCGTTGCGGGCTCAGGGCGCGTCGCCGGCCGGAGCGCCGCAGCTGACACCGTCGCTCAAGATTGCGGTGGGGCGGCTTGCTGATTCGGTGCGAGCCGTCGGACTGCCGACCGATCCGCTGTTCGCGAAGGCCGCCGAGGGGACGCTCAAGGGTGCGAACGAAGAGCGCGTGATGGCGGCGGTCCGCCGGTTGGCGCGCGAACTCTCGGAAGCGAAGGCAGCGCTCGGCGACGGGGCGACGGCCGCGGAACTCGAAGCGGGGGCGAGCGCACTGCACGCCGGCGTGGCCCCGGAGCTGTTGGCGCGACTCAGGCGCGCGGCGAAGGAGCGTTCGGCGCCGGGCCATCTGGTGATGCCGCTCGTGACGTTGGCGGACATGGTCGCGCGCAACGTGTCGGCGGAGGCGGCCGTGACGTCGCTCGAGACGCTGATCAGTCGCGGGGCGGCGGACGCGCAATTGGCGACTTTACGCAGCGAGGTCGAGCGAGATATCACCGGCGGTGAACGGCCGGACGTGGCCGTGCAGCGGCGGAGCGCGTCGATCGTTCGAGGCCTCGAGGGTCGAGCTCCGGCAGCGCCGAGGCCACCCGACTAAGACGCGCGAAGGCCGTCGTCGTGGCACCGCGTGATGAGCGAGCCACGCTAGCGATTGTTTCTCAGGCGCGCCATTGGCCGTTAAGGCTACGACATCCAGGGCGCTGCGGCAGTGGTCGTCACGAGACCATCTGCCAATACCAACGTCGGCCGCGAACGGCGAATTCACAATCATCGAGAAGCAACACGCACTCCGCCCTCGTGTGTCGCCGCCACGTGGGCGTTTACTTCTGACCAGACTCGAATTATGTGGAAGTCACGGTGGGTGAGGTTTCTACCGATCTGCTGCATCGTCGCGATTCCGACCATCGCCGCCGCGCAGGTCGCGGATTCGACCAAAGCACAAGCAACGGATTTCGTTCGTGACGTGTTGAAGGGACTCTTCGGTCCAAACTGGAACGTGTTCGCGCAAGGCGGCATCGCGACGAGCGAGCGCTACCTCCTTCAGCAGGCGGTCGATCCCGTCGCCGGTCAGCGAGCATTGGAAAGCGCGACCGGATATTCGGTCGGCGCCGGTGCGGGCGTCGACGTGCTCCTGCGCATGGGATTTCGCGCGAGCTACACTTTCAGCTCGAGCAACTTGAATTTCAGGACCGACAACGGCACCGGCTCCGGCGCGCTCGACATCAACGACGTCGGCAGGCTGAAGTCGAACACCATAGCGCTCGAGGTGATGCGCTACATGCTACCGTCTCGCGCCGTCATCACCCCGTATGCCACCCTGGGGATCCAGGGGACGTGGTGGTCGTTGACCGAGAACTCGCCGCTCGTAAGGAACAATGGCGCGAACCCGTGGAGCATCAGTCCACTCTTCGCGTTCGGCATGCAGTACAAGCCGAGCCAACAGTGGGGCGCGCGACTGGAGGCAAACCTGTCCGGAGGACACAATCCGTTCACGGGAAGCAAGTCGTTCACTTCCCTCGCCGGTCCGGCGATCGACGAGCCATCCAGCATCAATCACACGGACTTCCGGCTCGCCGGCGCGTATTACTTTGGCAAGACCAAGGCGTCGAGCGCGCCCTCACCAGTAGCGCACAAATGACTTGTCGTCAGATTGGCGCGACCGTCGAGCGCAACGATCTGCGAAGACGGCGCCAAATTGTCGAAACTCGCCGGGGGTGAGCGTCAAGCGACGCCGTGCAGCATACTCGGCGACCAGCGCATCGAAGCACTTCTGGGCGCTCGTTTCTCCCGGAGGGGAGCTCGGGACCCGCGCAGCCGGCTCGGCGAGGGTGAACGTCTCGATCGTCATGCGATGTGAGCGAAGATCGTACGCGTAATTCGCGGCACCGTCGCACGCATAGTAGGCATCGCGCAGTTCGTGACGAATCGTGTCAGGGATCGACACTCCGGTGAGGCCGATGAGTGTTTTGCTCGAGGCGGTGGCGTAGAACCGCAGCGTGTTGCCGGCGATGGTGTAGCCGGACATTCCGCCTTCACAGCGGTCGCCGCCGAGCTCGTCGCGGTCGACGCGGACGTCGTGATTGGAGAGGCGAACCCAGAAGAGCTCGGAGAAGGATCCGCTGCCGCCCCCCGACGATTCGACGGCGAGGAGAAACCGATCGCCCGTAGAGGCCAGCACGCGATATTCGACCCCGCCTCCACCACGATCTCCCACGGGTGGACGATCGGCCGAGAACCAGACGCCGCGGACGACGCGAGCCGTCA
>JAICJQ010000139.1 GCA_025928335.1 Gemmatimonadaceae bacterium
CCCGACCCGGCGGATCCCTCGACGATCGAACTGCTGCCGCAGGCGGACGCGAGCTTCATTCAGTGTACCGGGGTGAGCCTCGCGTCGGCCGAGGACGTGCATCAGGACCGGTCGGGGACGAGCCGAGCGCTGCACGCGCTCGCGTCCGCGGGCTCGCGCGTGGCGTCGCTCTTTCTGCCGGCGACGGCGTATGCCGTGCACGGTGGTCTCGGTGGTCTCACGAGCTCGTTCAGTCCGTTCGGCGCGGTCGATCCGGGCCGTCTCCACTTCGCGTCGGTGACCGCCGGTGAGAACCACACCTGCGCGTTGACGACGAGCGGGCGCGCGTGGTGTTGGGGAGACAACGCCGTCGGAGAGGTCGGCGATGGAACGACGACGACGCGTCTCGTCCCGACGGAGGTATTGACGACAGTCAAATTCGCCCAGGTTTCCGTGAACAACGCGTTCTCATGCGGGCTCGCGACGAGCGGTCAGGCCTATTGCTGGGGCACGAACACGCTCGGCCAGCTGGGCGACGGTACGACACAGCCGCATCCGACGCCCGTGCCGGTCGCCGGCAACCATGTCTTCGTCGAAATCGGGACCGGCTTCGGCGAGGGATGCGGGCGCACGGCGAATGGCGAGATCTGGTGCTGGGGCACGAACCAGCAGAAGCAGCTTGGAGTTGCAGACGCTGCGATAGGGACGTGCCAGACTGGCCAGCAGGTCGTGCCATGCAGCACGGTTCCCGTGCGTGCGGGCGGCACGATGACGTTCAACAGCATGGCGGTCGGATTCTGGGGCGTGTGCGGATTAGTGAATGCTCAAGCGTGGTGTTGGGGATTCCTCTCCAATTCCAGCGGAACGCCCACGCCGACGCTCGCCCCCGGAGGACTGACGCTCTCGGCGATCTCCAACGGGTCTCTTTACTGGTGTGGGCTCGATCTATCGCAGCACGCGTCGTGTTGGGGCTTGAATCTGAGCGGCGAGCTCGGCAACGGGACGACAATCAGCTCGACGAACCCCGTTCCGGTTAGCGGAGGTCTGACGTTCGCCAGCATTGCCACGAAGAACATGAACAACATCGACGACACCACATGCGGCATCACGCCGTCGGGCGACGCGTATTGCTGGGGGAGCGACCAATCCGGCGAACTGGGCGCTCTCGCGACGAGCACCTGTGCGCTGAGCCAGACCAACACCTTCCCTTGCTCGCTCACTCCGTCCCACCTGTTTGGGCAGGAGCATTACCGGCAGATCTCCATCGGATCCAGGCACGCATGCGGCGTCACGACGACGGACGCTGTGTTCTGCTGGGGCGCCGGTCTCACCGGTCGACTGGGGAACGGGAGTACGACAAATCAGACGGTGCCCGCGCCGACCGTGCGTTCGTTCTAGCCGCGGGCGCTGCCGTCGGCTCGCCTATTCCGCCGCCCTCGGCCAAAACCTATACTAGGAGCCTCTCCTACCAGGCCGACGGTGGACGAGCAGGAGCTCCGCGCGCGTCTCGCGCCACGCTACGAAATCGAGCGAGAGATTGGTCGTGGCGGTATGGCGACCGTCTATCTCGCTCGCGACGTAACGCGCGATCGACAGGTCGCTGTCAAGGTGCTCAGCGACGAAGTCTCGAGCGCGCTCGGAACGGAGCGCTTCCGGCGCGAGATCCGGCTGGCGGCGCAGCTGACCCACCCGAACATCCTTCCGGTCTACGACTCGGGCGAAGTGGGCGAGGCCCTCTTTCTCGTGATGCCGTACGTCGACGGCGGCTCGCTGCGCACGCGCATCATCACCGAGCGGCAGCTCACCGTCGACGACGCGGTGCGAATCTCGACCGAAGTCGCCAACGCCCTCGACTACGCGCACCGCCAGGGCGTGATCCATCGGGACATCAAGCCGGAGAACATTCTGTTCGCCGACGGCCACGCGTTCGTCGCCGACTTCGGCGTTGCGCGCGCGATCAACGCCGCGGGCGAAGAGCGAATCACGAGGTCCGGCGTCACGCTCGGCACCCCACTGTACATGAGCCCCGAGCAGGCGGCGGCCGAAGCGAATCTCGATGGGCGAAGCGATCTCTATAGTCTGGCCTGCTGCACGTACGAGATGCTCGTCGGCTCGCCGCCCTTCGCCGGTCCGACGGCGCAGGTCGTGATCGCGCGTCACTCGCTCGAGCAGGTGCCGTCGCTCGTCATCGCGCGTCAAGGCGTTCCCGAGCACGTCGAGGCGACGGTCATGCGCGGCCTGGCCAAGGCGCCGGCCGATCGCTTTCGAACCACCGCCGAATACGCCGATGCACTCAACGCGCGCGTCGCGGTCACCATGCCGCGGCTCTCGGGGTCGGTCCGACAGGTGCGCGAGGCGCCGGCGCGCAGCGCGGGAAGGCGGGCAGCGATCGCGCTGATTGCCGTAGGTGCGGTCGCCATCGCCGCGTGGGCGTGGTACCGGCCGCGCAACACCGCGCGCGCCGCGAACGCCGACCTCAATGCGCGACGCATCGCCGTCACCTACTTCGACGATCGCAGCGGGAAACTGGCCTACCTCGCCGACGGCTTGACCGAGGAGCTGATCGGCCGCTTGCGCGGCGTTCATGGCCTCGACGTCATCTCGGCGAACGGAGTGCGGAACCTCCGCGACGCGACGCCGGATAGCGTCGCCAAGGCGCTCGGTGTCGGCACAGTCGTGCAGGGCAGCATCGAGCCGACGCGCGGCGACAGTGTGCGAGTCGACTTCCGTCTCATTGAAGCGGCGAGCGGCGTCGACTTCAAGCGCGCCAGCTTCACCGCCGCCGCGTCGAACGCGCTGGCGCTGCGCGATCAGATCGCCGAACGTGCCGCAACGTTCCTCCGCGAGCGCTTGGGCGAAGAGATCAAGCTCCAGGCGCGCCGCGCCGAGACTGCGAACCCGGACGCGTGGAGTCTCCTCCAGCAGGGCGAACGCCTGCGCAAAGAGGCCGAGGCCGCGGCGGCCGATGACAGCCTCGAGGCGGCGGCTCAACGCTTTGCGCGCGCGGACTCGTTGTTGGCGAGAGCCGAACGGCTCGACGCTCGATGGCCCGCGCCAATCGTCCTGCGGGGGACGATCGCCTACCGCCAGGCCCGGCTCGAGCGCGACCGGCTCCGCGCCGGCGAGGCAATCGCGCGCGGGCTCGGTCACGCCGAGCGGGCGCTCGCGCTGGACAGCCGCGACGCCGACGCACTCGAGCTACGCGGGTCGCTGCGGTACTTCCGCTGGCTCTTGAGCCTGGAGCCCGATCCCACGCGCGCGGCCGCGCTGTTGCGCGATGCCGAAGCCGATCTCCGCGCGGCCGTGGCGATCTCACCGACCAATGCGTCGGCGTGGAGCACGTTGAGCCACCTACAAACACAGAAGCCCGACGCCACGGAAGCCAAGCTCGACGCCCAGCGCGCCTATGAGGAGGACGCCTACCTCACGACGGCGCCCGACATCGTGTGGCGGTTGTACACGACGTCGTACGATCTCGAGGACTTTGCCGGCGCCGAGCAGTGGTGCGCCGAAGGGCGCCGGCGATTCCCGTCCAATCCGCACTTCACGGAATGCCGGCTCTGGCTCATGACGCCTCCAACGGCGCACCCGGACATCAACCGTGGCTGGACGCTCATCGACTCGCTGCATCGGCTTTCACCGGGCGACAACTGGGCTTGGAAAGAGCGGCAGATGAAGATGGTTGTCGCCGCCGCCATCGCACGCGCGGCGAGTGCGGACACGGCGCAGCGAGCGACGCTCGGCGATAGCGCGCGCCGAGTCCTGGCGCGCGCGCGTGCTACGCCGGCACAGGATCCCGAGGGCGAGCTCCTGGGAATGGAAGCCCTCGTCGACGTCTTTTTGGGTGACAAAGCAGCGGCCGTCCAGGCGCTCAAGAAATACTTCGCGATCAATCCGAGCCACCGCGCGCTTCTTGCGAAGGCCAACAGTTGGTGGTGGCGCCCGCTGCGCGAGGATCCGCGCTACGCGGAGTTGATCGGATTTCAAAAACCATAGGGCCCGGCTGCGAAGCTCCGCGGCTCGTGTTCTCGCGGATCGGCCGACGCTCACCGATCGCGAGCGCGACATCCTCGTTCTCCTCGCCGACGGGTTGGGGAACAAGCAGATCGCCGCGCGGTTAGGCATCTCGACCAGCACGGTGAAGACGCACCTCGAGCTCCTGTTCGAGAAGCTCGAGGCGACGTCGCGCACGGAGGCCGTCGCGGCGGCGATTCGCCTCGGATTGCTGTTTCTCTAGCGGGGCACGTCATTGTGGCTTCTAAGAGTCCGATAAGGCGATACGGCCGGATTGGCGGATACTGCTGGATGCGCGAAGACACGACTGGCCGGCGCTGGTGCCTCCGAACTCATCGGAAAATCCATCAGTCAAATCCGCTCAATCCGACACATCCGTGATAACGCTCTTCCTAGTGGTCATGCGTAGCGTGCGTGGCCGGGCTCGCTTGATGACCGAGTCGCCGGAACCCTATTGTTGTGGGAACTCCACCTCGAGACGGGGACGGACCATGAGCATTCGGCGCGCAATCACGTCGATCGGCCTTTGCAGCTTCGCCCTCATATGGAACTCCGCGACACCCGTTGCTGCGAGATCGGCGATGACGCTACCGACAGCGGATGTTGATGCATGCACGCTGCTCACGACCGCCGAGGCGAGCAAAGCGCTCGAGGTCTCGAGCTTGCCGGGCAAGCGAATGGTGGCTTCGAGTCCTAAGGTGTGCGGGTGGTCAGATGGCGAAGCAATCGGGGCTAACTACCGCCGAATCGTCGTGACGATCACGTCGCTCGCCGCATTTCAGTTTGGCAAGTCGGGGAACAATCCGAAGATGACGATCGAAACGGTGCCGGGCATTGGCGACGAAGCGTATTACGAGATCTTGAAAACGAGCGAGAGCCCGTTTCTCGTCGTGCGAAAGGGGAACACGGCGTTCACGGTGCGCGTGCTCAATGGCAGCAAGCTCAAGGCGTTCACCCTCGAGCAGGAGAAAGCCAAGGAAGCGGATTTGGCGAAGGCAGCGGTAGCCAAGCTCTGAAGCCGTAGCTCCGCGATAAGCCTCTTTTTAGTGACCTGCCGGGAAAGGCCAAATAATGCCGTCACCCGCGCTCATTCCAATTTGCCGATTCGGCTTCTAAGAGTTCGGTAAAGCGATAAAGGCCGGATATGGCGGATATTTGCCGGATGTGCGTAACGCGCCTCTACGTTCATTTTTCGGCCATCAGCCAAATCCGCTCAATCCGACGAATCCGCGATAACAGTCTTCTTGGTGACCGGGATTGCGGCCGAACGGGAAAAACGGAACGCTTGCCCTGATGACCCGCCGGGTCCTAATGAATGCCGACGGATCCAACGTGGCTCGCCTCTCGAGAAGCGAGCAAGGCGCGAACATCACCGAGGGCGATCCGACGTGGGACGGAAAGCGCGTTGCTTTCACGAGGGTACGCTAGGGTGTCGTGAACTGCCGGGTGCCCGGTCAGACCACTTGGCGCGTGTGGTACAAACGCATCAGGACGAGTAGCCGCGCCGCGGGCTTACCTGTAGAATCTGGCGATGGCGGCCAACCCCACATCAGCAGGCAGCGACCTCCGCGACCAACTGACGACAACGCTCGGCGCCGCGTACACCCTCGAGCGGGAGCTCGGCGGGGGCGGGATGTCGCGCGTGTTCCTCGCCACGGAGACCCGCCTCAAGCGCAAGGTCGTCGTCAAAGTCCTGTCGCCCGAGCTCTCGCAAGGCATCAGTGCCGAGCGGTTCGAGCGCGAGATCGAGCTGGCGGCGTCGCTCCAACAAGCGAACATCGTCCCCGTGCTGAGCGCGGGCGAGAGCGGCGGTTTGCCGTTCTATACGATGCCCTTCGTCGACGGGGAGAGCCTGCGGGCGCGCATCGAGCGTGGCCCACTGTCGATTCCAGAGTCGGTCAGCATACTGCGGGATGTGGCGCGCGCGCTGGCGTACGCCCATGAGCGTAGCGTCGTCCACCGCGACATCAAGCCCGACAATGTGCTCCTGTCCGGCGGGGCCGCGGTCGTCACGGACTTTGGGATTGCGAAAGCGCTCGCCGCGGCACGCGGTGAACAGTCGACCGATGGCGGTGCTCCGCTCACCGCGCTCACCGTCGTCGGCACATCTATAGGTACGCCGGCATACATGTCGCCCGAGCAAGCGTCGGGCGATCCGGACGTCGATGCACGGAGCGACATCTACTCGTTCGGCTGCATGGCGTACGAGATGCTCGCCGGTCGAGCCCCGTTCGTGGCGCAGAATACGTCGCGCCTCATAGCCGCGCATTTGAGCCAGGCCCCGCAACCGCTTCGGCAGCTGCGCCCCGACGCACCGCCGGCGCTCGCGGCGCTCGTCATGCGCTGCCTCGAGAAAGATCCGGCCGCGCGACCAGCGATCGCATCGGAGATACTCGCGGCGCTCGAGGCGGTGATGAGCGATCCGGGTCACGCGTTGCTCGGGGCGGAACCACGCGCACCACAATCGCTGGCCGTCGTGTTCGGGATTTACGCGGCGGCGTTCGTCGCGGTCGCCCTCATGGCGCGCGGGGCGATCGGATTGATTGGTCTGCCCGAGTGGGTGTTCCCCGGCGCCCTGATCATCATGGCGCTCGGATTGCCGATGATCCTTTTTGCCGCCTACGCGCAACACGCCACGCGCACGGACCCCCTCGCCGTGAGGGCGACACCGTTCCTGTCATGGCGGCGCGTCGCCCTGAGCGGTGTGTGGGCGTTCGGGGCATTCGCGCTCGCCATCGCGGCATTCATGGCTCTGCGCGCCAGCGGCATTGGGCCCGCGGGATCGTTGCTCGCTCGCGGCACCGTCAAAGCGCGCGACCCAATCCTTATCGCTGACTTCACCTCGCGCGGCGACTCGACGCTCGGCAACGTCGTCACCGAAGCGGTGCGCGCGGACTTGAGCCAGTCGTCGGCCATCTCGCTCGTTGCTCCGCCAACGATCGCCGACGCGCTCGACCGCATGCAGCGGCCGAAGGCGAGCCGTCTCGATCTCACGCTCGCGCGCGAGATGGCGATTCGCGAAGGGATCAAGGCGATCGTCGACGGCGACATCACCCCACTCGGCGCGGGATACGTGCTGTCGCTGCGCCTTGTCCGTGCCGATTCGGGAATCGTGCTGACCTCTTTCCGTTCGGTCGTCGACAAACCGTCGGAGCTGATCGACGCGATCAACTCGCTCTCGCACAAGCTTCGCGGCAAGATCGGCGAGTCGCTCAAATCGGTGCACGACTCGCCGCGGCTGGCGAGCGTGCAGACGGCGTCGCTCGACGCGCTTCGCAAATTCACGGAGGCATCGCGGGCAAACAGCGCGGGAGACTACACGCGGGCGGTCGGTCTCTTTAGAGAGGCGGTGGCGATCGACAGTACGTTCGCCCAGGCGTGGCTGGGTCTGTCGATCGCCATGTCGAACGGCGCCAGCTTTCAGCAGTCGGAGCAGGACGCCGCGCTGGAGCGGGCCTTTCGGTTGCGCGAGCGAATGCCCGAGGGCGCGCGTCTGTCGCTGGAAGCGCGATACTACGGCACGGGGCCGGGCCGCGACCCTTTGCGGGCCATTCACCTGCTCGAGCGTGTAGCCGCCACGAACGCTCCCGATGCCAGGTTCGACAACACGCTGGCCCTCTGGCTCAGCCGAGTGGGCCAATACACGCGCGCCGAGTCGATGTTTACATCGATCGTCCATCGTGACACGAACTTCTCGCTGGCGTACGGCAACCTCGCTACGAGCCTGATCAATCAAGGGAAGTTTGCGGTCGCCGATTCGCTCATCACCGTCGCGCGGCGGCGGTTCCCGAATTACCTCTCGGCGCCGATCCAGGCGGCGCGGAGTCAGTACTACAAGAATGATCCCACCGCGTATCGCCGCGCGCTCGACAGCCTGCGCGCCTTGCCCGCGTCGCGGCTCAAGGTCACTGGGACGTACTTCCTCGCCGATCTCGAGCTGACGAGCGGTCGCCTCGAGGAAGCCGAGCGCCGTCTCATCGAAGGACGCCGATTGGACGACGCGGCGGGTCGCTCAAATCCGGCGATCGACGACTCGATCGCGCTGGCATTCCGCGACGCATGGTTCCTCGAGGATCAGGCGCGCGCCGCGAAGCGTCTCGACAGCGCTGTGGCGCACCTCCCGCTCAAGTCGCTGCCAATCGTCGACCGACCATATCTCGCCCTCGCGACCGCCTATGCCGCGGCCGGCCGCGCCGACCGCGCACGAGCCGCATTGCACGACTTCGAGACGGAAGCCGACACGACCCTACGCCGCTTCCGAGCGAGCGACGTGGAAGCGGTGCTCGGCGAGATCGCGATCGCGGAGGGGAAGCCGCGCGACGCCATTCCGCATTTCGTGAAAGCGCACAGCTACCCGAGCGAGCCCGGTGTGACGCCGCCGGAGCTTCCCGTCTATTACGTGCGCTTGGGGCGCGCCTACGATCTCGCCCACGAGCCCGACTCCGCGGTCGCGAATTTCCGGCGGTATCTGGAAACGCCGTACCAAGACCGCATTCTCACCGGCAATGACCCCACGTACCTCGCGGCGGTCGACAAGCGGCTCGGAGAGCTGTACGAGGCGAAAGGCGATCTGGCGAACGCGACGAAGTACTACACGAAATTCGTCGAGCTGTGGAAGAACGCCGATCCAGAGCTGCAGCCGAAGGTCCGAGAGGTTCGCGCGCGTCTCGCGAGACTGGCGGCGAGCGAACGTCGCTAACGCAACATGCGGATAGTGCGGCGGCTGGGCGCTTCGTCGTCCAGCACCGTTCGGATATTCCGGCAGGTCGATACAAGAGGCACTTCGTTCCTCCGCCAGTGTTCGGTTCCTAAGAGTTTGGTGATGCAAAAGGCCGGATCTGGCGGATACGAGCGGATGCTCATTATGGGGCCTGGCGATTTCGTTCCGAAGAATTTGGTGATGCGATCCAACCGGATTTGTCAGAGACTGGCCGATGCGGAATCACGGAAGCGGCTGGCTGGCCGAAGAGGAGCTCACCCAGCAAATCATTGGCGCGTTTTACCGGGTCTACAATACGCTCGGCGTTGGTTTTCTGGAGCACGTCTACGCGGCGGCCTTGGAACGTGAACTTCTGAAGATCGGCCTCAGGGTTTCGCGCGAGCAGTGGGTTCGGATGTACTACGATGGTATTGAACTCTGTCAACAGCGACTCGACTTCGTCGTGAACGAGCGAGTGGTCGTCGAGATCAAGGCGACAGAACACCTTCCTAAAGCCGCGACGCGGCAAACCATCAGTTATCTGAGAGCCACCAACCTGGAAATTGGTCTTCGTCTGCACTTCGGTCCTGAAGCCAGATTCTATCGGCTCTACGCGCCCAACAATCTCAAAAAACATCAGCCCAATCCGATCAATCCGCAACGAGCTTCGTCTTAGTGGCTTTGAAACGAGGCACCGCCTTAGCTCCTAAGAATTTGGGAATCGGATCAGACCGGAGTTGACGGAAAGTGCCGGATGGGCAATCAGTCACATCCGATCAATCCGATGGATCCGCGATCACTTTCTTCTTAGGGGCCCTGAACGCCCCCTGTGACACCAATGAAGTATCAGTTCGGCGGGGCGTTCTGTGCTACGAAGGTGTATTGCAGAACGCGAATGACGCGCATTCTTGCGGCACGTGACCGCCGCGACGCATCTTGAGGTTGCATGAGTATGATCGCGCCGCGCATCCTCGTCGTTGCAGCCGCCCTTGCCTGTGCGCGCGGCGGGCAGGCTCAGGATACGCTACACGTGCTGCGACACGCGCCGGCAGACACGGCGTCACCGTCGAACATCATCACGATCACGTTCGATCGGCCGATCGCCGGCGCGCTCGACGACTCGTCCGACGCGGGGCGCTTCGTTCACGTCACGCCCGTCATCGCGCTCGCCGCGCACTGGCGCGACCCGGTCACGATCCGGCTCATTCCGCGCGAGCCGCTCGAGCCGGGAAGGGAGTACGCCGTGGCGATCGATGCCCGCGTGCGCGGCGAGGATGGATCGCGCCTCTCGGCGCCCTACCGCTTCACGTTCCGGGTGAAGGGACCCCGGCTCCTCGCGCGAAATTTCGTCAGTTATCCTTACCCTGAGATCCTCGCCCCCGAGCCGCGCCTGCTGCTCTTGTACAGCGCGCCGGTCGACGTCGCTCGTTTGGGCAGTAGCACCCGCGTCGAGCTCTCCGGATGCCGCGACACGTCGAGCATTCGTTTGCGAGTCGTCGAGCAACGCGCTGTCACGCCGAGCGATCCGTATTCCTTCCAGCCCGGAGCGCAACGCCCTGCCGACCCCGTCTCGGCGCGCTTCAATCGCATCGTCGAGTTGCGGCCGGCGTCGCTACTCCCCTTCGACTGCGACGCCAAGATCGTCGTGCCGACGACGATCGACGAGGCCAAGTTCGGGCACGAAGAACGCTATCCGGTTCGGACGGCGCGCACATTTCGCGTGGTGAGACTCGATTGTGGCGGCGCGTGGCCGTGCGCACCGAACGACATCTCCGTCATCTTTGCCACGTCGGTCTCGCACGCCAACGCCGAGCGTTTCATCCAGCTCGACGGCAAGCCAGTCGTCCTCGGCAATGCGGCCGCCGCAGAGGTCTGGTCGGTGCGCACCGCCCTGCGTCCGCGGACGGTCTACAAAATCAGCGTAGACTCGGCGATGCAGGACGTCTATGACAGAAGAATCACCGGTGGTGTGGAGTGGCGCTTCGAGACCGGCGACTTTGCTCCCCAAATCCAGTACGCCCACGGCAATGTCATCGCGGCGAGCTCCGGGTCGCGCACGCTGCCGGTTCGCTCAATCAACACGCAGTTCATTCGGGTCATCGCGACGCGCGTGCCCGACAGCGTTCGATTCGCCTTGACGGCGTCCGCCGGAGGCGGGATGGATTGGTCGCGCATGTTGCGCGGTGCGCCGGTCGAGACCACCACGGTGGAGCTGCCCGACCGGCTCAACGTCGATACGACGACCGAGGTTCCGCTGCCTCGCATGGCGCTCGCGCCCGACCATCCGCTCGTCGTCATGCGCGTCGAGATCGCCCGACCGCTGCCCGAAGCGATACCACCACGCGACGCGTCAGCGAGCCACCGATTCACGCTGCAACGATTCGACCCGGCGACCTACTGGTGGTCCCCAGACCCGCTCAGCGTTCAGGTCACCGATCTCGCGGTTACGGCGCGACTCGTCGGCGAGACGGAGGGATCGGCGCTCGTCTCGAGTCTCACGGACGGTCGTCCACGCGCGGGTGCGACCGTCACGCAGCTCGATGCCACCGGCCACACCGTAGCGCGCGGCGTCACGAACGACAGCGGCGTCGCGGTCTTGTCGCGGATTGCTGCCGACTCGATGCTGCCGCCGCGAACGAACGTCACCCTGACGCCGCCATATGCCCAAGTCAGAGCCCTCTACGCGGAACGCGGTGACGATCGCGTCTCCGTCTCGCTCGGCGGGCGCGCGATCGGCTACGAACCGGAGAATCCCCTCGAACCGTCGAGCCTCGGTAGCCGCTCCGACGACGGTCCGCTCGCCGCGGGTGCGATCTTCGCCGATCGCGACATCTTCCGGCCGAAGGACGTCGTGCGCCTCAAGGCCGTGCTCCGCCTCGGCATCCTCGGCGACCTGCACCTGCCCTCGTCGCGAGACTCGATTCGCGTCGTCGTCAAACACCAACAGACCTCGTGGGCTGACGAGAACACCGGCGTGGTCCGCGATACCGTGCTACGCGTGTCGGAGTTCGGCACGGCCGTCGACTCGATGCGCCTCGCCGCGTCGCCGCGGCTTGGCGCGTACATCGCCGAGCTCCGAATCGTTTCGCACGGAGAGTGGCGGACGATCAGGAGAGCCACATTCCGCGTCGAGGAATACCGCGCGCCTGCGTTTCTCGTCGAGGTGAAGACCGATGACGTCACGCGCTACCCCGGCGAATTCGTCACCGCCGTCGTGACCGCGCACTATCTGTTCGGCGCGCCCGCCGCCGGCACGGCGGTTCATTGGACAGCAGAGGCGCGGTATGCGACGCGCCCGATGCCGGCGTCGCGCGGATTCAGGGAGTGGATTTTCGGCGACGGTTGGCGGGGCGGCAATCCAGCGCAGCGAGAGCTCAATGGAACGGCGACGCTCGACGCCACGGGCCGAGCGACGATCCGCATCCCTGCCTCCGAGCTCGTCGCGCCGTTCACGCGACTGATCGAGATCACGGCGAGCGTTACCGACGTCGACCGTCAGACCATCACGGCGCAGGCGTGGGCCACGGTGACGGCGACTCGGATGTTCGTCTTCGTCCGCCAAACCGCGACACCACAAAAGCCAGGTGAACCGTCCCGCTTCGAGTTGCGTGTCGTGGATTCGGCCGGCAAGGCCATTACGGACGCATCGGTTCGCGCCCTCGTCATTCGGCAAAACAACCGGACTCTCGCTGATGGGTCGACAGCAACGGTCTCGGACACGGTTCGCAGCGAGCGAATATCGATGGGTGGCGGTGCCGGCAGTTTCTCGTTCGTCGCCGACTCAGTGGGCACCTACATCAGCAGCTTCACCGCGACGAATCCCCGCG
>JAICJQ010000040.1 GCA_025928335.1 Gemmatimonadaceae bacterium
GCCGGCACGTCGCACAACCTGGGGCAGAACTTCGCCAAGGCGTTCGACCTCAAGTTTCAGGCGGAGCACGGCGGACAGGAGTTCGCCTGGAACACGAGCTGGGGCGTATCGACGCGCCTCGTCGGCGGCTTGGTGATGACGCACAGCGATGACAATGGCCTTCGCATCCCGCCGCTACTCGCGCCGATCGAGCTCGTGATCGTGCCGATCTACAAGAGCGACGACGAACGAGACAAAGTGCTCGATGCGGCCGATCGCGTGATGCAAAAGCTCCTCGACTGGGAGCGCCGAGATCCCGGGCGCCTGCGCGTGCACATCGACGATCGGGAAGGAATCAAGCCGGGCGCCAAGTACTACGAGTGGGAGCTCCGGGGCATCCCGATCCGGATGGAGTTCGGTCCTCGGGACCTCGACAAGAATCAGGCCGTGCTCGTGCGCCGCGACACGCGGGAAAAGCGTCCCGTGTCGCTCGATACGATCGGTGAGGACGTCGCCGAGCTGCTGATGCGCATTCAGGACGACATGCTGATCGCGGCGCGCGAGCGTCGCGAGCAGAACAGCATTCGCCATCGCATCAGCTACGACGACTTCAAGGAGTTGATGAACGGCAAAGGCGGCTTCGTTTACGCCGGTTGGTGCGGCAGCCCGGGCTGCGAGACGGAGATCAAGGACGAAACCAAGGCCACGATTCGCGTCCTGCCCGACGAGGAGTTCCGCTCGGCCGAGGCGCCAGCCACCTGCTTGAAGTGCGGGCGACCGGCGACCGCCGAGGCTGTATGGGCCAGAGCGTACTGAGTACCGGCTTCACCCGCATCGAGGGCGTCCTCCATTGCGAGGGCGTTTCGCTCGAGTTGATCGCGAGTGAAGTCGGCACTCCGGTCTACGTGTACAGCGCGGAGACAATCCGCGATCGATACCGGCGACTCGATCGCATGCTGTCGTCGGTCCCGCACCGAATCCACTACACGCTCAAGGCCAACTCGAGCCGCGGCGTGCTCGCCGTGCTCAAGGAGCTGGGCGCGGGCGTAGACGTTGTTTCGGGCGGAGAGTTGCGTCGCGCGCTCGTCGCTGGCTTCGCGCCGTCGGACATCATCTTCGGCGGCGTCGGAAAAACGGAGGCGGAGCTCGCCGAAGCGCTCGACGCCGGCATTCTCCTGATCAATGCCGAGAGCGAAGCGGAGATCCGCCTCATCGACGCGCTCGCGGGTCAGCGGGAGATTCGCGCCCCCGTCTCGATTCGGGTGAATCCGGAGATCACGCTCGACGCGCCGCATGACTACATCAAGACGGGCGGCAAGGGACACAAATTCGGCGTGCCGATCGACGACGTCATCCACGTCGCAGAAGTCGCGGCGAGTCTGGACCATGTCGATCTCATCGGGCTCGACATGCATCTGGGCTCGCAGCTCTCACGCATCGACCCGTACCGCGAGGGAACCGAGCGCTTGGCGTCGATCTTTGCCGAGCTGAATAAACGGGGCGTCGCATCGCTGCGCTACCTCGACATCGGCGGCGGACTTGGCGTTCGGTACGACACGGAAGAACCTCCCGATCTGCAGCGATTCGCCGCGGCGATTCTGCCGACCGTCGCCGAAACTGGACTCCAACTGATCATGGAACCGGGGCGCTTCATCGTCGGGAACGCCGGAGCGCTCGTCGGGAAGGTCCTCTACCGCAAACGCAGCGGCGGAAAGGACTACGTGATCGTGGATACCGGGATGACCGAGTTGCTGCGCCCCTCGCACTACGGCGCTTTTCATCGGATCTCGGCGCTTCGTCCGCGCGGCGACGCGCGGCGAGTCGATGTCGTCGGACCCGTCTGCGAGAGCGGAGACTTCCTTGCGCTCGATCGCGAGCTCGATGACGTGCAGCACGGCGACTACATCGTCGTCGCCGACACTGGAGCCTATGGATACGTGATGGCGTCGAACTACAACAGCAGGCTGCGTCCGGCCGAGGTCATGGTCGACGGCGATCGCTTCGCCGTCATCACCGCGCGAGAAGCGATTTCCGATCTGACGCGGCTGGAGGTGGCCTCGCCCGAATGGCACTTGGCCACCGCCGCGGCCACCAACGGGGGAGGACGCTGATGCGTGTCGGTCTCATGGCCGATTCACACGATCGCGTGCCGGCGATCGCCGAGTTGGTGTCTCAGATCCAGGCGGCCGGGGTCGGGATGATTCTCCATGCCGGCGACTACTGCGCTCCTTTTCCCTCAAGCCGCTCGAGGACGCGCATCTCTCGTGGGCCGGGGTCTTTGGTCGCAACGACGGCGATCCGCAGGGCCTGGTGTCTCGGGCCCAATCGGCGATCGGCGCCGAGCTGTTCGAGTCGCCGCACAGCTTCGAGATGGGCGGCCGTCGCATTCTGCTCGTCCACGACCTCGGCGACGTTTCGTCGCGCTCGATCGCGTCGCACGAGATCGTCATCCACGGGCACACGCACCAGCAGGAGATGAAGACCCGCGGGGAGTCGCTGATCGTGAATCCGGGGGAGGCCTGTGGCTGGCTCTACGGGACGCCGTCGGCGGCGATCCTCGATCTCGATTCCCGCCATGTCGAGTTCCTCACGCTCGGCGGCCCGCAGTGGAAGTATTGACGGTTCGTTAATTGTGTTTATTGTCTTAACATTTTTAAAGACATTGTCGTGAACTCGCGTATTCTCATAATAGATTACGGTTCTCAGTTCACTCAACTCATCGCGCGCCGCGTGCGCGAAGCGCGCGTGTACTCGGAGATTCATCCGCCGACGCGCTCCCTCGAGTGGATCCGGGCGTGGGCGCCGACGGGGATCATCCTCAGCGGCGGACCGAATTCGGTCTATGAGGACGGCGCGCCGACCGCCGATCCGGCGCTGTTCGATCTCGCGCCGACCCTCGCCATCTGCTATGGCATGCAACTCGTCGCGCACGTGAGCGGCGGCTCCGTCGTCGGCGCGGGGCGTCGGGAATACGGCCGGGCCGATGTCACCGTCGAGGAAACGTGCGGGTTGTTCGATGGCTTCGATCGCGGGGAGTCGATGCCCGTCTGGATGAGCCACGGCGATCACGTCGACGCGCCGCCGCCCGGATACATCGTCACCGCGTCGAGCGCGAGCGTCCCCATCGCGGCGATGCGCCATCGCGAGCGGGCCATTCACTGCGTCCAGTTTCATCCCGAGGTCGCGCACACGCCGCGCGGCGGAGCGCTCATCGCGAACTTCCTGTTCCGCGTGTGCCACGCGGAGCCGAGTTGGACGCCGGGGGCGTTCGTCGACAGCGAGGTCGAGAAGATCCGCGCGGTGGCCGGTTCATCGCGCGTGATCTGCGGCTTGTCCGGCGGAGTGGATTCCTCGGTCGCGGCGGCGCTCGTGCACCGCGCGATCGGCGACCAGCTCACCTGCGTGTTCGTCGACACCGGGCTGCTTCGGCTCCACGAGCGCGAGCAGGTGGAACGCACCTTCAAGGCCAGCCTCGGAATTCGACTCGTCACGATCGACGCGTCGCGGCGCTTTCTCGATGCGCTCGCCGGCGTCGATGAGCCGGAACAGAAACGCACCATCATCGGCCACACTTTCATCGACGTGTTCGAAGAGGCTACGGAGTCGCTGCGGCACGAGCACGCCGACCGCCACGAACCGGGCGCCGACTACGATTTCCTGGTTCAGGGCACGCTGTATCCCGATGTCATCGAGTCATTCTCTCCGCGCGGCGGCCCGTCGGCGACGATCAAGACGCATCACAACGTGGGCGGTCTCAAGCCCGGAATGAAATTCAAGCTGATCGAGCCGCTAAGAGAGTTGTTCAAGGACGAGGTGCGTAACGTCGGCCGCGAGCTTGGACTCCCGGAAGAGATGGTGGGCCGTCACCCATTCCCGGGCCCGGGGCTCGGCATCCGCGTCCTCGGCCCGATCGAGGAGGCGTCGCTCGACGTGTTGCGTCGCGCCGACGCGATCTATCTCGAGGAAATTCGAAACGCCGGTCTCTATAACGAGATCTGGCAGGCGTTCGCCGTCCTGCTTCCCGTGCGCAGCGTGGGAGTGATGGGCGACTATCGCACGTACGAAAATGTCGTCGCCCTCCGCGCCGTAACGAGCACCGATGGAATGACCGCCGACTGGTTTCCGTTTCCGCACGACGTACTGGCGCGCATCTCCAACCGGATCATCAATCAGGTCCGCGGCGTCAATCGCGTCGTCTACGACGTGAGCTCGAAGCCCCCGGCGACCATTGAGTGGGAGTAGCGGCTTAGACGCCCTTCTCCTCGAGCAGGGCGAGAAACTGTTTGGGCTCCGTGAGCCCAAGCAGGCGTCCCGGGACGTCCGGTTCCTTGCTGAACTGCGCGATCTTGCCAAGCACCGGCAAGTATTGGTTCGACACTTCGAGCGGCGGCGCCACGATCAGGAAGAAGAAGTGGACCGGCTTCTCATCGATCGCCTTGAAGTCCACGCCCTCTTTTTTCCGGCCGAAGGCGACCCGCAGCTTGTTCACGACGAGCGAGCGGCAGTGCGGAATGGCGATGCCTCGCCCGATGCCGGTGGACCCGAGGTTTTCTCGGCGCTTGAGCATCTTGAACAACATTCCTTCGGACTTCTCATCGAGCTTGAGCAGGCTGATCAACTCGCGCAGCACGTCGTCCTTGGTCGTGCCGGCAAGGTCGAGCTTGATCGCGTCTTCGCTGAAGAACTCGCGCAGTTCCATCGTCTTCCGTGATGTAGGTGCTCTGGATGCCCGGTCGAGCGGGTGAGCGAGCCAAGTTATCCAGGGCTGGAAGGTGTGTCAAATGCTGATGTTGCTTGGACTTCTGCGTTCTCTTAACTTGAAGGAATGAAACGCTTTCCGTTTCAGCTGGATGCCGAAGTCCCGCTGTATTTGGCGCCTATGGCCGGCGTGTCGGAGTCGCCGTTCCGTCGGCTCTGCCGGCGTTTTGGCGCGGACGTCGTCGTCACCGAGTTCCTGTCGGCGGAAGGCATCCGCCGGGAGAACGAGGCGACGATCAGCAAACTGCGCTTCGGACCGGACGAACGGCCGATTGGTGTCCAGATCTTCGGCGCTGACGCGGAAGCGATGGGCGAGGCCGCCGCGTTCGTAACCGACGTGTTCGCGCCCGAGTTCATCGACATCAACTTCGGGTGTCCGGTCAAGAAGGTCGTGAAACGGAACGGCGGATCGGGTTGCTTGAAGGACCTCAACCTCGTCGAGACGGTCATTCGCGCCGTGTCGCGCAACACGTCGCTGCCTGTCACGTGCAAAATCCGCAGCGGCTGGAACGAAGAGATGCGCGATCCCGTGACCATCGCGCTCCGCTGCCAGGATGCGGGCGTCCAGGTTCTGACGCTCCACCCGCGGACACGCACGCAGATGTACACCGGTTCGGCGCGGTGGGAGGAGATCTCGGCCGTCGTCCAGGCGCTGGATATTCCAGTGCTCGGCAACGGCGATATCAAGACGCCGCACGACGCGCTGCGCATGTACCGCGAGACGGGCTGCGCGGGCGTGATGATCGCGCGCGGCTCCTTCGGCCAGCCATGGATCTTTGATCAGACGCGCGATTTGCTCGACGGCCTGCCGATGCGGCCAACGCCGAGTGTCGAAGATCGATTCGCGGTGGCGCTCGATCACGCGCGGATGGCCGCGGACTATGAGCCCGATCGAAAGGGCGCCGCCATCGAATTTCGAAAACACCTCGGCTGGTATGTGAAGGGCCTACCCGCGTCGGCCGATCTCCGGAAGCGTTTGCACGCCGTGAACTCACTCGGGGAGGTGGAGGGCATCTTCGCCGAGTATCTGGCGTCGCGCGAGCGATACGGAGAGGAGGCGTTTGGGTCCGGCGAAGAGGGCGAGCCGCTCGAAACTGCCGAAGTATGAGGCGGGATCGAGTCCGCTCGCTGCTCGAATCTGTCGCGAGCGGCTCGATCGATATCGACGCCGCGCTGAATTCATTGGCCGTCGAGCCGGTCGAGTCCCTGGGTTTCGCGACGATCGATCATCATCGCGCGCTCCGCCAAGGTTTCCCGGAAATCATTTACGGAGCGGGGAAGACGTCGGCGCAAATCCACGAGATCGCGCGTCGCATCGTATCGCGCGGCGACGGTGTGCTCGTGACGCGCATCTCGCCCGACGCCGCACTCGCGCTTCACGCGGCGATGCCCGACGTGGAGCTGAACGCGGTGGCGCGCACGGCGTTTGTGCCTGCGCCGGAGCCGGCGCCTCGCGGAACGGGCACGGTCGCCGTCGTCACCGCGGGCACCAGTGATCTGGCGGTCGCCGAGGAAGCGGCGGTGACGTTGGCCGCGCTCGGGGACTGCGTCGCGCGCATCACGGATGTGGGAGTCGCGGGCATCCATCGTGTGCTGGCCAAACGCGACGAGATCATGAGCGCGGCAGTCGTGATCGTGGTTGCGGGAATGGATGGCGCTTTGCCATCGGTGGTCGGTGGCTTGGTGCGAGCGCCGGTGATCGCGGTGCCGACGAGCGTCGGGTACGGCGCATCATTCGAAGGGCTCGCGGCGCTCCTGACGATGCTGAACAGCTGCGCGGCGGGCGTCACCGTGGTGAATATCGATAACGGGTTTGGGGCCGCGGTCGCGGCATCGCGGATCACGCATTCCGGCGACTGATCGCGGCTCGGCTGGGAGGCCTCGGGGCTTTGCTGTTCGACCCGAGGTGGACGCCGGTGCGGTCGAGGTCGTCGCCCTGTGCTCGAAATAGCTTGATGTCAATTCGGCAATATTTTGTCGAATATAGCCTTAGGTTATTTGCCGCGACTGAGGGCATCGGTTGATTTCCGAGGCGAAATGGCTAGATTTCAATCCACGGGGGCGACTGGCTTCGACGGGGTAAGTGAAGCTGTGGCTGCGTGCCCAGGTCGTGGGGATCCTGGTAAAACACTCCGCAAAAATCCAACTGCGAACAACAACTTCGCCCTTGCCGCCTAACTTCGGTTAAGCCTGCAAGTGCCTAAGAGGAAGCCCGCCCGGGGCGGCTTCTTGGGTATCGGAAATCCGGGATAGCTGGCTCGACCGCCTCCGGCGGGTCGGCGAGATCAAGGGGGCTTATCCGCGAGTGGGTCGTTCGCCAACCAGCGCGCGGAGACACTTAACGGCGGACTACGCACGTAGGAGCTGTGGTCGATCTATTCTCGGACCCGGGTTCAATTCCCGGCGCCTCCATCAACGAAGCGGTTCAGAAAGAGCATTTGACGAAAGTCCAACGGCGCCCAAAAATGGGCGCCGTTGCTCGTTGTCCTCGCGGGATGAGGCACGTTGCGCGGAAGCCCGTCCGGCCCTCGTCCCGTCACCGAATGATCGCCAGTCATTGAGGCAGCACCGGCCGACGACCGGGCCTGCCTGCCAGATCTCATATGAACGGATCGTGACGGGGCCTTCTTGACGAGCCTATTCGGCTCTCATGGCCACCACCGGATCGACGGCCGCCGCCCGTCGCGCCGGCAGCCACGACGCCAACGTGGCCGCGCCGGCAAGCACGATGCATACGACCGCGAACGTGAGCCCATCCATCGCGCTCACACCGAAAAGCAGCGCACGCAATGTCCGCGTCGCGAGTATCGCTCCCACCAAGCCGATTGCGAGTCCCACGACGGTGATACGCGTGCCGCTGCGCACAACCAGCGCCACCACGTCGCGCGGCGTCGCGCCCAGCGCGATGCGAACGCCGAACTCTCTGCTCCGCTGGCTCACACCGTACGAGATGACGCCGTAGATCCCGATCGCCGCCAGGAGCAGCGCCACGAGCGCGAAGGCGGCGCATACAACCGTATAGAAGCGCGGCTGTTCCACCGAAGCCGATACCGCGTCACTCAATGTCTGGATGCCGTAGACCGGAACGTTGCGATCGACGGCCGCCACGGCCGCGCGAATCTCGCGCTCGGCCACCGCCCGATCCGCGGTCGTGCGCACGACGAACGACGGACCAAAGGGCAGCACGCGATACGGGAAGTATGTCGCCGGCTCGGGCTTGGCCGTCAGGGAGCGATGAGACGTGGTGCGCACCACGCCGATGATCTCGCCGCGCGCGCGAACCGTGTCGGCGGGATTGGCTGACACGGTGTGTTGGATGCCGAAGGTGATGTGTTTGCCGATGGGATTCTGGCCGGGGAAGTCTCGCGCCGCCAGCGCATCGTTGATCACGACGACGGGCGCAGCGTCGGTTCGATTGTCCCGCTCCGTGAACGTTCGGCCGCGCTCGAGCGTCATGCCCATCGCCGTGAAGTAGCTCGGCGACACGGGAAGCAGCCGCGATTCCGGCTCCATTCCTTTTTCCGGCTTCGGTTGCCCGTCGACCGTGAACGATGTCGAGGCCTCGAAACCGGGATCGCGATCGAACGGGCGATTGGCGGCGACCGCCGCGCTCGATGTGCCGGGCAGCGCGGCGAGACGCGTTAGAACGGCGTCGACGAAGATGTTGGTCTCGGCGTCGTACTGATACTTCGCGCCGCCAGGCGCGAGATCGAACACGATCACGTGCTCGGCGCGAAAGCCTGGATCGACAGACACCAATCGCGCGAAGCTGCGCACGAGAAGGCCGGCGCCGACCAGCAACACCGTGCCGAGCGCGATTTCCGTCATCACGAGCAGGGCGCGCGTTCTCTGCGCGCCACCGGCGATTCCTCTCGCACCGGCGCGGAGCAGCATCGCCGCGTCCGTCCTCGACAAATGCAGCGCCGGCGCCACGCCGAAGCCGATCCCCGTCAAGACGGCGATCAGCGCCGAGAACGCAAACACGCTCGCATTCATCGAGAGATCGCTCAACCTCGGCAAATCTGACGGGCCGAACCGAATCACACCGTCGACGATCCAGCTGGCGACGAAGAGGCCAAGCGCCGTGCCCGCGGACGCGAGGAGCACACTCTCGGTCACGAACTGCCGAGCAAGCCGGGAGCGGCTTGCACCGAGCGCGGTACGAACGGCGACCTCCGGCGCGCGCGCGGTCGCGCGTGCGAGCATAAGATTGCTGATGTTCACGCACGCGATCATGAGCACGAACACGACGGCGCCGAACAGAATCCAGAGCGGACGGTCGACGCTGCCCACGATCTGGTCGCGGAGGGGCGTCGCGGTCGCACTGACCTTGGCATCGTACTTTGGCCATGCTTGGGCGATGCGATAGGCAACCGTCGCGAGATCGCGCCGCGCAGCCGCTGGCGTCACGCCGTCGGCCAGCCGGGCAATCGCATTGACGGAATGATATCCGCGCGCCGCGTCGCTGATTTCCCAGTCGCGCCAGATCGCGGGAACCCAGACGTCCGGCTGGCTGGGAAAAGTGAGCCGCGCAGACGCGATGCCGACGACCTGATAGGACGAGTCGCCGAGCGTGATTCGACTGCCCACGATCTTGGGATCGGCGCCGAACTCGCGATGCCACACCCGGTCCGACAAGACCACGACTCGCGGCGCATCCTTGGCGTCCGCGCCCCGCTGAAAGAAGTGCCCTTTTTCCGGCGCGACGCCGAGGATGTCGAAGAACGAGCCACCGACGCGCGCGCCGCTCAAGCGCACGGCTGGCGCGGACTCGCGCGTGAGGGTCAAACTGCGCCGCGACTCCACCGATGCAACGGCCGAGAAGCTCCGCGTGTCACGCTCAAAGTCGAGAAGGTCTCGCGGCGAGACGTTCATCGGGTCGCCCTTGGGATCCACCCCGTTCAGGTACACGAGGCGATCCGGCCGCGCGAACCCGAGCGGGTTGAGCAGCACTCCGTCGACGAGGGTGAACACGGCCGTCGTCGCGCCGATGGCAAGTGCGAGCGTAGCCAGCACGGTCAGCGTGAAAGCGGGCGTCCGCCCAAATTGGCGTAGCGCGAGGCGGATATCCTGAGCGAGCGTGTCCATTAGTTGGTTCGGCGAGGTTGCCCGACGCTAGTGAAAGAGCTGTACCCGCGGCGGCCCGCTCGCTACGCGTGCCGAAGTGGATGGCCCGCAATCGCTTGATGCCGTTCGCAAGTGAACGGCTTCGGCGCCGGGTAGTTCGTTCGTGGGATCCGGTGTCCCACGATCGAACACTGATGCTTAGCGGCGGCCCCCTTGGCCGTCATCGTGCCGAGTGCTCAGCTCCCGATACAGCCACGCTTTCGCCAATTGCCACTCGCGCTTGACCGTGCGAGGCGAGCGGCTCAGCACATGCGCCGTCTCCTCGACCGTGAGCCCAGCGAAGAAACGCAGCTCGACGATCCTCTGCTGATCCGGATCCAGCGATCCCAGCTTCGTCAATGCATCGTCGATCGCCAGGAGGTCAGCCACCGACCCGGGCGTCTCGACGTTAGCCGCCGCGTCGAGCGACACCATGACACGAGCCCCATCTCGCTTTTGGGACAGTCGAGATCGCGCATGATCGACCAGAACGCGACGCATGAGTTGGGCAGCAATGCCGAAGAACTGGGCGCGGCTCTTCCAAGTTGTCCGTCGCTGATCGACGAGCCGGAGATATAGCTCGTTCACCAATGCCGTCGGGCTGAGGGTGTGCTCGGTGCGCTCGCGTCGCATCTGCCGCTCGGCGATCTGGCGGCATTCGTCGTATACGAGCGGCATCAGCTGCTGCAGCGCCGCCTCGTCCCCACTCGACCACCGCAACAGGCGCTCGGTGACATCTCCCGGCGTCCCACCAGTCGGCGGTGACGAAGGAGTCGGCGAACCGGCCGGTGTGTTCACGCCCGGTTCACCGAAGACCAACGGCGGCGAGGAGTTTTTCCCGGGTCGCGTCGTGCATCCACTGGCGGTCGACAAGGAGATACGCCATCGCGTTCGAATGCTCGTCGTACGCGCGCGTCAGCCACAGGTCTTGATTGAGCGTATCGCCGAGCGCCGCATAGATGATGGCGATCGCGCCCGGCGCGACATACTGCGTCCGAGCCCGATCGAGCACCGCGGACAGCTCTCGCCGCGCGTCGGCCGTGCGTCCCGACGCCGCGTCCAATGCCGACAGGCCTGCCAGGGCGGTCGCCGATCCTTTTGTGAGTCGCAGAACGGTCTCTGCTTCGCGCCGCGCCGCATCGAATTGCCCGAAACGTTGGAGTTCGCCACCCAGCCGCATATGGGCCTGTACATAGGTCGAGTCGAGGGCCAGCGTCTGGCGCAACTGCGCGAGCGCCTCGCTGTCGCGTCCCGCGACCTGCAACACCCAGGCAACGTTTGTGTTGACGACGAGCGAAAAGGGATCGAGGTCCTGCGCCAGTTTCACCTCACGAATCGACTCATCCAGCCGACCACGCGACATGAGAAGATTGGCATACCACAAATGCGCCAACGGATAGCTCGGGTTCAATTCGATTGCGCGTCGAAACTCGCGCTCCGCGTCGGCCCATTGCCAATCATAGTGGCGAACGTAGCCGAGCGCCGCGTGGGCTTCCGCTGAATACGGGTCGAGTTGCAGCGCTCGCACCGCGGCGGCCGCAGCGCGGGGCCGCAAGTCGCGCGGTGAGCCGGTGCCGACCATTTGTGTCCCGAACTGGTTGTAGCAGTCGGCCAGCGCGGCGTATGCGGGCGCGTACGTCGGGTCGAGGGAGGTGGCGCGGGTGAAGTCCGCCACCGCTCGCGTCAGGGACTCCTTCGTCCGCTGGTTCCATTCGAAACGCCCTTGGAGATAGGCCTCATACGCGTCGGGATTCACCGCCCGCGAAGGCGCGATCTCGACATGCGCTCCGGGACGCGTCGTCAGCCGAATCTCAGCAACGAGGGCACGGACGATATCGTCCTCGAGCGCCAGAACCTCGCGTGCGTCTCGATCGAACGCGTCGGACCAGACTACGCGCCCTTGCGTGGGCTCGACCAGGCGCACATCGACGGCGATCCGACCCGCACCTCGACGAACGCGACCCTCGACAATGGCGTCGGCACGAAGCTGCCGCGCCAACTCGGCGCGTGACGTCGCGGTCGCCGCGGCCCGTGCCGCTGACGCCGGAGCGAGGATCCGCGCGTCGGCGATAGCGCCGAGTCGGTCGATGAGCGCCTCCGTGATTCCTCGGGCATAGTACTCGGACGTCGAGTCCGATGCCGCCGTGGTCATCGGCACGAAGGCGAGGGTCGAGATGCGTCCGGAGGCTTGGCCGAGTCTCTCGCGGAGCGCGAACGTCGAAGCGACGATGCCGGCAACGATCGCGGCTGCCGTGGCCCAACCCGCCCACCGCTTCCATCGCGTGGAAATGAGTAGCCGCCCAACGAGGGGCCACGCATTGCGCCGCTCAATCGAGGCGAGCGCGTCGCGAACGTCGGCTGCATGCTGGTATCGCGCAACCGGCGCCTTGGCGAGACATCGCTCGATCACGAGTCGGAGCGCGAGCGGCACACGACCGCTCATTCGGCGCGGCGAATCGCCGAGAATCGCCGAACTGGTCTCGAACGGCGTGCGACCGGTGAAGGGAAGTTGCCCCGTCGTCAACTCGTAGAGGAGCACGCCGAGCGCCCACACGTCGCTGCGTACGTCCGCTGCGCCGCCGAGGAGCACCTCGGGCGCCATGTGACTCAGCGTCCCGGCGAGCACGCCGGTTGCCGTGAGCGAGGAGTCGCGCGAAACATCGGAGCCGTTCTGGTCAAGGCGCTTCGCCAAGCCAAAGTCCAGAACGACGGCCTGGCCGCCATCGTTCGCGACGACGTTGGAGCTTTTGAGGTCGCGGTGGATGATGTCGTGCCCATGCGCATGCTCGAGCGCATCCGCCACTTGGAAGCCGATGCGGAGCGCCTCGTCGAGCGGCGGAATGCCGTCTCGGAGGCGATCGCGCAGTGAGCGGCCGGCAACGAGTTCCATCACGATGAATGGCACGTCGTCGGCGTCGCCCACTTCATAGATCGTGCAAATGTTGGGATGACTCAGGGTCGACGCGTGCTGCGCCTCGCGTACGAGCCGCCGCTTCGCGGTCGGGTCACGGTGCGAAGCGACGATCTTGATCGCGACGGATCGGCCAAGCACGATGTGTCGCGCCCGATATACCTCGCCCATCCCGCCGGCCGAGAGGAAGGAGGTGATCTCATAGACGCCAAGCCGCGCCCCAGGCGCGAGCAGCGGCGCGCCGCTTCCCACCGGCTCGTCGGGGCCCAACAGACCCGCGGCGGGCGTCTCGAAGAAATTGGCCGACGCTCGCGCGTTGGCGAGCAACGATTCGACTTCGCGTTGCAGCTCTTCATCGCCGGCGCAGGCCCGTGAGATGAACGCACCTCGCTCTGAATCGGGCAAATCCAGCGCCTCAACGACGGTCGCCTTTACTCGCGCCCAGCGCTCTGCGGCCAGCTCGGGACGGGGGGGTATACGCGCGGAGGGCATGTGGTGAGAGTATACGGCTCTCCGAACAGTCGGATAGGCGGGTTGGACGGGAAGTTGGCCCCGGCGGGCCGTGTTTCCCGCGTTCCTAGACAGGAGGCCGCGCCGACGCGGCACCGACCCAACTACATCGAGAGGTGTCGTATGCGAGTTCCCTCGTTTCCCATGGCCGCGGCACTCCTTGCAGTGGCCGTCGCAGCCTGCGCATATGAGCAGCCCGGCAATCCGTCAGCATTCACCGCACCGTCGGACCGCGCTGTTTTAGGTGTGGGTCCACATGGCGGTGGTCCACCCGGCAGTGTCGTTTTCTACAGCCGGAGAGGTGGCGCGGCAAAGATCTACAGAATGAACGCAGACGGTAGCGACGTGACTCGCGTGACGGACGGCCCCGGCGACGATCTTTGGCCCGACATCTCGCCGAACGGTCGCCAAGTCGTCTTCGCTTCGAATCGCTCCGGCAACAACGAGATCTACGTCCTCGATCTCGCCGACGGCACGCTGACCAATGTCAGCAACAACCCCGCGGACGACAGTTGGCCACGCTGGTCGCCCAACGGCCAGCAGATCGTCTTTCACAGCAACCGCGCCGGCAACTATGACATTTACGTGGTGAACGCCGATGGGTCTGGCCTGCGCGCGATCACTACCAATTCCGCACTCGATCAATGGCCGGATTGGTCGCCCGACGGACGACAGGTCGCGTTCCGCCGCGGCAACGACGTGTACGTCGCCGATGCCGACGGCGTCGAGCAGAACGTCCAGCGTCTCACCTTCTTCCCGACGGTGATCAACCAGATGCCGGCGTGGGCGCCCGATGGCCGGCATATCGCATTCATGAGTCTTCGTGAAGGGTATTGCGCGGTCTTTCTCATGAACGCCGATGGCAGCAACCCTGTGAACCTTACCCCGAAAGACGCGGCACCTGCGTCGTCGTGGTGCAGCCGAGCGCCGTCGTGGTCGCGCAATGGCCGCATTTACTTCATGTCCTTCCGAACGGCCACGAGCGGCGATGTCGAGATCTTCTCGATGGCCGACGATGGTTCCGACCTGATTCGACTCACAACGTCGGCCGGCGAGGACGGCGGACCGAGATCGCGGTAACGAGACGGCGAACGGCGCAGCGGGTCCCCGACGCGCTGCTTCGTCAATCCTTGAGGACGTACGTCTCCGCGTTCGACATCGCGTTCGTTCAATCGCTGGGCGATCCGCTGGAGAGACAGTTTAGAGAACTCGAACGGCGTCGAGCAATGGGCGCCGTTGCTCGTTCTTCCTCAAGAAGTTGTCGAGCTCAATCGGCCCGCGACCGGGCTGATTCGATGGTGTACCGGCCGAAGAATCTGACGCTGGTACCTCCGTGCTGCTCGAGGACGCGCCCCGCCACCTGCCGGCGCTCTTCCGTCGGGGCGAGCACGGTGAGGAGAAGCTGTCCCATGCCCAGTCCGTCGGCGTACTGATTCTTGATGACGGTCTCGTCGTTCGGGATGCCGATGGACTCCGCGAAGCGCATGACGAGATGAGACAGCCCCGAGCGGCCCGTGTTCTCGCGCAACTTCTCCGACGCGGCCGCGCCGTGGATGACCTCGATCTCCGAAGGCAGAAATCCGCCGCTCGTCAGCGCCTCCACGGCGGACTCGAGCTGCTCCCGCGTATCGAGTAGCCCGACCACGCGGTTTTCCGGGTAGCGAACTTCCTTGTTCATGGCGTCGTCGCGCGCGTGCGCGCCGGTGTTCTCCGGGCGGCCTTCGGTCATGATCGGGCGGGAATGAGTGAGTCTTGATGATGAGCTTTCGGCGACTCTGCAATGGAGGTGCCGTCTCTTCGTTGCTCAGGCAAGTGCTCAGCCTTTTCCTTCAGGCAGCGCTCCCCAATGCCGAGCTCACCGCACGGCGTGCCGCCGCCGGCAGCAGAGGCCAACGGCGTTCCGCTATGCCGCACCTGATTACACGCCGCGGCTCTGATCCGACCTTCACGGCCGGAGGAATAATTCCGCCGGAGCAGCGACGGTTGTTTTTTGCGGCGTAGCGGCCAGCGGTTGCGAACAGCGGCTTCGGTATTGCGAGGCGGCTCAACACTTTTCGCATGGTGCGGCAACAACCGCTGAACGGGAGCGCAAGATGTCAGCAGCTACGAGAGTTTCTTACGCGACCGGTGTTCTTGCTCTGGTCGCAGGGTTGGGTTTCGCGTACGCCCCGCGGCAAGCTCAGAATCAAAGCCCTGCGCCCCGCTCGACTGCTGCGCCGCCGGATTATGATCAACAGATCCAGGACTACGCCGCGCAGTTGCTGAGAGAAGGGAAGCAGACATTCCGATACGCCACATTTGGGTCTGAGGACTTCTGGGGCGGGAAGCTACGACTTCATGAAGCAATTTTGGGAGCGAAACTTGGCGGTGTCGGCGGGGGCGTCAGTCCGAAGACGGCGCTCACGCTCGGCCTTAAGGTTGACGCCGAGGCATTGCCCGCTGCACTCGTCGCGCAGATCAAGGCGGGGCAGGTGAACCTGGACGATCCCGCGACCACTGTCGCTTTGTTGAAGCTGAACGCCGTCGTCGGCGTCACGGGCTTCTTCAACCCCGACGGCAAACTTCGAACGATTGGCATCCAATGCGCGCTTTGCCACTCGACCGTGGATGACTCGTTTGCGCCCGGGATCGGCAAACGCCTCGACGGCTGGGGCAACCGCGACCTCAATATCGGGGCGATCGTCGCCACCGCTCCCAATCTCCAACCGTTCAGTGACCTGCTGCGCGTCGACGTAGCGACGGTCAAAGCGGTGCTCGGCGGCTGGGGTCCAGGCCGGTACGACGCTGAACTGAACATGGATGGAAAGGCCAAGCGGCCGGACGGCAAGGCCGCGGCAACGCTCATGCCTTCCGCGTTCGCGTTGGCTGGAGTCAACCAACACACGTGGACCGGTGGATGGGGCACCGTCACCTATTGGAATGCCTACGTCGCCAACACCCAGATGTATGGTAAGGGCACCTTTTTCGATTCGCGCCTCGAGAACGCATCGCAATATCCGGTCGCGGCCAGGGCCGGCTGGGGACACAAGCGCGATAACGTCGATATGATCACATCCAAATTGGCCGGCCTGCACTTTTATCAGCTCGCCATGCCGACGCCCAAAGTCGCCGCAGGCAGCTTCAACAAGGAAGTTGCGGCGCGGGGCGAGACGTTATTCAACGGCCGGGCGCGATGCTCCAGTTGCCATGTTCCGCCGATTTTCACCGAACCCGGCAACAACCTTCATAAGGCGTCAGACATTGGCATCGACGATTTTCAAGCCAATCGCGGGCCGGAACGCAGCTATGTCACCAGTGTTCTGCGCGCGCTCGCCGACACCAACAAGATCCACAAGCACGGCTATTATCACGACGGTCGGTTCACGACACTGCGCGACGTCGTCAATCACTACGACAACTTCCTGAAACTCCATCTGAGCGAAACAGAGAAAGCGGATTTGATCGAGTACCTGAAATCCATCTAGCTTGGTGCGCCATGTCGGTGGTCACGGTGCGAGGACGTCCCTCATACTGACGCTCATTCAACATTCAGGCGATGGAGTGAGGCCGGCATGAGCGGCTTCGACGGGAAAGTCGGTATCGTCACCGGAGGAGGCTCCGGGCTCGGCGAAGCGATTGCGAAGGCACTCGCGAGCAAGGGCGTCAAAGTCGTCGTCTCGGACATCAACCTGAAGGGCGCCGAACGAGTGGCGCGGGAGATCGCGGGGGCCGGCGAACGGAGTCCTGTACGGCATGCGCTATCAGATCCCTGCCATGCTGAAGGCCGGGTCGGCCGGCAGCGCAATCGTCAACATGGCGTCGATCCATGGCGCGGTCGCAGCGATCGGTAACGGAGCATATACTGCCGCCAAGCATGGCGTCGTCGGGTTGACGAAAAACGCGGCGGCGGAGTATGGGCCGCAGGGCCTGCGGATCAACTGCGTCGGGCCCGCCTACATCGAGACGCCGCTACTCGCGAAACTATCCGAGGAGCAGAAACGCGTCCTCGTCGGAAAGCATCCGCTCGGGCGACTGGGACGTCCGGAGGAAGTCGCACCGCTCGTGTGCTTCCTTCTGTCGGACGACGCCTCGTTCATGACGGGAGGATACTACCTGGTGGACGGCGGATATACCGCGGTGTGACCGGAGTTCGCACTACTTGCGGAGCTTGGTGAGCGCGGACCGCTTGTGCATGGCGACATGATCCGTGGTGTCGCTCTTGATCTCATATTGCGGTTCATCGCGACTCGCGTGCACGGTGTAGCCCTTGAACTTGATGGGGGACGTCACGACGCGCGTGATTCTGCCGCGAACGCGACCTGCCTCCGAATTCCACGAGACGTGATCTCCGCGCTTTAGCCGGTTTGTACTCATAAGTCGCGTCGGATGCGATGGGTCTGCGGTGTGCCACCGTGGTGGGTGTGCTCGCATGTGTGTCGCATCTTGCGGGCCCTCGTTACGACCAGATCCATACCGGAGGCTCTGTTTTGTTATGCGCAGTCGATCGAGAACGAAGTCTGGCGTTGCCACTCATGCGATCCGGCTCACACCACCGTTCCGCCTCGATCTGACGGTCAGCGCTCTCCGCCGTTCACCGACGAACATCGTCGACGTGTACACGCCAGACGGCCGGTATCTGCGCGCGCTCGACGGACGCGCCGGACCGGTGATCGTGAGCGTCACACAACCGCGGCGAGATGCGTTGTCGGTTTCGGTAATGGGCAGCCAGGCCGACATCGTTCGGGCGGTCTCGTGCGTCCGGAGGATCCTCGGCACCGATCGAAACCTTTCCGCGTTTTATCGGCGGGCACGACGCGTCCCTTGGTTGGCGCCGCTCGCCCGGCGCATGCGTGGCCTCAAGCCGCCTCGGTACCCAGAGCTGTTCGAAGCGTGCACGAACGCGATTGTATTTCAACAACTCAGTCTGCACGCGGCGAGCGCGATCATGGGCCGGCTGCTGCGTGTGGTCGGGACCGAGGTCGAGCATGAGGGCGTTCCACTGCTCATCTTCCCAACGGCGGAGCGGTTTCTGAATGCCAAGGACGCCCCGCTCCTCGCCGCCGGTCTGAGCGCGGGCAAGCTCGGAACGCTGCGGCGCGTGGCGGAGGCCATCGCGACCGGCGCGCTCACCGAGGCGATGCTCGATGAATTGCCGAGCGACGTCGCCGCGCTTCTGTTGCAGGGTATCAAGGGCATTGGGCCATGGACGGCCGCGTTGATCCTCCTTCGCGGGCTCGGTCGAATCGATGTCCTCCCCGGCGACGACAGTGGGGTACGCGCGAACCTGGCCCGCTTCGCCGGCAAACGGGTGACGACGGCATCCGTCGCCGAGCAGTTGAAGGAACAGCGCGGTATGGTGTATTTCCATCTGCTGCTCGCACGGCTCGAGACGCGCGGCGAGATCGGCCGGGCGTCGGACGTGGCATCGAACGGGATTCGCTGAGAGGCGGGACGCTCACGACGCTCCTCGTCGCCGGTCATCGATGGCCAGCTGCAAGAGCTCGGCCGAATGAATGGCGCGGCGGCCCGTCGTCTGCGCGATTTGCTCGCGACAGCTAAACCCGTCAGCCACGATCAAGGTGTCGGGCGCCGCGGCACGCACAGCCGGGAGAAGGACGCGCTCGCCGCAGGCGATCGATACGTCATAGGGCTCGCCCTTCTGATATCCGAACGCGCCGGCCATTCCGCAACAGCCGGAGTCCAGCACCGTATAGTCCGCACCGATGGCGTCGAGAAGTCGCGCTTGGCGGTCGAAGCCGAGCATCGACTTTTCGTGACAATGACCGTGCACGATGATCCGACGCGCGAGCGGCGGGACCGAGAAAGTCGGCGCGTCCTTGACGAGAAACTCAGCGAGCGTGAAGGTCTGATCGCGAAGTTTCTTCGCATCCTCGTTATCCGGTAGCATGTTCACGAGCTCGTCGCGAAACACGGACACGCAACTCGGCTCGAGCCCCACGATGCTCGTGCCGGCGCGAATGTGCGGAGCAAGCGTATTGAGAATCTTGTGAAGTAAGCCCTTAGCGACGCGCAGCATGCCGTAGTCGTAGAGCGGGCGCCCGCAGCAAAGCGGTTTCGAGGGAAGGAGTACGTCGTACCCCGCCGCTTCGAGAACCTCCACGGCAGCCTGCGCCGTCGCGGGCAAGAAATAGTTGTTCCAGGTGTCCGGCCAGAGGATCACCGGCGCCGCCTCAATGTTCCGTCGTTGACGATGCTCGTACCAATGCCGGAAGGTGTGGCGCGCGAACGGAGGAATGCGTCGTTGCGGCGCCACTCCGATCATGCGTTTCGATAGCTCCCGGAGCCCCGCCGTTTGAGTCACGAAGTTCGCGGCCCAGGGCACGTGGGACGCGACCGGCGCCCATCGGTGCATGAGTCCGAACGCGTATGCAGCAATCGGCCGGCGGCGGCCCTCGTAGTAATGCGATAGAAACTCCGCCTTGTACGTGGCCATGTCCACGTTCACGGGACATTCGCCGCGGCATGCTTTGCAGGCGAGGCACAAATCGAGTGCTTCCTTCACCGCTTCATCGCGCCAACCGTCGGTGAGCGGATTACCCTCGAGCATCTCGAACAACAGTCGCGACCGGCCTCGCGTCGAGTGCTTTTCTTCGCGCGTCGCCATATAGCTCGGACACATGGTGCCGCTGTCATGCTTCCGGCACACGCCCGTGCCGACGCAACGGTTCGCCGCGTACGCAAAGCTGCCCCGATCGTTTCCGAACGAGAAGCGGGTGTCTGGCTCCCACGGGTGATAGTGCGTTCCCCAGCGAAGGTTCTCGTCGACCGGGTATGCGTCCACGACCTTGCCCGGGTTCATTTTTCCTCGAGGATCCCAGGCCGCCTTGAAGTCCCGAAACGCCTGCATAAGGTCGTCGCCGAACATGATCGGCAAGAGACTGCCGCGCGCCTGGCCATCGCCATGCTCGCCCGACAGCGAACCGCCATACGAGCTCACGAGGTGCGCGGCCTCGTTCAGGAATTCTTTCCAGCTTGCAATGCCTTCCGTGGTGAACAGGTCGAAGTCGATCCGGGCGTGTAGGCAGCCCTGGCCGAAATGGCCGTACAGCCCGGCGGTATAACCGTGACGGTCGAGCAGCTTCGTCAGATCACGCAGGTAGTTGCCCATGTCATCGGGCGCAACGGCGGAATCCTCCCATCCGGGATAGAAGTCCGGCTTATGAGGAACCTTTGATATGGAGCCGAGGCATGCCTCGCGGATCGTCCACACGAGGTGCTCCTGCTTCACATCGTCATAGAGCTTCCTGGGCGGCGCGGCCGGACGGCTGTCGAGCGCGTCGGTGAGCCGCCGCGCGCCGGCGGCCGCTTCGTCACGCGACTCGCCGCCAAATTCGACGATGAGCCACGCGTTGCCATCAGGGAACAGCGTGCGCCCCGTCGTCGACATGCCTTTGTCGCGCAGGTACTCGAAGACGCTGCCGTCGATCCCCTCGAGCGCGAGCGGCTCGAAGGCGTTGCAGAAGCGGACGTCATCGCCCGCGGCGAACAGGTCCGTGTAACCGAGGACGACGAGCGTGCGCACCGGTGGGCTGTGCACGAGCCGCAGCTTGGCCTGGAGCACGGTGACGCACGTGCCCTCGGTGCCGACCAGCGCGCGTGCGACGTGGAAGCCATGTTCGGGCAGCAATTGGTGCAGCGGATATCCGGACACGAGCCTGGGAATCCGCGGAAACCGTTGGCGAATGCGATCGCCGTACGTGTCGCGAACGGCCTTGAGGCGCGAATAGATTTCGCCGCGGACGCCGCCCTCCCGGATGATTCCCTCGAGCTCCGTCTCGCTCGTCGGACCGACCCACATCCTGAGTCCGTCGTAGGTGAGAATTTCCAGCTCGAGCGTGTTGTCCTCGACCTTGCCGGCCATCTGGGCGTGCATCCCGCACGAATTGTTGCCGATCATTCCGCCGAGCGTGTTCCGCGCGTGCGTGGCGGGGTCCGGTCCGAACGTCAGGTGTCTCACTTCGGCTTGATTGCGAAGGTCGTCCAACACCGTACCCGGCTCGACGCGCGCCCACTTGCTCTCCCAGTCGATCTCGAGGACGCGGTTCATGTACTTGCTCATGTCCATGACCACCGCGGCGTTGCACGCCGCGCCGGCGAGGTCGGTCGCGCCGCCGCGTGAGACGATCGGCGCGCCAACCTCTCGGCACGCGGCCACCGTCGCCACGACATCGTCGGCGTCGCGCGGCAGGACGACGCCGATGGGGATCTGGCGATAATTCGATGCGTCGGTCGAATAGAGCGCGCGATCGCCGTCGTCGAAGCGCACCTCGCCGCGGACGCGTGACCGAAGCACCGCGGCGAGGCGATCCAGGTCGATGCCCAGCGCTTTGCCGCTGATTGCATCCGGGCGCGTCGGCGTCGTCGGCGGTGCATGCACGCCGAGCGCCGTTCGCCGCGATACAGGTAGTAGCTGCGGAATGCGCGTCATCGGCGAAGCGACGGCCTACAAGAAGCATACCGACAATAGAGGTGCCCCCCGTGAACCGACGCGCCAGACGGCGCTCGGCGCGCAAATCGCAGGATCAGCATCCTGTCAATCGCGTACGCTCAACAGCTTCCGGGCTGATCAAATGCTCCTCACGCCCCACGAGAAATTCGCACTCGAGAAAACCGCGAACGACATTCGTGAGTCGATCATCGAGATGCTCGTGCGGGCGGGTTCCGGTCACACCGCCGGACCCTTGGGCATGGCCGACGTGTTCACAGTGCTCTACTTCCACACACTGCGGCATGACCCGAAGAACCCGGGTTGGGATGGACGGGATCGGTTAGTCCTCTCCAACGGGCACATCTGCCCGGTGCTCTACGCGACGATGGCCTACGCCGGATACTTCCCACTCGAAGAGCTCAACACGCTGCGGAAGTTCGGCTCGCGGTTGCAGGGGCATCCGCATCGCGAGTTCCTGCCTGCGCTGGAAACCAGTTCCGGGCCACTGGGCGAGGGATTGTCTCAGGCAGTTGGGATGGCCATCGCGGACAAGATGGACGGCCAGGACGGCGCTCGGCGAATCTACTGTTTGATGTCCGACGGCGAGTTGGAGGAAGGGCAGACGTGGGAGGCGGCGATGCTTGCCGGCAAGCAGGCCTTGCACAATCTCGTTGCGCTCATCGATCGCAATAACATTCAGATCGACGGGTTCACCGAACAGGTGATGCCGCTCGAGCCGCTGGCCGACAAGTGGCGCGCGTGGAACTGGCACGTGTTGGAAATCGACGGGCACAACGTTGAAGCGATCGCGTCGGCGTACGACGAGGCGAAGAGCATTTATGAGCGGCCAACGATGATCATCGCGCACACGATTCCGGGCAAGGGCGTCGCGGAGTTCGAGCGTGACTTTCACTGGCATGGCAAGCCGCCGAACGCGGAACAAGGGCGGATGGCGCTCTCCGAGCTCCGGACTCTCGCCGGGAAGATCGAGAGCGAGGCGGAATAGATGCCCGATTTACCCTCTCGTCTCGACGCGACGCTGAATGCGAAGCTGTTCGACGATGACGTCGAACAGGTCGCGATTCGTACGGGCTTCGGCGAGGGCCTCGTCTGCGCCGGAGAGGCGGACGCGCGCGTCGTCGTCCTCTGCGGCGACCTCACCGAGAGCGCGCAGGCCCTGCCGTTCAAGAAGAAGTTTCCTGACCGCTTCGTCGAGCTTGGCGTGGCCGAGCAGAACATGGCGTCCGTCGCGAGCGGCATGGCCGCGATGGGCAAGATTCCGTTCATCACCTCGTACGCCATGTTCAGTCCCGGCCGCAATTGGGAGCAGATCCGCACGACGATCGCCTACAATAACCGGCCCGTGAAGATCGGGGGATCGCACGCCGGTGTCTCGGTTGGCCCCGATGGCGGTACGCATCAGGCAATCGAGGACATCGCCATCACGCGGGTCGTGCCGCGCATGATCGTTATCTGCCCGTGTGATTCGATCGAAGCGCGGAAGGCGACCATTGCCGCGGTGACAACGGGAACGCCGGTCTACCTTCGCCTGGCGCGCAACAAAACTCCCGTCATCACGACCGACGACACCCCGTTCGAAATCGGCCGCGCCAAAATCGTGTGGAGGTCCGACGCGCCCAAGGTCGGACTCGTCGCGTGCGGCGCGCTCGTGCACAAAGCGCTCCTCGCCGCGAAGACGTTACATGAGAATGGCGTCGAGGTCGAAGTGACCAACCTGTCGACCGTCAAGCCGCTCGACAGCGTAGCGATTATCGCGCTGGCGAAAAAGGCGAAACGAATTGTCACGATCGAGGAACATCAAATCTACGGCGGCATGGGATCCGCCGTGGCGGAATGCCTCGCGAAACACTATCCCGTGCCGATGCACTTCGTCGGCGTTGATGACCGGTTCGGCCAGTCCGGAACGCCTGAAGAGCTCATCGAACATTACGGCATGGGACGAGACGCCATCGTCAGTGCCGCGCACGAAGTCATGGCTCGCTGACGAGACCGATGACGATGTCCCCCACGTTGGTTCCGGTCGGGTGGGAAGTGAGGAGCGCGCGCACCGATCCGAGCGACGCATGCGACTCGTGATCCGCCAGGTCGCGATTGGGGTCGCGTGAAGCATTCGTGATCGACCGCCATGTGCTCGCGTCGACGACGGCGCCCGCAGCGTCGGTCGGTCCATCGCGCCCATCGGATCCCGCGGCGAGTAGCGCGAGTCCCCGCGCGCGTTGACCCAGCTCATCGAGCGCGCGTGCGGCTGCCAGCGCGAGCTCCTGATTCCTGCCGCCTGGCGGGGAAGTCGGAACCAAGCGCACGGTCGTTTCGCCGCCCCAGATCACACAGCCTCGCGACGCACGCTTGTCCTTTCCCTGGAGTGAGTCTTCGCGAAATTGCACTAGTTCTTTGACGAGTCGCTTGCCCGTGACTGTCGCGTCGCCCTGAATCGGCGTGTCGACGACTTTCACCGGAGCCAGTCCGATCGCGTGTGCGCGCGCCGATGCACCATCTCGCGCGCTCCGATTGCCGAGGATGATCGTGGAAGTCACGAGTTGGAACGCGAGATCATCGGGCTTGGGCGTGTCCGGAAGCTCGCCGCGAACGACAGCCCCGAGGTGGTTCATCAACGGTGAGGTGAGACACGACTGCAGGTCTTCTCGCTCGATGAAACGCAGGAGCTCCTCCGCGGTGAGCGGATCGGGCACACAAGGACCGGATCCGATCACCGCCGGATCGTCGCCGATGACATCGGAAATGATCAAGCAGCGAACGTGCGCGGCGCCGCGCTCGGCGAGCGCGACCGCAAGACGGCCTGCCGCCCAGCGCGAGAAGCGCTTGCGAATCGCGTTCGTCGCGGTGATGTCGGCGCCGGAGCCGAGCAAGCGCTTGAAGAGTTCCGTGATGTCGCCGGTCGAGACGCCGCGAACCGGTGCCGCGACGAGGCTCGAGGTGCCGCCGGACAGAAGGACGAGCACGTCGTCACCGTCCGACACTCGCTCGACGAAGGAAGCGATGCGTTCGGCGGCCGCGAATGATCCGCGACCAGGGACCGGATGATCGCCGCACACGAGCTCGATGCCGTCGCCCGGCGTTTCCTCACCGTCGGTCGTCACAACGAGCGCACCAGGCGCCGCACGCCCGGTCGACTCGAAATACTCGATTGCCGCGCGGCACAGTCCCGCCCCGGCTTTGCCTAATGCGAGAATCCAGGGTGCGCGACCGTCGGATGATCTGTCGCTCGCCAGTGCCTGAGAGACGCCGCGCGCCGGTTCAACAGCGTCGACGGCGGCGCGATAAAGATCTTCGAGGAGTCGTCGATCGTCGTCGGACACGGGCGGATGAACTTCAGGTAACGCGAGACAGAGGGATGTCGGCTATCTCGACATCGAGCGCCGCGGCCTTCTGCTTGAGCTTGTTGAGTGCCGCGGTAGAGGATTCCTCGAAGCTGGCAAGTCCGTCCGTGAGGAGTTTGGCCGCAACGTCGCTCACCGAAATCCCCATCCGCTCGATGTGGGCGAGCGCTGCCTCCGCATCGGCCGTGTGTTCATCCACGGTCTTTGCAACGACGCCGTGATCTCGAAACGCATCCAACGTTTTCGGGGGCATCGTCACGACGGTATCGTCGCCGATCAGTGCCTCGACATACATGACGTCGCGATAGGCCGAGTTCTTGACGCCAGTGCTCGCCCACAATGGTCGCTGGATGTTCCCGCCGTGTTCCGCAAGACGTTTCCATCGTGGGCTCGCAAACTCAGTCCGAAATAGTTGATAGGCGAGCTTCGCGTTGGCGATGCCGGTCTTCCCACCGAGAACGTCCCGCTCCGTTCGATCGATCGACCCGCGACGCGCGAGGTCTTCGAGGAGACCATCGACTTCGGTGTCCACTCGGCTGACGAAGAAGCTGGCGACGGAATGAATGCTCGACAGAGGCTTGCCCGCAGCGACACGATCTTCCAGGCCCGCCATGTACGCGTCGATGACTCGGCGATGCATGTCGCGAGAGAAGAGCAGGGTGATGTTGACGTTGATTCCCGCGGCGGTGAGCTCGCGGATGGCCAGCACGCCTTCGATCGTTCCTGGGATCTTGATCATGGCATTGGGGCGATCGACCGCCGCCCACAACCGCGTGGCCTCGGCGACGGATCCTTGCGGCTTGTAGGCAAGTTCGGGCGATACTTCGATCGACACGTAGCCATCGCCGCCACCTGTCCGATCATACACGCGACGAAACAGATCGCACGCGTCGCGAACATCGGTGGTCGCGATGCGCTCGAACAACTCGTACGCAGTGATGCCCCGGCCGTCGAATCGGATCTGATCGTCGTAAGCGGACCCAGTCGCCAGTGCTTTCGCGAACATCGTCGGATTCGAGGTCATCCCCGTCAGTGCGTCGTCCCGGATGCGCCGGGCGAGGTCGCCATCATGAAGCATTGTGCGATTGATATAGTCGAGCCAGATCGATTGGCCGGCGTCGTGCAGTTGTCCCAATCTGTTCTGCGTCACTGTGGGTTCCCCAAACGAGTCCCCTTGGCGCGCTCGGCGAAGTGTGCCGTGATACCATTATGTCGCTAACACCAACGGCGACCGCCAAGGATTAGTGAACGCGCCGCAAGATGGGTGCCTTTCATCGATTTCGGCGGACCTCTCTGGACACGACGCCCCGCTCGGGTGTATAGCTCCATTAGATGTTGAATAGATGTTCAATAGATGTTCAGCTTCCTCGATCGAGGGGAGATTGGATCAGTCGTCACGCAGTCGTCATCAAGCGGTCTCGCGCTGGAGTCTCTTCCTCTTCGTGATGGTCGGCATCCTGCTCGTCGCCTCCGTCCTTCTTCCGGCCGACGAATCGGAGGGCGTGCTCGGCCTGCTGGACGAAGAGGAACGGCTGATCGAACCACTGCGCCAACTGGCTAGCCAGCTGGTCTTGGGTGTCGCGGCGGAAAGTGCGGAGCTACAACGATACAACGTCGGCGGGGATTCCCTCGCTCTGGCGCGGTATCGCCGGGCGGCCGGTCGCGACGATGAGAATGTCGCGGCGATGCGCCGCCTGGGGGCGCAACTGGACACCGATGTTGCGAACGACGCGAGCTCGGTGGGGCGTCTCGTCGAACGCTGGCGGGCGCTGACGGCCGGCGAGGCGAACGCGCGTCCATCATCGGCGAGCCTCGCCCCGATTGCGGCACATCGCGAGGCGGTTCGCGACTCGATCGTCGTCGCGACGGCAACTCTGCAGGACCGGCTCGCGGACTGGTCCGCGCGCAAACGCGCGGCGGTCACTGCGCACGAGTGGCGCGGCCTCGTGATCAACGCGGTGCTGGTGTGCGTCGCGATGATCGCCCTCGCCGCTGTCTTCGAGGTCATGAGGCGCGAGCGACGTCGTACGCAGCGAGAGGCGGCGCTTCGGCTCGCCGCCGAAACGTTGGCCCGCGCATACACCGTCCCCGACGTCGCGCGGCAAGTTGCCGAAGGCGCGATGGAGTTGCTTCAACCCAAAGGCGTTATCGTCGTCCACACCGTGCCGGAAAGCAGAGATCTTCTGGTTGCGGCGACCGTATCCGCGGTGCCGACCGATCTCCCACGCGAGGCCGGCCATTCTTATGATGGGTCGATCATCGAACGCGTGCGTGACGATGGGCGGCCGATCATCGCACCGGCCTCGCGCGTGAGTGGAGATTCAGCGCTCGCCGGGCGCGCGATGGTCATCCCCCTTGGGGCGCGCGGCATCCCCGTCGGAGCCGTCATCGCATTCGAAGCCCGCGGTCGTCGTTTCCATCCGGACGACTTGGCATGGGCCGAGACCTTCGCTCATCTCGCGTCGTTCTCCTACGAGAAGGTGCGATTACTCGAAGAGGCTCGAGCCGGCCAGGCGCGGCTGGAGCGCGCGATGGAGAGTCGCGGGCGCCTCATCCGCGGGTTCAGTCATGATGTCAAAAATCCTCTCGGAGCCGCCGACGGCTACGCGGCGCTGTTGGAGGACGGCATTTACGGCGCGGTCACCAACGAGCAACGCTCCAGCATCGCGCGCGTGCGCGGCGCCCTTCAACGAGCCCTGTCCTTGATCGACGATCTGCACGAGCTCGCGCGCGCGGAGACCGGGCGTTTGGACATTCACTTCGAGCCGACCGACCTGGGTGCGCTGATTACGGTGTGCGGCGACGAGTACCGCGCCGCCGCCGAAGCCAAGCATCTCCAGTTCGTCGTCGAAATCGGCGACGACCTTCCGCGGGCCGAAACGGACGGCTCTCGCATTCGCCAGATCGTCGGCAATTTTCTCTCGAACGCGATCAAATACACGGCCTCCGGTACCGTCACGCTTCGCGCCCGTGCGGATGCGCATGGTCCTTCCGGCTTCGTCTCTCATGCGCGCATCGAGGTTCAGGACACGGGCCCGGGCATCCCGGCCGACAAGCACCAGCTCATCTTCGAGGAGTTTGCCCGACTGTCGCACGGCGACCATGCTGGAGCAGGTCTCGGCTTGGCCATCAGCAAACATGTCGCCGATGCGCTGGGCTGCCGCGTGGAGCTCTTGAGCGAGGTCGGCAAGGGCGCCACGTTCGCGCTTTGTGTGCCTCTGCATTCGGAGGAGGCGAAAGAATCGTCCGCGGGAGAAGGGCCGATTCGGGCTAATTCTGCGTCGCTTGGTCGTCGATGATTCGGACGGGCATCGTGGCGAGGCGATCGAATCGGCGCGCGTCGGCGCGGATCGGCCACCAATCGTAGAGGAAGACCTCGAGGGGCCGCCACATAGCAACCCAGCCGCCGATCGCCAGGCCCTCGTGCAGCACCTGGCCGAATGTTGTCGTGACGTGCGCCGCGATCAGTTGCGCGACGCCGGTAAACACGACGAGGACAGGAAATCCGATTGCCAGGCTCGTGCGGCCGACGCGAAGCAACTGCCGGAGCCGCTGTCTGGATGACCGCGCACGACCCGCGAAGAAGCCATGCACTGCATCGGTGATCTCGGAGGGCTGTGGGGATCCGACGAGGCGGTCGACGCGAATGAGCAGTGAGACGGATGCCTCGCGCGGCAGATCCCGCCTCGCTTGGACGATGAAGTTCTCGATCCGCGGATCGAGATCCCGTTCGCGCAACGGCGCCGGGTCGACCGGATTGAAGAGCATCATCAAATCCGGCACGTGTACTTCAATGACGTGGCTCATGATGGTGTAATACGCACACCGCTTGCGGGACACTAGCTCGCTCGACGTGCGCGGGTCGGTCATGCGCGGTATGTTCGGCTATGGCCTCTTTGCGTAGGCCGCGAGATGGTGCCGGCTTACGCTTCTCCTGCAACGCATTGTCGGACGGAGGTGGCATGTCTTCCATGCATCGCGCGCTGAATGGTGATGTGCTCATTCATCACCTCACGCGGGACGAACGTCTGATAGACCCGCAGCTTCTGGCCCGGCACGGGCGCTCGGCGCGGACACTGGCCAAGGAAGGTCCGCTCCGCCTCACGATCATCGGCGTCGCGGCCGGCGGCGTCGTACCTGTCCATAGCGCGAACGGCCCCGTGACCGTCCATCTTCTCGATGGAGAGATCGAGTTCAACGCGGCCGGACGCGACTACCCCTTGGCGGCCGGCGACATGCTGGTATTCGCCCCTGGAGTCGAGCACTCGGCGCGATCGGCGAAGGGAGGAACCTTCTTGCTCACAGTTGTTCACGTCGATCGCGCATCCGAAGCGTAACGCCAGTGCTTCGTGGGTTGCGTGACCTCGGCGTATGGTACAAACGGCTCATTGCGAGGGCGTACGCGACGTACTTGGATTCACTGGAACCCGGATTCGCCCGTCACGAAGTGAGAATCTAGCGATGTCACGCGTTCGAGCGGCGACACAGAATCATCGCACCGTACCCATACCGCAGCCGGCGGCGCCTCCGGCGCGAGAGCAGCGCAGTGACGACGTCGATCAGGCGTCGCGTGACAGTTTCCCGGCAAGCGATCCGCCGTCGTGGAACGGCGTTCGTCTCGGGTCTCCGCGCCACTCGGACGATTCGGCTGATCACGCGGACGGTGAGGGTCGTTAGCGTCGTGGTGCACGGTGCGTCGAACCGCGCTTCATGCGCGTTCGAACGACGTCCGCCAGAACGACCGCGTCGTTGTGTTCTTCGTCCCGCGCTCCGAAAACGAGCGTAATTCGCC
>JAICJQ010000024.1 GCA_025928335.1 Gemmatimonadaceae bacterium
CAGCTGCTTCTCAACCTGATCACCAACGCGATCAAGTACACGCCGCGTGGCGGGCATGTCGAGCTGTCGGTGACGCGCCGCACCGGCGACGAGATTGCGATCGCCGTGCGTGACACCGGCATCGGTATCGCCGCGACGGATTTGCCGCACGTGTTCGATCGCTTCTGGCGCGCCGATCGTGCGCGATCGCGCGCATCGGAGCGCGGCGGCTTCGGGCTCGGTCTCTCGATCTCGCAGTGGATCGTCCAGGCGCATGGCGGAACGATCAGCGTGCAGTCGCGGCTCGGCCGAGGCACCGTGTTTACGGTCGTGCTGCCGGCTGTTCCTTCCGAGATCACTGCCCCCGCGGAGCTCGTCGCGGAACCAGATGTCGCGGCGGGGTCGGCTGAAAGCTGACGCGAGTTGTCAAGGAGGTCGCTCGAAGGGCGGCTTCATCAACTCTTAATCTTCCGCGCATTCCGCCCTAACCCTCGGTGGATACCTTTTCACTCCGAAACGAGTTCGCGCGTTCATCACTCGCACCCGATCAGGCCAACGAGACATGTTCGACAACCTCATCGAGTCCAAGGCAGCAAAGCAAAGACGTGCGGGCGGATTCCTGTGGAGCTTCGTCATTCACGGCATTCTGATCTCGGCCGCGGTTTACGCGACGTACAGCGTCGGTAACGCGCTCGAGAAGCCGAAGGCTGAGAAGGTCGAGTTCCTCACAGTGAAGAAGGATGAGCCGCCTCCGCCCAAGGAGGAGCCCAAGCCGCCGCCGCCAGACGTCGTCATGAAGGCACCGCCGCCGAAAGGGTTCCAGGTGCTGACGGCGCCGATCAAGATCCCGGACGTCCTCCCGGATATCGACCTCTCCAAGAAGGTCACCAACGAAGAGGACTTCAGCGGCAAGGGCGTCGCCGGCGGTATCGCCAAGGGCGTCGTTGGTGGAACACCGGCACCGGTGAACTCCGACCAGCCGTACTTCGAGTTCCAGGTCGAGAAGCAGGTTGCGCCCTATCCGGGAAATACCGCGCCGCGGTATCCCGACATGCTTCGCTCGGCAAACGTCGAGGGCGAAGTGCTCGCGCAGTTCGTCGTCGACACGAGCGGCAAAGCCGAGATGTCCACGTTCAAAGTCATCAAGTCGACGCACGACCTCTTCACCAACGCGGTGAGAGCGGCACTGCCTAACATGAAGTTCTATCCGGCGGAAGTGGGCGGGAAGCACGTGAAGCAGCTCGTCCAGATGCCATTCCAGTTCAACCTCACCAAGGGCGAGTAGCCCGCTTTCCTCCCTCGGAGATTCGTCTATATGGATTTCTCACTGCTCGGCCTATGGCACCAGATGGGCAACTTCGCCAAGGGCATCGTCGTCGTCATGGCGATCATGTCCGTGTACTCGTTGACCATCATGGTCTCCAAGTGGTGGAACCTGCGTAAGGCACAGAAGGAAACGATCAAGTTCGCCCCGGAATTCTCGCAGTTCCTCGAGGAAGACAACCTCACCGAAGCGATCCGCCTCGCCGAGAGCTACAAGAAGTCGCACGTCGCCATCGTCCTCGGCGGCGCGCTCGGTGAAGTGAAGCCCCTCATCGCCGACGGTTCCGTCACGGTTGCCGACATCAACTCGGCAGAGCGCGCGGTCGAGCGCAACATGCTCCTCGAGATCACGAACCTGAAGCGCGGTCTCGCGGTGCTCGCCACGGTCGGCGCGACGGCTCCGTTCGTCGGACTGCTCGGAACGACGATGGGCGTCGTGAACTCTTTCACCGGAATGGCCGCGTCGGGCTCCGGCGGTCTCGCGGCGATCGGCGGTGGTATCGCGGAAGCGCTCATCACGACGGCGTTCGGTCTTCTCGTCGCCATTCCGGCGGTGTGGGCGTACAACTACTTCACGACGAAGATCGACAACCTGACGGCCGAGATGACGTACGTGTCGAAGGAAATGATCGACTACCTCATCAAGGGCGTGTCGGGTGAGTTCGGCCGGTCGCGGTTCACCCGCGAGTTCAACGCTGCCAGCGGATCCGGTGGCCCGATCTCGCAGTAATCCCATCCCGTCGAGGAGGTAATCCAACATGGCAATGTCGACGGGCGGGCCCGAGGGTGGTGTTGCATCCACGCCGAACGTGACGCCGATGGTGGACGTCATGCTGGTGCTGCTGATCATCTTCATGGTGGTCACACCGGCACTGTTGGCGGGATTCAACGCCGATCCCCCGCAAGCGCAGAACATCAAGGACCATCCGGAGGACGAGCAGAACGACCAGGTGCTCGGCATCGACAAGGATGGCAATTATTACCTGAACAAAAAGCCGATTCGCTCGACCGATGTCGCGGCTGCGTTGAAGCACATCTATGTGGATACGCCGCGCGAGGATTACATCATGTATCTCAAGGCGGACAAGAATCTTGATTACAGCAAAGTTCTCGACGCTTTGGACATCGCGATGCACAACGGCGTGAAGGTGACCGGCTTGATCGGTGACCAGAAGCCGGGGACTGTGTCGACCGTCGAGGGCGATCAGAAGAATCCGACGCCCGCGCCAGGCGCGCCCGCCACCAAGGGAGGAGCCAAGTAATGTCCATGTCTGCTGGTGGCTCCGGCGGCGGCCTCTCCAACGAGCCTAACGTCACCCCGATGATCGACGTGCTGCTGGTGCTCCTCATCATCTTCATGGCGGTGCTGCCGTCCATGCGGAAGGCGATCGACATCCAGCTGCCGGATCCGAATCCGACGGTAGCGCCGGCCAACGCGAACTCAAATCAGATCGTGTTGGAGGTCAGTCCGGGCGGGAAGTATGCGATCAATAGCGAGCAGGTCACGAAGGATCGCTTGCCGACGCGGTTGAAGGAAATCTACGATCCGCGTCCGGAGAAGATCATCTTCGTGAAAGGCGTGCCGGGTGTGAAGTACGCGGACATCATCGACGCGATGGACGCGGCACGCGGGGCCGGTGTGAAGGTCATCGGTATTCCGCCGAAGGACACGCCTGGAACGGCGCCGGCGAAGTAGACCGGGCCCAGACAGGGTCCTTTGAGACGGGCTGGCCCATCGGGCCAGCCCGCTTTCTTTTTCGACTGGGACTTCAGCAGCCCCGAACCCTTTGGCCCGATTCCGTCGTATACAGTGGGTATGACACGCGGTACTTCGGTCGTCCCGAAACGACGGGCTTCACTGGTGAAGTCCGCCACTGTCGCCAATGTTGCGCTCGTGACGTCGCAATCCCCGCCAGCGCCGGCTGATTCGGCGGCTCCGCGTGAGCGCCATTTGCCGGCGGCCACGTTGCCCGAGCGTCTCGAGGATCGACGGGGCTGGGGAGCGGTGAGCGCCGCAATTCACATCCTCCTCGTCGTCCTTCTTGTCTGGCCCTGGGCCAGCCACGATGCGCCGGTGATCGAAACGCCCCAGGGCGCCGGCGGTCCCGGACCCGCGGGTGGCGGAGGCGGCGGTCATCGCGGAACCGGTGGCCAGGATCGGGTTCACTACGTGAAGGTCGCACCACCGCCTGAGCCTACGCCGCCGCCTAAGCCCGTCCCGCAGCAAGTGGCGATCAAGCCGCCGCAACCGAAGCCGGAAGTTGTTCCACCGCCGCCGGTGAAGCCGCCGGAACCGCAGGTTCAGGAAGCCAAGGCCGAACTGAAGCCGATGGAGATCCCGAAGGCTGCCGATCCGATCGCGCCAACGCCGGGCGTGGGTGGTGGAACCGGCAGCGACGGGACGAACGGCAGTGGACCGGGGCGGGGTGGCGGTGTGGGCGCCGGCATTGGAACTGGACGTGGGTCCGGGATCGGGCCTGGCACAGGCGGCGGCAATCAAGCGAACTATCCGCCCACTCCGACGGAGCTGTTCATCCCGCCACTTCCGATGCCGGACAAGGTGCGCGGCTTCCACCTGGTTGCCGAGTTCGACATCGACTCGACCGGCAAGGTGATGGGCTTCAATTTCACGCATACCCGAGACGGCGGCTACAACAAGCGCCTCGAGGAAGTACTGAACAGTTTCAAGTTCAGGCCGGGTACGAAGCCGGACGGGACACCCATCCGAATGAAGGCGCAAATCGTCTACGATTTTTGACCGCCGGCGAGCGTCGGTCCTAGCCAAGCGGGGCCGGCGCTCGTATCATTACGCGATCTAGTAAAGTGCAGGGCCCATGATGAGTTACATGGGCTTTTTTTCTGCCCGCCGACCCAACCGCCCACCCGTCCACACAGGACTTTTGAACCGATGAAACTGATGGAGAACGTCTTCCGTCGTCGTCTCCCCATTGCCCTGGCGTTGTTGCTCTCGATCGTGGTGAGCCCGCTGGCGGTTGCTCGACTTCACGCGCAGGAATCTCCTGCGGTCACCGCAGCGCCGACGGGAACGGCCGCGCCGAGCGCGGTCCAAGCGCCTCAGGCCGGCGGCGAAGCGAATCTCGTCATCCCCGACCTGAATTCGGTGACGTTTCTTGGCGTGCGCGGCGGCTCACTGCTCCTTGGCGGCCTCGTGGTGTGCATCCTCGGCATGCTGTTCGGGCTGACGATTTATACGCAGCTCAAGAACATGGCGGTGCACCGGTCGATGCGAGAGGTCTCGGAACTGATCTACGAGACCTGTAAGACCTATCTCATCACACAGGGCAAGTTCATCCTGATCCTGGAATTCTTCATCGGAATCGTGATCGCGCTGTACTTCGGGGTCTTGCAGCATTTCTCGATCGACAAGGTGATCGTGATCCTGCTGTTCAGCCTCATCGGGATTGGCGGGAGCTACGGCGTGGCGTGGTTCGGCATCCGGGTGAACACCTTTGCCAACTCGCGTACGTCGTTCGCGGCGCTCCGCGGCAAGCCATATCCGTGCTATTCGATTCCCCTCTCGGCCGGCATGAGTATCGGCATGCTGCTGATCTCGGTCGAGCTCGTGATGATGTTGATCATCCTGCTGTTCATTCCGGGCCAATACGCCGGTCCGTGCTTCATTGGCTTCGCGATCGGCGAGTCGCTCGGCGCCGCGGCCCTGCGTATCGCCGGCGGCATCTTCACCAAGATCGCCGACATCGGCGCCGACCTGATGAAGATCGTGTTCAACGTGAAGGAAGACGACGCGCGGAACCCGGGCGTGATCGCGGACTGCACCGGCGACAACGCCGGCGACTCGGTCGGTCCGAGCGCCGACGGGTTCGAGACGTACGGCGTGACGGGCGTCGCGCTGATCTCCTTCATCGTGCTCGCGGTCCACGACGACCGCGTCAAGGTCCAACTCCTCGTCTGGATCTTCGTGATGCGCATCATGATGATCGTGGCGAGCGGGGCGTCGTATCTGATCAACGCGGCTGTCGCGCGCGCGCGGTACGCGAACGCGGACCACATGAACTTCGAGGCGCCGCTCACGGTGCTGGTGTGGCTGACGTCGTTGATCTCGGTGGCGTTGACGTTCGTCGTATCCAAGCTGACGATTCCCGATCTCGGCGACGGCACGTTGTGGTGGAAGCTGTCGGCGGTGATCACCTGCGGCACCTTGGCGGGCGCGATCATTCCCGAGTTCGTGAAGGTGTTCACGTCGGTCGAGTCGCGGCACGTGAAAGAGGTCGTCACGTCGTCGCGTGAGGGCGGACCGTCGCTCAACATTCTTTCGGGGCTCGTCGCGGGCAACTTCAGCGCGTACTGGCTCGGCATCACGATCATGATCTTGATGACGATCGCCTACCTGATCGGCTCGGCCTCACTCGGCGCGCTGATGGTCGCGCCGGCAGTGTTCGCGTTTGGCCTCGTCGCGTTCGGCTTCCTGGGTATGGGGCCGGTGACGATCGCCGTGGACTCCTACGGCCCGGTGACGGACAACGCCCAGTCGGTGTTCGAGCTGTCGACGATCGAGCAGATCCCTGGAGCCGCGGCCGAGGTGCAGAAAGAGTACGGTTTCGCGGTGGATTTCGAGCGGGCGAAGCATTTCCTCGAGGAGAACGACGGCGCGGGCAACACGTTCAAGGCGACGGCCAAGCCGGTGCTCATCGGCACCGCGGTGGTCGGCGCGACGACGATGATCTTCTCGATCATCGTGGCGCTCACCAACGGTCTCACGGCGAACCTCGACAAGTTGTCGCTCCTCCATCCGCCGTTCCTGCTCGGACTGATCACGGGCGGCGCGATCATCTATTGGTTCACGGGCGCGTCGATGCAGGCGGTGACGACCGGTGCGTATCGCGCCGTCGAGTTCATCAAGGCGAACATGGATCTCACGAGCACGGCCGCGGCGTCGGTGTCGGACTCGAAGAAGGTCGTGGAGATCTGCACGAAGTACGCGCAGGCCGGGATGTTCAACATTTTCCTCACGGTGTTCTTCGCGACGCTCGCCTTCGCGTTCTACGAACCGTACTTCTTCATCGGCTATCTCATCTCGATCGCGCTCTTCGGGCTGTACCAGGCGATCTTCATGGCGAACGCCGGCGGCGCGTGGGACAACGCGAAGAAGATTGTCGAGGTCGAGCTGAAGCAGAAAGGCACGCCACTGCACGCGGCGACGGTCGTCGGCGACACGGTCGGCGATCCATTCAAGGACACCTCGTCGGTCGCGCTCAACCCGATCATCAAGTTCACGACGCTGTTCGGATTGCTCGCCGTGGAGCTCGCGGTGTCGCTTACCGAGCAGCGAGGACCCGGACTGAGCCACGCGCTCGCCGCGATCTTCTTCTTGATCTCAGTCGCGTTTGTGTACCGCTCGTTCTACGGCATGCGAATCGAGAGCGGCGCCCGTGTGGGGTGACTGCAACGCCTTCTAACCGAGCTCCATGAGCCAACTCTTCGCCAGAAAGTCGGTCGCCGACTTCGAGAGCGACATTGCCGAGCGTGGCGGCCTTCGCCGCACGCTCGGCAAATGGCATCTAACCGCCCTTGGTGTGGGGGCGACGATCGGCGCCGGGATTTTCGCGACGACCGGCACGGCGATCGTTGGCGACGCGGCGCGCCCCGGTGGCGGCCCGGCGGTGATTTTCTCGTTTTTGCTCACCGCGGTCGCCTGCGGATTCGCGGCGTTGTGTTACGCCGAATTCGCGGCGATGGTCCCAGTCGCCGGCTCGGCATACACGTACGCGTATGCGGCGCTCGGCGAGTTCGTCGCCTGGATCATCGGCTGGGACCTGATCATCGAGTACGCCGTCGGCAACATCGGCGTGGCGATCGGGTGGGCCGGCTATTTTCGCGAGCTGCTAAACCATTTCGGGCTCGACCTACCCGCGTGGTTGGCGACGGATTATCGCTCGGCGCACGACGCGTTCGTGGCGGTGGGCAGCGGGGCCGCCGGCGCGACCGCGGATCCCGTGCGATCGTATCTCGCCTCGGCCTGGTCGAACGCGCCGCATCTGCTCGGACTGCCGTTCATCATCAACCTGCCGGCAGTCGCCGTGGTTGTGGCCATCACGATCATTCTCGTGATCGGCATCAAGGAATCGGCGAACGCGAACAACGCGATGGTGCTCCTCAAGATCGGCATCATCATTTTCTTCATTGCCGTCGGCGCCTTCCTCATCAAGCCGTCGAATTGGAGCAATCCGGAGACAGGCGGTTTTGCGCCGAACGGCTTCGCCGGCATCAGCGCGGCGGCGGCGATCATCTTCTTCGCCTATATCGGCTTCGACGCCGTATCGACCGCCGCTGAAGAGACGAAGGACGCCGCGCATGACATGCCGTTTGGCATCGTGATGAGCCTCATCATCACGACGGTGCTGTATATCGCGATCGCGATTGTGATGACCGGCATAGCCCCGTGGAAACAGCTAGGGACGGCGGAGCCGATGATCACGGCACTGCAATACGCGAATGGTCCGCCGGGGTTGCTCAACTTCGCCCGATTGATCATTGCACTTGGTGCCGTGTTCGCCATGGGGAGCGTCCTGCTCGTGTTCCAACTCGGCCAGCCGCGGATCTTCTTCTCGATGTCGCGCGACGGTCTGCTCCCTCCGTTCCTCGCCAAGGTTCACCCGCGGTATCAGACGCCGTACGTCGGGACAATCCTGACGGGGGCGTTCGTCGCCTTCTTCGCGGCGTTCGCCAACATCGCCGAAGTGGTGGATCTGACGAACATCGGGACCTTGTTCGCGTTCGTGCTCGTATCAGCGGGTGTGATCGTTTTACGGCGCACCGACGCCGATCGTCCGCGGCCCTTCCGGGTTCCATGGGTGCCGATCACGCCGCTGATTTCGATCGTCGCCTGTCTGTATCTCATGTTTCAACTGCCCAGCCTGACATGGATTCGATTCGCCGTCTGGCTGGTCATCGGACTCGTGCTTTACTTTGCATACGGTTACCGGCATTCCACGCTACGGCGTGCGACCGTCGGGTCTTCATCGGGCACTCGTAGGACGCATTGATGCAGCCTTCTTCCGTCTCGACGCTCGACCAGCCGCCCGCCGCGCCCAAGTCGTTTTTCCGGCGCATCTCGCTGTCGCAATGGATCATTATCGCGATGGTGGTGGGCATCGTGTTGGGATGGGTGTTTCCGGACAACGCCCGGGATGCGCACGGTGGATGGGCGGCGACCGATTTGAACGTCCTATCGTCTGTGTTCCTGCGGATGATCAAGTCGCTGATCGTGCCGCTATTGTTCGCGACGCTCGTCGTGGGCATTGCCGGGCACGGCGACGATATGAAGCGCGTTGGGCGTCTGGCGTTCCGCTCGATCGTGTATTTCGAGATCGTCACGACGATCGCGCTCGTCGTGGGACTGTTCGCGGTGAATCTCGTGAAGCCCGGTGCGGGCGTCGATCTCGGGACGGCGTCGGCCAAGGAGGGCGCTGAGTTCGCGACGACGCACACATCGCTGACGGGCGTCATCGAGCATACCGTGCCGCAGAGCTTCTTCGACGCCGCGGCGAAGAACGAGGTGCTGCAGATCGTCTTCTTCGCGATCATCTTCGCGGTCGCGCTGTCGAAGGTGCAGGGGCCGAGCAAGACCTTCATGCTCAGCGCTTGTGAGGCGCTCTCCGATGTGATGTTCAAGTTCGTCGGCATCGTGATGGCGTACGCGCCGATCGGCATCGGTGCGGCGATCGCGGTGACTGTGTCGAAAGGCGGCTTGGGAATCCTCAAGAACCTTGGCATCCTCGTCGGGACGCTGTACGGCGCGTTGATCGTGTTCGTCGTCTGCGTTTTCATTCCAATCGCGCTCATATTCCGCGTTCCCCTGGGGCGTTTCATTCGCGCGGTGCGGGAGCCCTGGTTGATCGCGTTCACGACGGCGTCGTCCGAGGCGGCGTTCCCGCTGGCGATGGAGCGCATGGAGCAACTCGGAGTGCCGAGACGCATCGTCGCGTTCGTGCTGCCCACGGGTTACTCGTTCAACCTCGACGGCAGCACGCTGTATCTCGCGATGGCGTCGGTCTTCGCCGCGCAGGCGGCCGGGATCGACATGCCGATCTCGAAGCAACTGATCATGATGTTGACGTTGATGTTGACGAGCAAAGGCGTCGCCGCGGTACCGCGGGCGTCGCTCGTGATTTTGTCCGGCGCCCTGGCGCAGTTCGGGCTGCCGCTGCAGGCAGTGGCGGTCATTCTCGGCGTCGACGCGCTGATGGATATGGCGCGAACCTCCCTCAACGTCGTGGGTAATTGTCTGGCGACCGTCGTCATGTCGCGGTGGGAGGGCGAGTTCGACAAACCCGCCGCCTCGACACCGATCGCCGACGCGATAGCCGGTGAATCGCTTCGTGTTCCTGCGGTACGCACTCCTGACCCGGTGTAACGCCGGGTCTTGTCGTTTCCAGAAGTCTCAACGCAGAGGTCGGCAATGGCAGTCTCATTCAAGGTGAACGGCAAAGCGGTATCGGTCGACGTGCCCGAGGACATGCCGTTGCTCTGGGTGTTACGCGACGTTCTCGACATGAAGGGAACGAAATTCGGATGCGGCATCGCCCAGTGCGGGGCGTGCACGGTGCACGTCGACGGCACCCCCACACGTTCGTGCCAACGCCGCGTCGCGAGCGTCGCGGGGACGAGCGTGACGACGATCGAAGGCCTCTCGGCCGACGGAACGCATCCGGTGCAGCGCGCATGGGAGGAGATCGATGTGCCGCAGTGCGGCTACTGCCAGGCGGGACAGATCATGTCCGCGGCGGCATTGCTCGCGAGCAAGCCGAACCCGACAGATGCGGACATCGATCAAGCGATGAACGGCAACATCTGCCGTTGCGCGACGTATCTGCGAATCCGCCAAGCGATCCATCGCGCCGCGCAAATGCCGGCGACGGTGGGTTCTGGCAAGTCGAACCAGTAAGGAGGCCGAAACCATGACCATCCTCGGAACTCCCGACACGAAAACGAGTGGCGTCGATCGGCGCTCGTTCCTCCGGGTCACTGCGCTTGCCGGCGGTGGCATTCTCCTCGGCAGTTATCTGAAATTCGGTGAGACGACCGAAGCGTTCGCGGCGGGCACCGCCGCGGCTGAGACGGCGCTCGGCAATTTCATTCGGATCACGCCCGACGGCATCGTCACGATCATTGCCAAGAACCCCGAGATCGGGCAGGGCGTGAAGACGATGCTTCCGATGCTCATCGCCGACGAGCTGGACGTCGATTGGAAGAACGTACGCATCGAACAGGCGCCGCTCGACACGACAAAATTCCAGGGGCAGAGTGCCGGCGGAAGCACCGCGACGCCGACGAACTGGGAGCCGATGCGACGCGTCGGCGCGGCCGCGCGCGCGATGCTCGTCGCCGCGGCGGCGCAGCAGCTCGGCGTACCAGAGACGGAGTTGGAGACCGCTTCCGGGGTCGTACGTCATCGGGCAACGCGCAAAGAGGTCAAGTACGGTGAGCTCGTCGCCAAGGCGGCGACATTGACCGCGCCCGACCTCGCCTCGGTGAAGTTGAAAGATCCGAAAGACTTCAAGATCATCGGCACGCGCGTCACGGGCGTCGACGTGAAAGACATTGTGCGCGGCCAGACGAAGTTCGGCATCGACACGGTGCTGCCCGGCATGCTCTACGCCAGCTACGTGAAGTGTCCGGTGTTCGGTGGCAAGGCGGTGAAAGCGAATTTGGATGAGATCAAGTCGCAGCCGGGGATCAAGCACGCGTTCATCGTCGATCAGGCGGGCCAGGGTGGGCTGATGGGCCTTCTGTCCGGCGTCGCGGTCGTCGGTGACAACTGGTGGCTCGTGCAGCAGGCGCGTCGCAAGCTCGACGTGACGTGGGATGAAGGCGCGACGGCATCGCAGAGCAGCGTCGGCTTCGCCGAGCAGGCAGCGAGTCTGTCGAAACAGGCGCCGCATCAGAATCTTCGAAAGGACGGTGATTTCGAGGGCGCGATGAAGAGCGCCGCGAAGACCGCGGACGGCGCCTACTTCTATCCGTTCATCGCGCACGCTCCGCTCGAGCCGCAGAACACCACGGCGGTCTTCAAGGATGGAAAGCTCGAGATCTGGTCGCCGTCGCAGACGCCGGCTGGTGGACGCGGCATTGTCCAGAGCGCGCTCGGGCTCAAGCCGGAAGACATCACGATTCACATCAGCCGTTCGGGAGGCGGTTTCGGCCGACGACTCAGCAACGACTACATGGTCGAGGCGGCGGCGATCGCGAAGCAAGTGCCGGGCGTCCCCGTGAAGTTGCTGTGGACGCGTGAGGATGATATCACGCACGATCCGTATCGCCCGGCCGGATTCCACTACTTTAGCGGCGGCACGGACGCGAGCGGAAAGCTCGTTGCCTGGCGCGATCACTTTGTCACGTTCGGGGCTGACGGTCGCACGGTCTCGAGCGCCAACCTTGGCGCCGGCGAATTCCCGGCGCGGTTCATTCCGAACTTCGTGATCGACCAGTCGCTCATTCCGCTCGGTGTCCCAACGGGCCCGCTGCGCGCTCCAGGCAGCAACGGGATCGCGTTCGCCGTGCAGTCGTTCATCGACGAGCTGGCGCATGCCGCGGGGAAAGATCCCGTGCAGTTCCGCCTCGAGTTGCTGGCGAATGAACAGCCGGCTCCGACGCAGGCAGCGCAGCCCGCGGGCGCACCCGGTGGAGGGCGCGGCGGTCCGCCGCCGATTCAATTCGACGGCAAGCGCATGAGCGGCGTGCTCCAGGCGGTCGCCGACCGTTCAGGCTGGGGGAAACAAAATCTCCCGAAAGGCACCGGGATGGGCGTCGCGTTCCATTTCAGCCATCGCGGCTATTTCGCCGAGGTGGTACAGGCCACGGTGAGCAAGGACGGCGCGGTGAAGGTCGATAAGGTCTGGGTCGTCGGCGACATTGGCGCGCAGATCATCAATCCGAGCAACGCCGAGAATCAGGTGCAGGGCGCGGTGCTCGACGGCATCGCCGAAGCGCTCGGCCAGGAGATCACGATCGACAAGGGCCGCGCCGTGCAGCAGAACTTCAACGCCTATCCGCTGCTGCGCATGCGCCAGGCGCCGCCGGTCGACGTCGCGTTCAAGGTCACTGAGTTCCCGGTTACGGGTCTCGGCGAGCCCGCGCTGCCGCCGGTGGTGCCGGCGCTCTGCAACGCGATCTTCGCGGCCACCGGCAAGCGAATTCGTTCGCTGCCGCTCTCGAAGCAGGATCTCAAGTGGGGATGACCGAGTAGACTGAACCATGCGTATTGGCGTCGACCTCGGAGGAACGAAGATCGAGGCGATCGCACTTGGCGGCGGGGGTGACGTGCTGGCGCGCCAGCGTGTCGCCACGCCGCCGAGTTACGACGGGACCCTGGACGCGATCGTGCGCCTGGTGCGCGGCGTCGAGGAGGAGGCCGGCGAGCGCGGCACGGTCGGCGTCGGCGTGCCCGGCGTCGTTGTCCCGTCGACGGGCCTTGTAAAGAACGCGAATTCAACTTGGCTCATTGGCCAGCCGCTCGAGCGCGATTTGTCGCGGCTGCTCGATCGTCCGATCCGCACGATGAATGACGCGAACTGCTTTGCGCTGTCGGAAGCCGCGGATGGCGCGGGCGCCGGAGCATCCACTGTGTTCGGCGTCATTCTCGGCACCGGCGTCGGCGGTGGAATCGTCGTCGATGGACGCTGTCTCGTCGGCGCGAACCTCATCGCCGGCGAGTGGGGACACAACCCGCTGCCCTGGATGACCGCCGACGAGTTTCCGGGACCGCCATGCTATTGCGGGAAGATTGGCTGCATCGAGTCCTTTCTGTCGGGACCAGGTTTCGAGCGCGACCATGCGCGACGATGCGGGAGAAGCGAACGTTCGCGCGAGATCGTGACCGCGGCGTCGCTCGGCGATGAGGATGCCGCGAAGAGCGTCGCGCTCTATCACGACCGGCTGTCACGCGCGCTCGCGTCGGTGATCAACCTGCTCGACCCCGAGGTGATCGTGCTTGGCGGCGGTATGTCGAACCTGCCAGGGCTGGCGCGAGCCGTGTCGTCGTTGCTCCCGAACTATGTGTTTTCGGACTCGGTAGAGATGCGCGTTGTACCAAATGCGCATGGCGACTCGAGCGGGGTTCGCGGCGCCGCCTGGCTTTGGCCGGCCTGAAAGTACGTTGGGGACCAATTATAATTGGGTATGAAGCAAGCGGATCGGGACTCGGTTCCTGTTTCGCCGGGTCTCGAGGCCGTCGTCGCTGCCTCGCCGCCCGGGGCGTCGACCGAGCTGCGCACACCGGACGAATACGAGCCGGTCGATAATCGGACGCTCGTCGTGACCGCCATGGCAATTGGCATCGCGGTCGCGGCGAGTTTGGCAGCGGAATTTCTCAGCCGACTCATCGCACTCGTCACGAATCTCGCGTTCTACGCGAGATGGAGCACCGCGTTCGTCTCGCCTGGTGGCGGCCACCGCGCACCCGCCGCGCTCTTGCTGATTCCGATACTCGGCGGCCTGATCGTCGGGATAATGGCTCGGTACGGGTCGGCGGCGATTCGCGGTCACGGCATTCCGGAAGTCATGGAGCGCGTGCTCTTCGGTGAGAGTCGAATCCCAGCGCGTGTCTTGATACTCAAACCGCTATCGGCGGCAATTGCGATCGGTACGGGCGGTCCGTTCGGCGCGGAGGGGCCGATCATCGCCACGGGCGGCGCGCTGGGTTCGTTGATGGGCCAAATCGTGCGCATCACGGCCGATGAGCGAAAGACGCTGCTCGGGGCCGGTGCCGCGGCGGGCATGGCGGCGACGTTCGGAACGCCGGTGAGTGCGGTGCTGCTCGCGGTCGAGCTGTTGTTGTTCGAGTATCGCGCGCGCTCGCTCGTGCCGGTGGCCCTCGCCGCGGCGACGGCAACGGGCGTCCGGATCGCATTTCACGGCACGGCGCCGGTGTTCCCGGTCGCGGAGCTGCATCAGCCGAGCGGACAGGCGCTTGTCATGTACGGCGTGCTGGGCGCCGTGATGGGGCTCGTCGCGGCCGCGATCATTCGCGCGACCTATGGGGTCGAAGATGCGTTCGAGCGGTTCGGTGAGCGTTGGCACCTGCACTGGATGTGGTGGCCTGCCGTGGGCGCCCTCGCCGTGGGCTGCATTGGGTTGATCGAGCCTCGCACACTCGGTGTCGGGTACGACAATATCACGGGACAGATATCGGGGACCTTCACGACGAGCGCGATCGCGATGCTCGTGCTTCTGAAGTTCCTCTCGTGGGCGATCTATCTCGGCAGCGGAACGTCGGGCGGAACGATGGCGCCGCTGTTCACGATCGGCAGTGGTCTTGGCGCGATCTTCGGAGTGATCATCGCGCGCCTGCTGCCTGGGATTGGGTTTGACCCACACGTCGCTGGTCTGGTAGGTATGGCGGCGCTGTTCGGCGGGGCATCACATGCACTGCTCGCGTCGATCGTGTTGGCCTTCGAAACGACGCGTCAGCCAGTGGGCTTGCTGCCGCTGCTCACAGGTTGCACGGCAGCCTATCTCATCACGGTCTACCTGGGCCGCCACTCGATCATGACCGAGAAGCTGGCGCGCCGGGGTGTCAGCCTGCGCACCGAATACGCGCTCGACTACTTGAGCCGTGTCTCGGTGCGAACCGTCGGTCTACGTGCGGTGGCGACGTTGCGGGCGGGCGACACGGTCGGTGAGGCGCGCGCCTGGTTGGCGAGTGGTGCCGACGGCATGTCTCATCAGGGATTCCCGGTCGTCGACGACATCGGGACTCTCATCGGCGTTCTGACGCGGCGCGACATTCTCGATGCGACCCGGCACGAGTTCGAGCCGTTGCAAGCGCTGATCAAGCGGGCGCCGATCGTCGTGTTCGACGACAACACTCTGCGCGACGCGGCCGACCTGATGGTCATCGAGCACGTCGGTCGTCTGCCCGTCGTGAGCCGCGACGAGCCGCAGCGTGTCATCGGGATCCTGTCACGCAGCGACCTGCTCGCCGCTCACGCGCCGCGCCTCCGCGAAGCACGCGAAGCGAAGCAGCTCCGCCGCGGCTTTCCCGCATTCGCGCGACTCGATTCACAGCGCGTCACTCCATCGCGGCCGGAGTAACCTCCGCCCTGGAAGCCTCCGAAAAAATGGAGTCTGACCCCAGTTTTTGAACGGAGTCTGACCCCAGATGCGGGGGAAGGGTCAGGGGCGTGGCAAATCGCCGCGGGGATAGCTGCCGAGGATCTTGAGCATGGGGCAGCGGTGGGCGACGGTGGCGAGGGCGGCGACGATGTGTGGGTCCTCGCGATGGCCCTCGAGATCGGCGAGGAAAACGTAATCCCAGACGCGGCGACGGCTCGGCCGCGACTCGATACGCGTGAGATTCACGCCCGCGTCGTCGAAGATCTCGAGCACTCGGCGCAACGCACCGCGGCTCTCTTGAATGGCGAAGGCGAGCGTCGTCTTGTCATGCCCCGTCCGCGGGGCGTCATCGCTCGCCAGCATGACGAAGCGCGTCGCATTCTCGACGCGATCCTGAATGTTCTCTCGAAGCACCGGAACGCCGAACAGCTCGGCGGCCAATCTGCTGCCGATCGCAGCGCCCGTCGCGTCGGCGAGGGCTTCTCGCGCGGCGGCCGACGTCGACGGCGTTTGGACGAGTTGTGCGCCGGCGAGATGCTTACCGAGCCACTCACGACACTGGGCGAGCGCCTGTGGGTGCGAGTACACACGCTCGATCTGCGTCAGCCCGTTCGCCGCCGACATGAGACAATGCCCGATCTCCAGAACGAGCTCGCGCCGGATCATGACGCCGCCGTCGATCAACCCATCGATCGCCGAGGTCACGGAGCCTTCGGTGGAGTTCTCGATCGGCACCACGCCGTACATGGAGTCGCCGCGACGCACGGCGTCGAAGACGCCATCGATCGTCGTCGCCTCACTGTAACGGGCCGCGAGGCCAAAGAGCTCGCGGGCCGCGGCGTGGGTGAACGTTCCTTCGGGCCCGAGGAACGACACCTTCACCGGCTCCTGCAGTGCGAGACAGGCGCTCATCACCTCGCGAAACACCGCGCGGATCGCCTCGCGCGGAAAGCGGCCGGCGCTTTTCGCCTCGAGTCGATCGAGCACGGCGCGCTCCCGCTCCGGATCGTACGTCGGTACGTGCGACGCTCGCTTTGCCTTGGCGACGTCGCGCGCGATTTCGGCCCGACGCTCGAGGAGCGACAGGATCTCATCGTCGATCCCGTCGATCGCGAGGCGGAGATCGTCCAGCGCCATCGCTACGCCATGACTTCGCCGACGATTCGCAACGCGGCCCGAACCGCGCCGCGCGCGGCGACCACCGGCTCGGTGCGAATCTGCGCGCCCGGCACAGCGGATTTGAGGCGATGCTCGAGGCGTTTACGCAGCGGGCTTCCCCGCGAAAGCATTCCGCCGGACAATGCCACCGGCAGCGCCGCGCGCTCGTCGCCGAACAGCTGACGAGCCAGCGCGCGCGCGTGCAGCACGAGCTCCTCGACGGCGAGACTCACCAGCGCGTTCGCCCGTAAATCACCCGACTCGGCCACCGCGAGAACGACCGGCGCGAGCGACGCGAGCTGCGCCGGATTCGCCCCCGCCGACCAGGCGATGAGATCGGAGGTCTCGTTCACCTGCGCGGCAGTGAGCACGGCTCCCGTGAGCGCGGTCTCGGGCTCGCGTCCGTCCGCGGCGGCAGTGACGACAGAGAGTGCGCGCCGACCGATCCACGCGCCGCTGCCTTCGTCGCCGCATACGGGGCCCCAGCCGCCGCAGCGCGACGTCGCACCTGTCGGACCACGGCCAAACGCCACAGAACCTGTGCCGCTGATCACGAGCACGCCCGGACCGTCGCTGAATGCATCATCGAGCGCGATGCTGAAATCCGAATGAATCACCAGCTCCGATGCCAGATCGCGGCTCACGAGCGCTTGCCAGAGCTCCTGTCGCTCCGCCTCGCGTCCGGCGCCGGCGACGCCGACCGACAAGACTCGGGGCGTCACGTGCGTCATGTCGCACGACGCGAGCGCGTCGCGCACCACGTCGGCGATCACCGCCGCCGAATGCTCGGCCTGTCCAGGGCGAACGGCACTCCCCGGACCGACGGTCTCGCCGATCGTGCGCCCCTGATCATCCGCGACAATGGCGTGCGTCTTCGATCCGCCACCGTCGATACCAATCACGATATACGTCATGCTGATTCCGTCGCGACGTCGGGCGCCGCTGGGTGCGTCAAAGAGGAGAGAATGCCGACCGTGAGCGTGATCGTCGTCCCGATCAACACGTACCACGGATAGGCGATGGTCGAGAGGGGTTTGAGCGTCGGCGCCAACGCGGGCACGGCAGCGCTGATCTGCTTGGCGAACACGATCACGCTCATCGCGGCGATGCCGACCGACATGCCGAGAATCGCGTCGCGCTGTCGTGCCCGACGCCAGAAGATAGCGAGGAAAAAGCCGCCGAGCAGTCCGCCGTACGTGAATGACGCGATCGAGAGCGCCACGATGACGACAGGCGTCTGCTGGTTTTGGGGAAAGAGCAGAGCGCCGCCCGTCAGCACGACGCCCCAGATGAGCGCGAAAATCCGGCCAACGCGCAGGGTGCGCGCATCGTTCGGGTCGCGCTTGGTCAGCGGCAGATAGATGTCATGCGTCGACGCGGCGGCGAGTGAATTGATCGCGCCGGAGTGAGTGCTCATCGTCGCGGCGAGAATGGCGGCGAGCAGCAGGCCGACGAGACCATGCGGCATCTGATCGACGATGAACGTCGGGAAGATCGCGTCGGGGGTGGGAAACGTCTTTCCGCCGTAGAACGCCCACAGGCCGATGCCCAGGAGGAGGAAGATCGTGAACTGCACGATCACGGCGAAGCCGCTGCCGATCACCGCCGCGCGCGACTCGTTGAGCGAACGCGCCGACAACAGGCGCTGGACGATCAATTGGTCGGCGCCATGCGACGCCATCGAGAGGAATGCGCCGCCGATGAGCCCCGCGGCCATCGTATTCGGATCCGACCAGAACGGCTTCCAGGCGACGATCTGCATCTTGCCGGCGGCGCCGGCGGTTTGAACGATCGATCCCCACCCGCCGGGAACGAGCCGTCCGACGAGAATGACCGCCGACAGCCCGCCGATGATGTACACCGACGCCTGGACGATTTCGGTCCACACGACGGCTCGCATGCCGCCGCGAATCGTGTAGACCACGGTCAGCGTTCCGAGGACCAGCACCGCGACCGGCATCACCGCCCTGGGCGGGAGCAGCGGACCGATGATCAGCGCGATCGGCACCGCCGTCGCGAACACGCGCACCGAATCCGCCATGCCGCGCGTGGCCATGAACACGATCGACGTGAACCGCCGCGCGGCGAGGCCGAACCGTTTCTCGAGCAGCGCGTACGCGGTGACGAGATTGCCCTCGTAGTAGCGCGGGAGGAGCGTGTACGCGAGCACGATGCGGCCGAGCAGATATCCGGTCGCGATCTCGAGGAAGCCGAGATTCGTGCGATAGGCGAGCCCCGGGATGCTGATGAATGTCAGCGCGCTCGTCTCGCTGGCGACGATGGAGAACATGACCGCCCACCACGGAATGGCGCGGTCGGCGATGAAGTAATCGTTCGCGTCCCGTTGCCGCCGCCCGACCCAGATGCCCAGGAGCGTGACGCCGACGAGATACGCGACGATGACGAGAAAGTCGAGGGCGTTCAGGCCACGCATGGTCGTCCCGAAGGCATTGTTGTCATCCTGAGCGCAGCGAAGGATCTACTTTCACGAGTCGGTAGTTAGTTAAGGATGATAGATCCCTCGCTCGCTGCGCTCGCTCAGGATGACAACTTGGCTACTCCACGACGTACGCCTCCATCGCGAAATACTCGGCGAGCCCCAGCCGATCCAGCTCGGCGGCCGTTCCCTTATTCCGCGCCTCGACCCGTTGCCAGAATTCTCGTTCGTCGTAGCCGCCGGGGAAGGGCGCGGAGTCTTTCTGAGACTGATGCTTGAAAATCGCCTGAATCTTGAGACGCAGCTCTTCCTGCGACAGCGGGACGAGCCACGTCGCTTCGTGAATCGGCCACTCCTGCCACGCACCCCGATAGAGCCAGACCTCGGGCGCGCCACGATTGCCGTCGCTGGAATCCGCGCTCGACCCCTTCGCGCGATCCGCCGAGCCGAGCTCTCTCAGCGCAAGCTCGATCGCTTCCTTGCACATGCGGTGCGTGCCGTGCGGATCGGATAAATCGCCCGCGACGAAAATCAGCTCCGGCTTGAAATCCTCGAGCAACTGTCGAACGATCGCGACGTCGGCCGGCCGGATGGGATCCTTGCGCACCTTGCCCGTCTGGTAAAACGGGAGATTGAGGAAACGCGCCGCACTCCGAGGAAGCCCGACGGTCTCGATGCCGCTCACGGCCTCGGCTTCACGGATGATGCGTTTGATGTCCTGCACCTCGCGGACGTCGACCTCACCCGGCGTTTTGCGCTCCAACCCGTCGTGCACGTTGTCGGCGAGCACACGCTCCTTCGGGCGATCGATCAATCCCTCGGCGGCGAGTCGTTCGATGAAGTCGACGTAGCGTCGCACATCGTGATCGAACACCGCGATGTTGCCGCTCGTCATGTAGGCGACGATGATGTCGTTGTCGTTCTCGACGAGCTTGCGCAAGATCCCGCCCATCGAGATGACGTCATCATCGGGATGCGGCGAGAAGCAGATGATCCGCCGGCCGAGGGGCAGCTTGGATTTCCCGCGGATCTTCGAGCCGAGGAGGTTGAACACCTTGCCGTTTACTTCACCCGGCGACCCGAACTTCGCGACGAGCGACGACATCCGGGCGTCAGCGTAATCGCGCTGCGTGAGCTTGAGAATCGCCTTCCCGGTGCGCTGCGACAGCCAGATGACCGCGCGCAGGATGAGATCCTGCGTCCACTGCACCTCGTCGATCAGCCAGGGCGTCTTGATGCGCGTGAGCTCCGCGGCGGCGGCGCGATCGAGATAAAACGTCGTGTTGGGGTGATGCTGGAGGAAGGTCGCGGCGACCTCGACGTCGATCTCTCCTTCGACGGCGCGCTGGACGATGCTCGCCTTGTGCTCGCCGGTCGCAATGATCGCGATCTCGCGCGCGTCGAGGATCGTCGCGATGCCCATCGTGACCGCTTCGCGCGGAACGAACTCCTCGCCGAAGAAATCCGCGGCGGCGTCCTTGCGCGTGACGGCGTCGAGCGTCACGAGCCGCGTGCGGCTGTCCGCGCCGGAGCCGGGCTCGTTGAATCCGATGTGGCCGGTCTTGCCGATGCCGAGGATCTGAAAGTCGATTCCGCCGGCCCGCACGATCTCCTGCTCATACTCGCGGGCCGCCGGCCCGATCTCCTGACGCGAACGCTCGCCGGGCGGGATGTGCACGTTGGCCGGGTCGATGTCGATCTGCGAGAAGAGATTCTCCCACATGAAGCGGTGGTAGGAGTGAATGCTCTCCTTCGGCATCGGGTAATACTCGTCGAGATTGAACGTCACGACGTTCTTGAACGTCAATCCCTCGTCGCGGTGGATCCGAATCAGCTCGCGGTAGATACCGATCGGCGTCGAGCCGGTTGCGAGGCCGAGCACAGTCCGCTCGCCGGCGGCCTGGTGCTCGCGGATCAGCGTCGCGATGCGTTTGGCGACGAGTCGCGCGATCTCCTCATGATCGTCGACGATGACCGTGCGAATAAGCTCTCGCTGCGCGGCTCCGTGAACGATGTGAGAAAGGGGGGTCGAGCGATTCGTCGAATCGCCGACCCCCCTTTCATCGTTCACGACCGCGTCCCGGCGTGTGCCAGCGACGGACCGTTCCATGTGTCTTGTGTTGTTTCGACGGCGCTGCTACGCGGAGAACGAGCTCCCGCAGCCACAGCCGCCCGTGGAGTTCGGATTCTTGAAGGTGAAACCGGAGCCCTGCATCGACGAGACATAGTCGATGATGACTCCGTTCAAGTACTGCGCCGAGAACGGATCGACGAAGACGTTCCATTCGGCTTGCGCAACGACGAGGTCGTCTTCAGCAGCCTCGTCTTCGATCAAGAGGCCGTACTTGAAGCCGCTGCAACCGCCGGGCTGGACGCTTACGCGGAGCCCACCCTTCGCGGGATCGACGCCCTCTGCCTCCATAAACTTCTTGACCTCGGCGGACGCGACCGGCGTGACGGTCACCAACACCTCGGGCTGATTCATCGTGCTCATCGCGGGTCTCCCTTGAGGGGTCGCCCGTCGGGACGGCGGGCGCTTCAGATATGCACTAGTAATAATAACGACTATGGAAGTCGCGTTCAAACACGACGTTCACTGATACCCCCTACCAGCGGAAATGGCGCGCCGGCCCTTCGATTCAATCCGCCGCCATCGACACGGCCTCCCGCTGCGCAATGGCCGGCGGCGGCACTTCGTTCCGGAATGACCGCGCTATCCAGGCAAACGCCACGGCCGCGATCACGAGGAGGGTGATTCCCGAACCGAGCTCGCCAAAAATGATCTTCCCGATACCAAACAGCGACGCGTACACCGCGACAATGCCGGCGATCCAGTTCGTCCACGCCAGTGCACCGCCCGGAATCGACTCCCGTCCGTACCCCAGCGTTTCGGATATTCGCGCCCACCCCGGCCCACCGGGACGAACTCGCTCGTAAAACGACGCGAGCACTGTTTCGTTTTCGGGCTGCGTCATGAATGTGACCCCGAGCCAAACCACCGTGCTGAGAGCCACGGTGATCAGCATGATCACCGAGTCGTTGCGTGGATCGTCCGCCGGGAACCAACGACCCGGGACGATCTCGAAGCAGATCGCCGAGATCACGAACGACGCGAGCATCGAACTGATCTCCGACCACGCGTTGATGCGCCACCAGTACCAGCGCAAAATGAGCACGAGACCGGTGCCGGCGCCGATCGCGAGCAGGAACTTCCACGCCCCTTCCACGGACGAGAGACGCCAGCTGACGAGCGTCGAGAGCAGGAAGAGCAGCACGGTCGCCAAGCGCGACATCGAGACGTAGTGCTTCTGGGTTGCGTCTTTGTTCAGGAACCGCCGATAGACGTCGTTGACGAGGTATGACGCGCCCCAGTTCAGCTGCGTGGCGACGGTGGACATGTACGCCGCCGCGAACCCGGCCATCATGAATCCGCGCCACGGCGTCGGGAGCAGATCGACGAACGACTGCACGTACGCCGCTTCGTGATCGTGGTTCGGACCGATGCCGTTTGGATAGAGGATCACCGTCGCGAGTCCAGTGATGATCCACGGCCAAGGCCGCAGCGCGTAGTGCGCGACCTGGAACGACAACGTCGCGAGAACGCCGTCGCGCTCGGAGCGTGCCGAGAAAATGCGCTGGGCGATGTAGCCGCCACCACCCGGCTCGGCCCCCGGATACCACGCCGCCCACCACTGCACGCCGAGGAAGACGGCGAGCGTGAGAATCGGCATCCACGCGTAGGCAACTAGACCGCTTGGCCCAAAAGAAATCGGCAACACGGACAGTGCCGCCTTCTCACTACCGAAATGTTCGGCGAGCTTGGTCTTCATCACATCCATGCCGCCCACGGCGCGAACGGCGAATACCGCGAGCACGATCACCGCGGTCATCTTGATCACGAACTGAATGAGATCCGTCCACAGCACCGCCCACATACCGGCCGCCACCGAGTACGCCATCGTGATGATGAAGCAGATGCCGACAGCAATCACTTCTCCCGAGATGGTGATGCCGCCGACGGTCACAGGATGCAGGCCGAGCGAGATCGTGAGAATCTTGATCATCGCCCGGGTCACCCAGCCGAGGATGATCAGGTTGATCGGGACTGCGAGGTAGAGGGCACGGAACACGCGAAGGGTCGCGGCGGGCTTCCCGCTGTATCGAACTTCGGCGAATTCCACGTCCGTCATCACGTTCGCGCGACGCCACAAACGCGCGAAGAAGAACACGGTGAGCATCCCGCTCATCAGCATGTTCCACCAGAGCCAATTGCCGGCGACACCGTGGGCGGATACCAAGCCGGTGACGACGAGCGGCGTGTCGGCGGCGAACGTCGTCGCGACCATCGAGGCACCGGCCAGCCACCACGGAACCGCGCGGCCGGAAATGAAATACTCGCTCAGACTTTCGCCGCCTCGCTTCGTAAACGCGAAGCCGATGCCCGCTGAAAGCAGGAAGTACGCGGCTACGATGGCCCAGTCGATCGCAGTGAGGTTCATGGTCGCGTGGTTGAAGAGGACCCGCTAGAACGCAGACGATCGTAGTCCGGAATGACGGCGTCGGCCAGTTGGCGACGAACCTCGGTGATCTTGTTGTTATTGCGCGTCGGATTCACGCGGTTCGTGAGCAGAACGATGAACAGGTCGCGCGACGGATCAATGCCGATCGACGTGCCGGTGAATCCGGTGTGGCCAAACGCTCGCGTCGACATCGAGTGGCCTGCCCACGCGGCCGATGGACTGGCGAACTTCATTCCCGGCAGGTCGGGCTTCTGCCAACCGAGACCGCGGTCGGAAAAGGTGGAGTCGACGTACGCGGTGAAGCGCGCGATCGTCGCCGGCTGGAGGACGCGAACGCCGTCGAGCGTGCCGTTGTTCAGGTACATGCGCGCAAATCGCGCGAGATCATGGCCGCTGCTGAAAATGCCGGCGTGCGCCGACACGCCGCCGAGATAGTAGGCGCGCTCGTCATGGACCTTCCCACGAACGAGACCACCGCGCCGCGGATCGACTTCCGTGGGTGCGATCCTGGGGAGAAGGGACGCGGGCGGGTTGTACATCGTTTCCGTCATCGCCAGCGGAGCGAAGACGTGATCGTGCACGTAGGCGTCGAGCGTCTGGCCGCTCACGCGTTCGACAATCTTGCCGAGGAGGTAGGCGCCGATGTCACTGTACACCATCCGAACGCCGGGCAATGTATCGAGCGGCGTCGAGAACATGAGCATCGCAATGCTGTCCGCGTTGTGCGTGATCTCGTCGTATGGCTTCGAGCCTGGAGGCTGGTCGGGAGGAAGACCACCCGTGTGCGTCAGCAGATGCCGTAGGGTGACGCGCTCTTTGTTCGGACCGGTCCAATCCGGGAGGTAGCGCTGGACCGGCGCGTCGATGTCGACGCGCCCTTGCTCGACGAGCTGCATGATCGCCGTCGTCATGCCGACGACTTTGCTGAGCGACGCGAGATCCCAGATTGTATGCGCGTCGGGCCGTGGGCTGGGTGCCCAATCGAGCTGTCCCACGCCATATTCGGCGATGATGCCATCATGCGTACCGACGACCGCGTACGCGCCGGGAAACGCGCTGTCGGCGCGCGCGCGATCGAGGACGCGCTGCAGATCGGCGCGGATGGCATCGCGAAGCGGCGCGTCGTTTTTCGCCGGCTGGGCGGCGAGCGTGCCGGTCGCGGTCGACGAGTGATGACACGCGGAAACAAGCAGAGCGACCGGAATTACAGCGGAGAAGAGTCGATGCATCGGCGAGTGAAGCTGTTGGTTGCAGTGTCCATGGCAAGCGGGGGCTGGGCCTGCATGAGCCGGACCGCTCCGGCGGTCGGTCCATCGCCCACGGCGGTACGGCCCGGAATTACCGTGCTGCTCGAGGACAGCATTGCGCTCATCCGCGGCAAGCGCATCGCCCTCCTCACCAATCAAACTGGGATTGATCGGCAGGGCCGCTCCGATATCGATCTGTTGCGAGATGGGCAGGCAAAGGCGGCCGGTGTGAGGTTGGTTCGGCTCTTTTCCCCGGAGCATGGCATCCGTGGGACGGAAGACCGCGAGCACATCGCGAGTGGCGTCGACGAGCGAAGCGGTCTTCCGGTGCATTCGCTCTATACCAGCACGACGATCGCGCCGCCCGACAGCTTGACGACCGATCTCGATGCGCTCGTGTACGATCTCCAGGACATTGGCACCCGCACGTGGACGTATGTGGGAGCGATGATCTATGCCATGCACGCCGCGGCGCGGCGTCACATCCCCATCATCGTACTCGACCGACCCAATCCGATCACTGGAGAACACGTCGACGGGCCGATGCTCGACACCGCGTTGTCGAATCCCGACGAGCCGACCGCGCAGCGCGCGGGAAAAGCGTACGCATTATACCCGTTCCCGCTACGGCACGGAATGACGATGGGGGAGCTCGCGCTCTTCTACAACGACGTGCTGCACATCGGCGCGTCGCTCCACGTCGTGCCGGTCGCTGGATGGCGGCGATCGATGTGGTTCGACGAGACGGGTCTGCCGTGGGTCCGGCCGTCGCCGAATTTGCCGAATCTGACGAGCGCGTTGGTCTATCCGTCGCTCGTCGCATTCGAGGGTTCGAACCTCTCGGTCGGGCGCGGAACGAACGAGGCGTTCCAGCGTTTCGGCGCGCCGTGGCTTGATGCGCAACGCGTCGCCGATCTGTTGAACGGACGCCGGCTCGCCGGTGTCCGCTTCGACGTCGACGCCTTCACGCCGCAGAACGCGGGCGATGCGAAGTACAATGGCCAGCGAATTCCTGGAATCCGCATTGCCGTGACCGACCGCAACGCCGTTCGATCCGGTCACGTCGCGGCGGCGATTCTGTGGGCGCTCACCAAGGCGCACCCCGACTCGCTCAAGATCAGGGATCGCACCTTCGACGAGCGGTTTGGCAGTACGACAGTCCGCGAGGCGATCGTGCGTGGAGAAGACCCGGATCACGCGATGAATGCTCAGCGAGTCCCGGTCGAGCAGTTCTTGGCTGCCTCGCGTCGCTATCTCGTCTACCGTTGACCGAGCACAGCGGTTCTGCGCACAGCTTTTGCACCGGATCACGCCAAAAAGGAGAACGCATGAGACTGCCCGCTGCATTCGTTCGCCGCACGCGCCGCACGCGACGCACGCAGGGTGTTTTCCTGCTGGCCGCGGGTGTAGCGCTCACGGCGTGTAGCCCGCGCCAGGTTGATGTCCGAACCGCGCCGACCCAAGCGACGGCCGTTTCGCTGCAGGTCAACAACACGCTATCGCAAGCGGTGAACGTGTACGTCACCGTGAGCGGCAGCGACACCTTCTTGCGACAGGTCGGCGGGAACAGCACGGCGACCATCCCGGTGCAGGGAATCGCCACCGGAACGACGGTCAGCCTCAAGGCGGTGACCGTGGACGGCGCGAAGACGTACTCGCGATCGAATGTCGTGCTGAATGGCACGTATGTCTTCCCGCTGCCGTGACCTAGGCTCGGTCGAGTCGGTTGCCACAACTTGCTGAAAGGGCTACCTTTACGCCCGTAGCCGCCCCGGCTGGACCCCCCAAGCGAGCCGCATGAAGATTCTCCCGGACTGGCTCCAAAACGGATACCTCAGGTTCATCGATCCGGTCGCCAATTGGCTGGTCCGCCGCGGAGTCCATCCCAACACCATCACCGCCATCGGCACCGCCTGCACAGTCGCCGGCGGCGTCATCTACGCGTCCGGCCACATTCGGACGGGCGGATTTTTCCTGGGTGCGACAGCGCTGTTCGACGTGCTCGACGGCACCGTCGCGCGACGGTCGAACAAGAGCTCCACGTTCGGCGCGTTTCTCGACTCCACGTTGGACCGTGTTGCTGATGGCGCGCTGCTCGGCGGGTTGGCGGTGTTCTACGCCGTCAACCCACGGCATAGCAACATGGCGATGGTGGTGGTCTGTCTCGCCGGGTTGATCGGCGCCTATCTCACGTCGTACATCCGCGCCCGCGCCGAGGCGCTCGGGCTCGACGCAAAGGTCGGCATGGTGCAGCGGCCCGAGCGCATCGTTTTGTTGTCGGTCCCCCAAGCCTTCTTCGGGTTGGTCCTGAACGGGCTTGTACTGGGGTTGATCGTTGTTTTCCTTACCGTCACGGCGTGGATCACGGTCGTGCAGCGAATGGCGTTCGTCTATCATCAGACGAATGCTCGCGCCGACGCCCCGCCGCTCCCCCTCACGACAGAAAAGTCGTTTTGGCTACGCCGCCGTCGCCCCACGGGCACGCGGCCGTAGCATCGACAGGAGATTCAATTCGTGGCATCGCCCGACATTCGCCCGGCCACCGGCACGCTTGGGATTCTCACGCCTGGGCTCGGCGCTGTTGCAACAACGTTCATGGCCGGCGTCGAGAGCATTCGTCGCGGTCATTCCAAGCCGATCGGATCGCTCACGCAGATGGCGACGATTCGCCTCGGGAAGCGCACCGAGAATCGCTCGCCATTGATCAAGGACTTCGTCCCGCTCGCGTCGCTCGACGACATCGTGTTCGGCGCCTGGGATCCGATCCCCGACGACGCGTACACGGCCGCCAAGAAAGCGGGGGTGCTGGAAGAGCGTGACCTTGAGCCGGTCGCCGATTTCCTGCGCGCGATCAAACCGATGCCGGCGGTGTTCGACAACAAGTACGTGACGCGCATCAACGGCGACAACGTCAAGAAGGGAAAGACCAAGCGCGATCTCGCCGAGCAGTTGCGTCAGGATCTGCGCGACTTCAAGGCGCGCAACAAGTGCGATCGTCTCGCGGTGGTGTGGTGCGCGTCGACCGAGATCTTCATCAAGCCAGGCCCGCAGCACGCGACGATCGAGCAGTTCGAGAAGGCGATGGAGCGGAACGACGACGCGATCTCGCCGGCGATGCTCTATGCGTGGGCGGCGATCATGGAGGGCATTCCGTATTGCAATGGCGCGCCAAACCTCGCGGTCGATACGATCGCCCTGCAACAGCTGGCGAACGATCGCGGCGTGCCGATCTCCGGCAAAGACTTCAAGACCGGTCAGACGTGGATGAAGACCGTGATCGCGCCGGGCCTCAAAGCGCGCATGCTCGGCCTCGCCGGCTGGTATTCGACGAACATCCTTGGCAACCGCGACGGCGAGGTCCTCGACGATCCTGCGTCGTTCAAGACGAAAGAAGAGTCGAAGCTCAGCGTCCTGCACACGATTCTACAGCCGGAGAGCTATCCGGATCTGTACAAGGACTTCTCGCATGTCGTGCGGATTAACTACTATCCGCCGCGCGGCGACAACAAGGAAGGCTGGGACAACATCGACATCGTCGGATGGATGGGCTATCCGATGCAGATCAAAGTGAACTTCCTTTGTCGAGACTCAATTCTGGCGGCGCCCATCGTCCTCGACCTCGCCCTCTTCTCCGACTTCGCGCACCGGGCCGGAATGAAGGGCATTCAGGAATGGTTAAGCTTCTATTACAAGTCGCCGATGGCCGCTCCCGGATTGCAGCCGGAACACGATCTTTTCATCCAGCAGACGAAGCTCAAGAACACGCTTCGGCACTTGATGGGTGAGGAACAGATCACCCACCTCGGCCTGGAGTACTACCAGTCCTGAGAGGGGGGTACCGCCATGAGGGTGGGTGCTGGGATTCGTTTGAGCGCGACGCTGGGATGCGTCGCGCTCGTCGCGTCGGTCATCGCATCGTGCAACCCGGGGCCGCCGGGCCCGCCGGCGCTCCATCAATATTCGGCGAGCTATGACTACACGATCCGCCCGGATCAGGCCCCGCCGCACGCACGCGACGACATCCACTACTCGATCACCATCCTGGACCGAAAGACCCGTCAGCCGATCGAGAGTGGTGACGGGCAGCTGTTCGCGGGCAAGCCGATCGATCCGGACGTTCCATCCGGACCCCAGTCGAAGACCTACGATGGGTTCGCCTATGGGCCCGAAGTCGGCGTGTACCATGCGAAGTTAAATTTCGTGATCCCCGGAACATGGGCGGTCGCAATCCGCTTCCGCCGCGACTCGCTGCACCCGCTGGAGCGAATCGACTGGATGCAGGACGTGATCAACGAACGGCCTTCGAACATTCCTTGATGCGACACTTTTATCGCTCCCACATGCAGCTCGCGGACGTGCTCGCGCTGGCCGACGAATTTTTTCCCACGATCGGCCTCACGCAGCACACGACCGCGCCGAAGTCGCGCACCTACACGGGTGCGCTCGGGACGCTCCGTCTGTCCGTCCGCGCTGAAGGCGGACACTACACGTTCGTGCAGGTCGAGACCGATCAGATGGGCGAGAGCCGCCTCGATCGAAACGCGAAGCGGTTCTTCGTGACGCTGCACCGGACGGAAGATCCGACGCACGCGCTAAGCCCGAGCTACTGATGCCGACGGGCCGGCGTACTCCACGCCGGTCCGCCACGGGCGGACCGGCAGTTGCAGCGCGCGATTCAGAGAGTCCGTCCACCCAACTCTCCAGCGAGCAGCGGCTCGAGCTGTACTACTGGATGCGATTGACGCGGACGCTCGAAGAGCGACTCGTCGCGCTGTATCGACAGACCAAGGTTGTCGGCGGACTCTTTCGATCGCTCGGGCAGGAGGCGGATGCGGTCGGCAGCGCGTTCGCTCTCGAGCGCCGCGATGTGCTGTCCCCGCTCATTCGCAATCTCGGGTCGATGCTCGTCAAGGGCGCGACACCGGTCGAGATCCTCCGACAGTACATGGCGAAGGGCGATTCACCGACGCGCGGTCGCGAGTTGAACATCCACTTCGGCGACACGGAGCGCGGATTCATCGGCCAGATCTCACCGCTCGGCGACATGGTCCCGGTGATGGCCGGTGTTACGCTGAGTTTCAAGATGCGCGGCGAGGATCGCGTTGGTCTCGTCTACGCCGGCGACGGCGCGACGTCGACTGGTGCGTTCCATGAGGGAATCAACTTCGCCGCGGTGCAACGCTGCCCGCTCGTCGTCGTCGTCGAAAACAACGGCTACGCGTATTCTACGCCCACGTCGAAGCAGACGGCGGCGGCGCGGTTCGTCGACAAGGCGATCGGCTACGGCATTCCCGGCGAGCGCGCCGATGGCAATGATGTTCTTGCGGTGTATGACGTGACACGGCGAGCCGTGGATCGCGCGCGGCGCGGCGAAGGCGTCTCACTCGTCGAGTTGATGACGTATCGGCGGAAAGGCCACGCGGAGCACGACAATCAGTCGTACGTCCCGGACGGTGAAGTCGAGCGGTGGGAGCGCGAGAACGATCCGCTCACGCGCTACAGCGCGCGACTGCGGGACGAATTCGATGCAAGCGACGATGAGATTTCGTCGATCGACGAGCGCGTCCGCCGGGACGTCGACGAAGCAACCGACGTCGCCGAGCGCTCCGGGCCACCCGCGCCACTCGATGCTTTGGTCGGCATCTACGCCGATCCGCCGGCGGAGAAGCCGCTCTGGTATCGTGAGGGGCAGGAGAGCGCCGTGGCGGCGCACGAGCGCGCCGAAGGGTGGGGGACGTTCAACACGACCTCCAAGGCGAGCTCCTGATGGCGGAGATTACCTACCTCGAAGCGATCCGCGAAGCGCTTATCGAGGAAATGGAGCGCGATGTCAATGTCTTCTGCCTCGGCGAGGACATCGGCCGGTACGGTGGGGCGTTCAAGGTCACCGACGGGCTGATCGACCGATTCGGGGAAGCGCGCGTTCTCGACACGCCCATCTCCGAAGTCGGCATCGTCGGTGCCGCGGCCGGCGCGGCACACATGGGTATGCGTCCGATTGTCGAGATGCAGTTCATCGACTTTATCGCGAACGCATACGATATGCTCACGAATTACGTGGCAACGTCGCGCTATCGTGCGTTGCTGCCGTGTCCGATGGTCGTGCGTGGTCCGAGCGGTGGGTACGTTCGCGGTGGTCCATTCCACTCGCAGAACCCAGAGGCCGGTTTCATTCACACCCCCGGGCTCAAGGTCGTGTATCCCGCGACCGCGGAAGACGCCAAAGGCTTGATGAAAGCCGCCGTGCGAGACGACGACTGTGTGCTCTTCTTCGAGCATAAATACCTGTACCGCCGCGTGAAGGCGGAAATGCCAGCGGGCGATCACGTCGTGCCGATCGGCAAGGCGCGCGTCGCGCGCGGCGGCCGCGATCTCTCGATCATCACGTACGCGGCGACGGTTTGGAAGGCGCTCGAGGCAGCCGCAACGCTGGAGAAAGAAGACGGCCTTTCGGTCGAAGTCGTGGATCTTCGTTCCCTCGCGCCGCTCGACGACGAGGCCATCCAGGCAACCGCTCGCAAGACGAATCGCGTCCTGGTCGTCCACGAGGACACGCGAACCGGCGGCATTGCGGGCGAGATCACCGCTCGGATCAACGAGACGTCATTCGCCTGGCTCGATGCGCCGGTGCTTCGCGTCACGGCGCACGATGTTCCACTTCCGTATGCACCGCAGCTCGAGGACTTCGTGCTGCCGCAGACGACGGACATCGTCCGCGCCGCTCGAACGCTCGCGGCGTACTGATGTCGTCGGTGACGCCCCCAAAGAACCCGCCGCCCCAGGCGGGCGGGCTCGGGCCAGCGTATTTTGGTATTGGCTGTGTGACGGCGATCGCCGGGTTCGCCGGCGGCGGGATGATCGCGGTGCTCGTGGCCAAGATTGTTGGTGCGTTGAGCCGGTGCGCGCCCGATGCTGAGACCGGCGCACCGTGCGGGTGGGGGACATACTGGCTTCGCGGGGCGCTGATCGGCCTCGTGCTGCTTCCGTCGGTTGCCTTGTGGCGATTTCGTCGAGGGCGGCAGCGCGAACAACACACCGAACGAGGATGATGCGGTGGCACGCATAGACGTCGTGATGCCCCAGATGGGCGAGTCGATCGCCGAGGGGACGCTCTCGAAGTGGCTGAAGAAGGTCGGCGATCAGGTGAAGCGCGACGAGCCGATGTTCGAGATCTCGACCGACAAGGTCGACGCCGAGATCCCGGCTCCCTCCACTGGCGTCCTGGCGGAAGTTCTCGTCACCGAAGGCCAGACGGTGCCGGTCCAGACGGTCGTGGCGCGGCTCGAGACCGACGTGACGGCGGCGGCGGCGGCGGCTCCGGCGGCGTCGCCGAGCGCGCCGGCTGCGGCCACGGCGCCGGCACCGGCGGGGCAGGGAGCGACGGCTGGTGGTGGCGCGGGGGGCCCCCCCCGCAAAGAATCTACGCCTCAACCCCCGGCTTCCTCGCACCAAATCGCGGCAAGCGCTCCCATTCCCGCGCACACCAACGGCGACTCGCTCGAGGAACGGCTCCGGACCAAGTCCTCGCCGCTCGTGCGACGCATGGCCGCCGAACATGGCGTCGAGCTGACTGCTCTACACGGGTCCGGAATTGCCGGTCGCGTAACGAAGAAAGATCTGCTCGAATTTCTCGAGTCCGGCACGAAGGCGCCGCCGCGCGGTCCAGCCGGTGCGCCCGCGCCGTCTCACGGGCTCCCGCTCCCCGAGCCGTGGGCCGGAGACGTTGTCGAGCCGATGTCGAAGATGCGACAGCTCATCAGCGACCACATGGTCGCGTCGCGTCACACCTCCGCACACGTCAGCTCGTTCTTCGAGGTAGACTTCACCCGCATCGCGCGCATTCGCGCCACGCGCAAAGCCGAGTTCGAGAAGGCCACGGGCGAGAAGCTGACCTATTTGCCCTTCATCATCAAAGCCGTCGTCGATGGACTCAAGGCGCACCCCGTCCTCAACGCGTCGGTGCGCGGCAACGAGATCATCTATCGCAAACAGATCAATGTCGGCATCGCCGTCGCACTCGACTGGGGCCTCATCGTGCCCGTCATCAAGGGCGCCGACAACCTGTCCCTCACCGGGCTGACGCGAACGCTCAATGATTTGGCGAATCGCGCGCGCGCGAAACGGCTCGATCCGCGCGAAGTGCAGGACGGCACGTTCACGATCACGAACCCTGGCGTGTTCGGCTCGCTCATCGGAACGCCGATCATCAACCAACCGCAAGTCGGTATTCTCTGCCTCGGCGCGATCGAGAAGCGACCAAAGGTGCTCACGGGCCCGGACGGCGAAGACACCATCGCCATTCGGACCTGCTCCTACCTCTCGCTGTCGTTCGATCACCGCATCGTCGACGGCGCCGACGCCGACAAATTCATGGCGTTCGTGAAGAGATCACTCGAGAACTTCCCGGACGCCGTCCTCTGACCATGTCTCGCGCCCTCACCATCCAGCGCACTCTCGTCACCCCGGGCGAGCGCGAGCGCTTTCACGAGCGACTTCGCGCCAAGCGAGAGTATTACCAGAAGGCGAACTGCCGGTTCTGGGTATTCGAGGAAGCCGGACTGCCGGGCGCATTTCTGGAATTCTTCGAGGCCCCTGATTCCGCGACGCTCCTCCGTGCGCACAGCGGCGCGCCTGAGCCGGTCCTCGATCCCAACCGCGTGTATTCGGAAGTGGAGTTTCCCTGATGCCCACCCGATCCATCACCGTCGACGGCAACACCTGGCTGGTGTTCCCATCGGGGCGCGTGACACAGAACGATCTCGACGAGTTCGGCTTGATCTTCGTCCACGGCACCGGCTCCGGTCGCCGGATGCGGGTCACCCGATACTCGCCCGTCGGCGCTCGCTCGCGCGAACGTTCGCTGATCGAGCTGTCGGACGCCGATCTTGCACGGCTCTTCGAGTGGTCGCAGCCGAGCGACACGTCGCCGGAAGCGAACTACTCGGCGTGACGACGGTCGAGACCACGCGACCGACGCCAAGCGGATTCGTCGATCTTCACGCCCACTCCACCGCCTCCGACGGATCTCGTGCGCCGGCCGACGTCGTCGCGGCGGCGAAGCGCGCCGGCTTGTCGGCGATCGCGCTGACCGATCACGACACTGTTGCCGGTATCGACGAGGCGACTCACGCCGGTCTGTCGCTCGGGGTTCGCGTCGTGCCCGGCGTCGAGCTGAGCGCGGTCGAGGGCGATATCGAAACTCACATCTTGGGCCTTCATATCTCCGACACGCGTGAGATGGAAGCGACGCTCGTTGCGCTGCGTGACATGCGACGCACGCGTGCCGAGCGAATCGTTCAGCGCCTCAATGAGCTGGGAGTCCGCATCGAGGTGGCCGCGGTCTTGGAACAGGCGGCCGGCGGCGCGATCGGCCGGCCGCATGTCGCGCGCGCGATGATTGCCGAAGGCTGGGCCGTCGATTTTCGAGATGCGTTCGATCGCTACCTCGGCAATGGTCGTCCCGCCTACGTGCCGAAGGAGCGCCTCGCTGTGGTCGACGCGATCGGGCTGATTCATCGCGCCGGCGGCCTTGCCGTGCTTGCCCATCCGGCGCAGGGGGGAACACGCGAGCGCGTCGAGGCATTCGTTCGCGACGGCATCGATGGGGTCGAAGTGCGCCATCCGAGCCACTCGAGCGAGGACATCGCGCGTCTGACCGCGCTCGTCGATTACTTCGGGCTCGTGCCGAGCGGTGGCTCGGACTGGCATGGCGCGATGGACGGCGCGCGAACGCTTGGAACGATGCGTGTGCCGGCGGAATGGCTCGCTCGACAGGACGGACGCGTCCAGGCGCGCGCGGCCTGAACTCGTCGCGCGATTGCGCGGGGAGGACACAGTGGAGCTTCGAGGTCGAACGGCAATCGTCACCGGCGCGGGTCACCGCGTTGGCCGTGCGTTGGCGATCGCGCTGGGTCAGCGTGGGATGCGTGTCGTCGTTCACTACAACTCGACCGCGGACGGCGCGCACGAAACGCTTCGCGCGATCGAGTCGGCCGGCGGGCGTGGCGTCACGGTCGGCGCGGACCTCACCGACGTCGAAGAAATTCCGCGCGTCGTCGAAGCCGCCGTGACTCACTTCGGGGGTATCGACGTCCTCGTGAACTCGGCGGCGATCATGGTCCGCATGCCGTTCGGCGAAACCGATGCGGCCCGCTGGGATCAGACGATCGCCCTCAACCTTCGCGCGCCTTTCTTTCTCGCGCAGGCCGCGGCGCCGAATCTCCGCGAGCGGCGCGGCGTGATTGTGAACATCGCCGACCTCGCGGCATTCGAGACCTGGCCGGGATACATCCCGCACGGGCTCTCGAAATCGGGAGTCGTGTATCTCACCCGCGCCCTCGCCGCGGTGCTCGCGCCGGAGGTGCGAGTGGCGGCCATCGCGCCGGG
>JAICJQ010000165.1 GCA_025928335.1 Gemmatimonadaceae bacterium
CGGCGCGCTACACGATGAGCGACGGTCGCGTCCAGCGGAAGAGCGAAGATTCTTGCGTCCTGATCGAGCTTGCGAGGATCACACCCGGGGAATACTGTATCCGCCCGGCATCAAACCCCCCGCAATCCGTCCAGAATGACCTCACGTCCGGTTGACGTTAACGCGACGTCGCTCTATACGCCAACGGTTCCTCCCGCGCGTCGACCCGTTGCTCCCATTCAGCGCCAGACCGTCGCCAGCATGACGGTTGAAGCGTTGCGCGAGCGCATCCTGCGCGGCGATTTCCCCGAGGGCGAGCCGCTCCGGCAGGATGCGCTGGCGGACGAACTTGGCGTAAGCCGCATTCCCGTGCGGGAGGCGCTGCGTCAGCTGGAGGCCGAAGGGCTCGTGACCTTCAATCCTCACCGCGGCGCCGTCGTGTCGACGCTGTCGTTAGAGGAGATCGAGGAGCTCTTCGAGCTTCGCTCCGACATCGAATGTGAGTTGCTCCGCCGCGCCATTCCGAACGCCGGTCCGGAACACCTCGCTCGCGCCGGCGATGTCCTCGACGAGTTCGACGCGGCGCTGGAAACACGAGAGACAGAGCGCTGCGGACCGCTCAACTGGCGCTTTCATTCCGCGCTCTATGCGCCGGCGCGCCGCAACTTCACCATGGGCGTGGTTCAAAAGCTCCACCAGCAAAGCGACCGGTATTTCCGCATGCACGTCGTGCTCGCTCGGGGCGGGGCGCGCGCCAACCAGGAGCATCGAGTGATCGCCGAAGCGGTTCGGGAGCAGGATGTGAAGACCGCCCTGCGGCTGATGCGCGCGCACATCCTCGGCGCCGGCCAGTCGCTCGTCGAGCTGCTCGAGAAGCAGCGAGGCACGCAAACGCGGAAGCCACGATCGGAATGACCGGCCCGTCGTCGTACCAACGCATCTACGCGGCGGTGCGACGGATTCCCAAAGGACGAGTCTCGACATACGGCGCGATCGCGCGCGTCGCGGGACTCGACGGGCAGGCGCGTCAGGTTGGTTATGCGCTCAGTGCCTTACCCTCGGGCAGCAGCGTTCCGTGGCATCGCGTCATCAACGCGCAGGGACGGCTGAGTCTGGAGCGCGCCGCGAGCGGCGCAGGGATTACGCAGCGGCTACGGCTGGTTCGTGAAGGCATCGTGGTCGACGCCGGCGGCAGAGTGTCGCTCGAGAAGTTTGGGTGGCGGATTCGCGCCGCAAAACGCCGTCGAGATTAGCGAGTAGTCCGAGGTCTCAGGTTCCCGGCCTCAGTCCTCAGTCGTCTCCGCGAGGAATCGACGCATTCCGAGGACGGACTTTCGTCCACCGGTTCGGACGTTTCGGTCGCCGGACCCTACTTGAAGCACGCGTCGCAAACTGTTTAGAAATAATGGGTTCCGCTGGATATCTAAAGCGATGCTTGATGTGGTACTGGCCCTGCCTTTGAGGGTGCCGTCGTCTCACCCTCAACGGTCAAACAGCCATGCGCAGCATTCGTCACGTTGCTTCAGCGGTCGCCGTTCTCGCGACCTCATTTGCCGCCGCGCCGCTTAGCGCGCAGGCGCCGGAATCGGGTACGGTCTTCCACGTGTCGCCTTACGTCGGCTACATGGTCTCCGGCGATTTCATCAAGGGTCCGCTGGGCACGTCGGTGTCCAACGCGCCGGGAGCGCTGTACGGAACGCAGGTTGGCCTCTCGCTCTCTCCGAATCTTTCGCTGATCGGCAACGTTGCCTACACGACGGCGGACATCAAAGTCGGCGTCCCGATCCTCGGCGGTTTCGGCGTCGGAACGAGTTCGACACTGCTCTATGACGCCGGCCTCGAGTACAACATCGGTCGCATGTCGAGCGGATCAATTCCGCTGTCGCCGTTCGTGCAAGCGGGCGCCGGCGCCATGAAGTACGACATCAACGCGGCGTCGATCATCGAAACCCACGCGACGAATTTCGCGGGTAACATCGGCGTCGGCGCGGACATTCAACTTGGAAAGGGCATGGCCGTTCGGCTGCTCGCGAAGGACTACATCGGCAAGTTCAACTTCCAGGACGCCACCGGTCTCGGGCTCAATGGCGACGTCGCGCACAACCTGGCGTTCACCGCGGGACTGCGATTCGACTTCTAGTTCAGGAGGGCTGCACCGAAGCACATAAAAATGGGTTGGGTGGGGTGGAACGCGGGGATGCCGGCATGCCGTCATCCCCGCGTCGTTTGTTGGCGGCGCCGCTAGGTTTCGCGGACCGTAGCCCACAGTTGCCCACCGCTGCATGCCGACGATCAAGCGCAAACAGAAGACGAGAAAGCGAGCCTCACCCGCGGGAAAAGCGGGGCCCGTCAACGAGTGGCTGGAGCTGCGCCGCTCACCGATTCACGGACTGGGAGGATTCGCGCGCCGGGATATTCCGAAAGGCACACGGATCATCGAGTATACAGGCGAGAAAATCAGCAACGCCGAGGCGGATCGCCGGTACGACGACGAGCAGATGCGGCGCCATCACACGTTCCTGTTCATCCTCAACAGCAAGACTTGTCTGGATGCGGCGTTCGGCGGCAACGAGGCGCGGTTCCTCAATCACTCGTGCGATCCGAACTGCGAAGCGGTGATCGAGCGAGGCCACATCTGGATCGACGCCGTTCGCCGCATCCCCGCGGGAACGGAACTGCTCTACGACTACCAGTACGAGGATGATCCCGAGTATACCGAAGAGGATCTTCGCTTCTACGTCTGCCGCTGCGGCGCGCCGAACTGCCGCGGAACGATCGTCAAAACCCGCCGCAAGCTGACCACGTGACCGCACTCCGCGCGCTATTGGCGGGATTGGTAGACTATGCCGGCCTGTTTCCCCCGGCGGCGCTGAACATGGCTGCCGCGGTGCGGGGCTACGCGGAATACGGCGCCAGCGACGACGCATGGATCCTCGGACGATTCGTCGTTCCGACCGCGCACCTGGACGCGTTTTGGGCCGAGCGATCGACACTGCGAGATCGATCGGAGTGGCGTGTGTCGGCACTCATCGGCGCGGACGTCGAAGCGGAGATCGATCGCGTTCGCGCGTTCAACGAGACGATGGCGGGCCAGGCGCGCGTCGATATGCTCGAGGGCAAAGCGGTCTCGGTGGACGCCGTCGCGAGAATCGCCGATGGCGTAGCGGGATTCAAGGCATTCGTCGAGATCCCGGTCAAGGATTTTGCGCCGCTCCTCGACGCCATTCGCGATCGAGGACTCAGCGCCAAGGTGCGAACCGGCGGCGTGACACCCGACGCGTTTCCGGAACCCGAAGCGCTCCTCGCCTTCATCGAGTACGCGTGCAAGGCAAACGTGCCCTTCAAGGCAACCGCTGGATTGCACCACCCGATGCGCGGCGATTATCGCCTCACGTATGACGAGAGCTCGCCGAAAGGGCCGATGTTCGGTTTCCTCAACGTCTTCCTCACCGCGGCATTCGTTCACGCGGGCATGACTGATGGCGCGGCGCTCGCCCTTCTCCTCGAGCGCGATCTGAAGAAGCTCATCGTCTTGCCGAACGCGATCGAGTGGCGCAATCGCGCCGTCACGACGCGCGACATCCACGCCGCGCGCGATTGCGTCGGGGTCTCGTTTGGCTCGTGCTCGTTCCGCGAGCCGGTCGACGAGCTTCGCGCCGCCGCACTCATTGCATGATGTCCGCTGACCGAACGGTCTCGCCGGACCTCCGGTCATGGGTCGAGTCGGCGAATGATCGGCGCACCGACTTCCCGATTCAAAACCTTCCGTTCGGCGTGTTCGAGCCGGACGGCAATGGCGAGCCACGAATCGGCGTCGCGATCGGCGATCGGATCGCCGATATGCCGGCGATGCTCGACGCTGGGCTGCTCGACTCGGTAGAAGAAAACGTGCAACGCGCCTGTCGAGAGAGGGCGCTCAACAGCCTGATGTCGTTCGGACGGGAATCGATTCGCCGGTTGCGCGAGGCGGTGAGTGATGCGTTGAGCGCGGGCGGGCCCGTTGCTCGCGACCCGTCCGCGCAACGCCGGGTCACGCGCTCCGCCGGCGAGGCGCGGGTGCTGGCACCGGCCGTTATTCGCGATTACACCGATTTCTACGCGTCGATCGAGCACGCGACCAACCTCGGGAGCATGTTTCGCCCGGACAACCCGCTACTGCCGAATTACAAGTGGATTCCAATCGGCTATCACGGACGAGCGTCGTCGATTGTCGTGAGCGGAACGGATGTACGGCGGCCGCTCGGTCAAACGCGTGACGGCGACAAGCCGCCGTCATTCGGACCGACGTCGCGACTCGACTACGAGTTGGAGATCGGCGCCTTCATCGGTCGGGGGAACGCACAGGGGACGCGCATCCCGGTCGACGACGCCGACGACCACATCTTCGGCCTCTGCCTCGTGAACGACTGGTCCGCCCGGGACATCCAGGCGTGGGAATACCAGCCGCTCGGTCCTTTTCTCGGGAAGAGTTTCGCCACGACCCTCTCGCCCTGGGTCGTGACACTCGACGCACTCGCGCCCTATCGCGTTCCGGCTCGGCGTCGTGCATCGGACGATCCGCAGCCGTTGCCATACCTCCTCTCGGAGCGCGATCAAGCGACCGGCGGTTTCGCGATCACCCTCGAGGTCTCGATTCTCTCGGCGCGAATGCGCGATGCGCGAACGGCTCCCCACCGAGTCAGCATCGGTGCATTCAACGAGATGTATTGGACGACCGCCCAACTGATCGCCCATCACACGAGCAACGGTTGCAACTTGCAGCCGGCTGACCTGCTGGCGAGCGGCACGATCTCGGGGCCGGCGAAAGAGTCGCGGGGCTCGCTGATCGAACGAACGTGGCGAGGTACGGAGCCGCTCACGTTGCCTTCCGGCGAGACTCGCGCGTTCCTCGCCGATGGCGACGAGGTGATCATTCGTGGTTGGTGCGAGCGTGAAGGACATCCGCGCATCGGATTCGGCGAATGCCGGGGACGCGTGACGCCGGCGGACACCGCATGAGATCCGCGCGCGGTTGGGCGCCGGCGTTTTCGCGGCGCTCGCCGCAACCGCCGGCTCCTCGAGACACTTCGATGTTCCCGTGCCGGCTGTCGCCGGTGAAAGGCGGCTCAGCGATTCCGCCGGCCGAGCGCGCGGTCATCGCGGTGCCGGTCACGATCGCGATGTCACGCCTGCTCGCGCAGACGGACTCGGTCTTTCCGGCATCGGACAGTCTCGACAAAGCCAAATGCAGCTCGATCGGCGGCTTGGTGTGTCATCAGTACGTCTACCGCCGCGACACGCTCGACATTTCGATGACGGGCGACCGGCTCTCCCTGTTCACGAAGCTTCGTTTTCGCGGACGCGTCGCCCTGCCTGGTGTCGGTGGCATCGACAGCTGTGGCTACGAGCCGGAAGCAATGCGCGGCGCCGAGTTCAAGATGGCGACGAGCCTCTATTGGCGGACGGATTGGCGTCTGGCGTCGCGTGGCACGGTGATGACGCCGGAGATTCTCGATCCCTGCCAGGTCACTATGCTGCGCGTGGACGCGACGCCGATGATGCGACGCATCGTGAATGGGCGGGTCGCCAAGTTCCGTCAACAGTTTGATTCGATCGTTCCCGTGATCGCTGATCTCCGGCCCGCCGCGGATTCGCTCTGGCGGATGCTGCAGAAGCCATTCGCGCTCGACTCGGCGTCGACCACGTGGCTCAACATGGCGCCGGAAGGCGCGAGCCTCGCGCCTCTGGTCGGCAGTCCCGCGGCGATCACCACGGGCATCATGATGACGGCTCGTCCTCGCGTCGTCGTGGGCAGCAAGCCCTCGGCCGCCGCGAAGCCGCTCCCGTCGCTCACACTCGCCGGTGCGTCGGGCGGCATTCACGTGCCGCTCGATATCGAATGACGCCGGGTCGCGCTCGGTCTTGATCCCGAAGTTGCGATACACGCTGGAGAGCGCGAGCAAGATGTCGAGCATCAAAGCGACGCTTGGCGCGCCGCGCATTCATCGCGCGCTCGACCAGGCGACAGGACATGGCCGCCTCGCCGTGGGCGAACAGCTCGACCGCTTCAGGGCGCAGCTTGGCGCCGAGTTGAATCGCGAGCTCGCCCCGGGCGTCACGCTGGCCGGAGCGGTCAACGATGTGCGCATCGAGCATCTGTCCACGACGCCGACGGCGTTCGTTCTTCGCGCCGTCTTCGACGGTGCGGCGGCGATCGACGTCCAATAATCAGAGCGCGGGACGCACGAGGATCGTTTGCCCGACGCGAATCTTGTTGTCGGGAAGCTTGTTCCATTCCCGCAACTTGTCCGTCGTCGTGTTCCAGATCGTCGCGATGCCGCCGAGCGCGTCACCGCGGCGCACCGTGTAGTACTTGGCCTTCCGGCGCGACGCTTCGGCGGCCTTTCGGTCAGCCTCGGCGCGGGCGAGCAGCGCCTTTTGCTGCGCGCTCAGTGCAACGGCGCGCTCACGGCGCGCATCCATCGCGACGACGAGCTGCTTCGCGTCTGGCCACACGGCCGATGGAACGCCGAGCTTGATCTTCTCGTTGGGGGTGGTAATCACCACCGCTCGCGCCAAACCGAAGAACGTTCGCCCCGACGTAACGTGGACCATGGTGTCGAGGGCGAAGTCGCGCTCCTCGAACGTCGGCGGTAGATCGGGCGCGGCAAGCAGATCGCGTGGTTCAACTCCGATGTAGAGCAGACGCTTACTGGTGAGCGCCAGCAGGCCGCGAGTCGCTCGGAAGTAACTGATCGCCGGCCGTTTGAAAACCGATACCAGGCGCACCACGTGCTCGCCCGGCTCCAACGTGTTCACCTGCAGTTCTCGCAGCGCAATGGCGCGGCTGTCGCGCGGATCCGTTCGAACGGTGTGCACCGCGAACTGCACGAGAATGGCGAGCGCGATGACACCGACGACGGCCATCATGTACAGCGTGGCGCGTGACGGACCACGATTGCGGCGCCGGACTCGGCGGCCATGGCGATCGGCCGCGCGCGTGGCGCGCACGATAGCGGAGTCGGCGTTTGGCGGCGGGCCTGTCATGAAATCGGCGGCGTTAATCGAGCGGAGCAGAACAACATATGGCGCGGCGTTCTTTTGAGGATCTGCGACAAAAACGGTGCCGCAGAGCACCGGAAAATTGTGTATTTCTGGTTGCGGGAAGGTCCCCGATTCGCTAACGTCAAGAGTCTGAACACGTTGCCAGCAAGCTAGCTGGCTCCGTCCGGTGTTTGCGCGGAACTCTACTCCGCAGCGCCCGGTATGTACGTGTCAGGGAGGGCCGGGGCCGATCGCCCAGCAACTCCCACCCGATTCGCGCTGCCCATTCAGGGGGTTCTGATTCCGTTGAAGCGTTCCGTTTGGCCGCAGATTGCACTCGCCTTGGGCTCAATAGCCGCCATCGTCACCGCGCTGACCCTCACCCGGCCGTATTACATCGTGCGTGAGCCGGTGGCGTCGGGGATCGTCGAGCATCGCTACGTCGATTCGCTCGAGGTGTCGCGCGCGCCGTGGCTCCATGCGCCGATCGAAGTGGCCCTCAAGACGCCCCAGTTCCTCCTGGATCGCGAGTTGTTCGCCATGGATTTGCTGCGCACCGGCAAGGTGACGCAGACACGCGCGCGCGCGCTGGCCGATGTGGCGGTTCGCGAAGCGTACACGCGCCGCGTGCCGCCGGCGCTCGTCCTCGGCGTGATGCTCACCGAAAACGATGAGCTCAAATCGTCGGCGCGTTCGAAAGTCGGCGCGGTGGGGCTCATGCAGGTCGCGCCGCGGCCATGGCAGAGTCTGGGCCGCAAGTTCGGCACGAACGTCCATACCGATTCAACGAACCTGAAGTACGGAATTTTCATTCTCGGGTGGGTCGCCGAGAAGGCCATCAAGCTCGTCGACGATCAGAACGACGCGTGGCGGAAGGCGCTCTTGCGCTACAACGGTTGCGTGCGCGGCACGTTCACCCGCAACTGCCACGAGTACCCCGACCAAGTACGCCGTCAAGTTCTACAAGCCGCCCGCTCGACCTGTCGCGGCGACGATTTCGAGCACTGTGTCGCGATGCCGATGGGGGCCTCTCGCCGCGATACCGCATCCACCGACCCGGCAGGCTCGCAAGAACGTTGATGAACCCCGCCGATGGCGCGATGGGTGGCTCGGCCACCGACGCGGCGCTGTCGGCCACAAACATTCATAAGAGCTTTGGCAACGTCGTGGCGCTCGACGGTGTGACCGTCGACGCGGAGCCCGGCGGCTGCCTCGCGCTCGTCGGTGAAAGTGGCTCGGGCAAGACAACGTTGCTTCGCTGCTTCAATCGCCTGATCGTGCCCGACCGAGGCGAGCTTCACGTTGGCGGCATCGACGTCTCGTCGACCGATCCCGTCCTGTTGCGCCGGCAAATCGGCTACGTGCCGCAGGACGGCGGGTTGCTTCCGCACTGGCGTGTCGCGCGCAATGTGGAATTGGTCCTGCGGCTCCGCGATGACGACGACCCCGAAGGGCGTGCTCGCCGCGCCCTCGCGCTGGTCGGTCTCGACGCAGACACGTTCGCCCAACGCTGGCCACGTGAGCTCTCCGGTGGCCAACGACAGCGAGTAGCCCTTGCACGCGCACTGGCAGCCGATCCCACGGTGCTCCTTCTCGATGAGCCGTTCGGCGCGCTCGACGCCATCACTCGGTCGGAGTTGCAGGACGCGTTCGCCGCGCTGCGCGATCGCCTCAAGACGACGTGCGTTCTCGTGACGCATGATCTGCACGAAGCGATGCTTCTCGCGACGAGAATTGCCGTGATGCGTTCCGGCCGCATCGAACAGTGCGCGCCACCGCACACGCTCGCCACGTCGCCGGCCACTCCTTATGTTCGCATGCTGCTGCAGCGCGCGCGGATCGATCAGGCGGTGGTAACATGATGATCGCCGGGCTTCTCGCGATGCTGATCGGAGCGTCGCAGGGCGGCGGCGATCGGCCCGTCGTCATTGCCTCCAAGCCGTTCGCGGAGTCGTACATCCTCGCCGAAATGTTCGCTCAGCTTCTCGAAGCGCGCGGTGTTCGCGTTGATCGGCGCCCCGGGTTTGGCGCCACCGAGATTGCGTTTGCGGCGCTGCGGAGCGACGCCGTCGACGTCTATCCCGAGTATACGGGCACGGGGCTTACGGCGATTCTTCACGAGAAGCCGGCGATTAGTGCCGGCGCGGCCTTCCAACGCGTGTCCGCCGAGTTCCGGTCGCGGTACGGCATTCGATGGTTGGCCCCACTCGGTTTCGAGAACACATATGCGATCGCCGTTCGACGCGCGACGGCCGATTCCCTCGGACTACACACCCTGACCGATCTCGCAAAAGCGGCGACGCATTTGCGCGCGGGGCTGACGGCCGATTTCATTGGCCGGCCGGACGGTCTGCCCGGCATCCAGGGTGCGTATGGAATTCGCTTCGCTGACGTTCACGCGCTTGGACCCGCGCTGAAATACCAGGCGCTGGCCGCCGCCCAGGTGGACGTGATCGATGGCTACTCGACCGACGGATTGATCGCTCGCTACGATCTCGTCGTCCTCACGGACGACCGCCACTTCTTTCCGCCCTACGAGGCAGCGGCTGTCGTCTCGCGCCGCCTGGCGACAGCAAACCCGCGGGCGATCGCTGCGCTCGGTGAGTTGAGCGGCCGGCTCGACGAGCCGACGATGCGGGCACTCAACAAGCGCGTCGAGGTCGATGGCGCGCCGGTCGCCGTGGTGGCGCGCGATGCGCTGCGCACGCTGGCGCTCGTCGATGCGGCCCCGCGCAGCGCATCGGACGAGCGTTCAGGCACGGGCCTCGTGTCGTACCTCGCCCTGCAACGCGCGACGATCGCTCGGCTCACGGGGCGCCACATTGAGCTGGTGGTTGTTTCGCTGCTCGCGGCCATTCTCGTGGCGCTGCCGCTCGGTCTCTTGCTGGAGCGGAGCACGCATAGCGCCGAGGCCGTCATTCGCGGCATTGGCGTGTTGCAGACGCTGCCGGGCATCGCGTTGCTCGCGTTCATGATTCCGTTGCTTGGCATCGGGGTTCGCCCCGCGCTCGTCGCGCTCGTGCTGTATTCGCTCTATCCGATCGTGCGCAACACCTTCACGGGCGTCCGCGATGCCGATCCTGCAGCCGTGTCGGCGGCGCGAGCACTCGGCATGACCGATCGTCAGATCCTGCGCGACGTTCGACTTCCGTTGGCGGCGCCGGTCATTATGGCCGGCATTCGTACCGCCGCGGTCATCGACGTCGGTACCGCGACGCTTGCCGCGTTCATCGGTGCCGGTGGGCTCGGCGAACCGATCGTTGCCGGCCTCGCACTCTCCGACACCCGCATGGTGCTGTCGGGCGCGATTCCGGCGGCGCTACTCGCCCTGATCGTGGACGGATTGTTGGCGCTCGTTGAACGGTGGACGCGGCCGGGCGGCCTCTGAGCGCTACGGCGTCAGCGGATTGCCGCC
>JAICJQ010000223.1 GCA_025928335.1 Gemmatimonadaceae bacterium
CCCGCTCGGAGCAATCGGTTTCGATCGGTCAGAATGTCAGAATTTGGAAGGGTTTGCGCGACGCGTGTCGGGTTCCGTCCAGGAAATGCCTATGTGGTCTATGAGGCTCAAACTCTGGGTGGAGATTACGACAGCGCATGTTGGCAGCTGGATGGGCAGCCCTCGTGATTCTCTCCGTGGTCGATCACGCCCCTGCCCCGGAGGTCGGGCAAGATCCTGTCAGCTCCTGCCAGGACAATCCGGGGCACACCGTGACCATCTGCAGGATCGATCGACCGGTCGTTTCTCAACGCGCTTTTCAGTATCGCGCCATCCGATTTCGCCCGGGCGACGTCGTTACGGTGGACGCGGGCGGCTGCGTCAATGCCGGGGCCAGCGCCGGTGGATGGCGGAGATTCGTCGACCCAACCGGTCGCGATGTGGATCGTTTATACCATGGATTAATCCACATTCCTGGCCATCCCTCGGGGGGCGGTTTGGTTCGAATTCAAACCCTCGTGGGGCGCCCACTCACCATCCCGACACCTCTGCCGCCCGGCAATTCTTTCCTCTCGCTCGGCTACGAGGACAGCGACTACCGCGACGATAGCTACGCAAACCATAGCGATGGAGCCGGAGGACAATGTCGCGCCGATCGCGACGGTGGACCCGCTTGGGTGTCGCTCACGATCAGACACGCGGCCGCATCCGCCGACCGGGCCCCGCTCGATCTCGTCGCCGACGAGGCGGGCGGAAATGGCGAGTTGCTCAATCCGCGCTTCTTCTGGGAAACACGTCACAGCGACCACCCGAACACGTCGGTCCTTTGCGACGGATTTCCCTACCGGTCGCAACTCGATAAGGCACGCAGTGTAGTTCTGGGCAATCCGCCCTGTTCGACGGATGTCTCCGACGTGGACGTCGCGTCGGGATTCAACGCCGTTCTCTGCCGGGCGACCGGCGCGCCGGACAAGCTTCACGGCCACCTCAATTTCGTGCCCGCGACGATTACCGGCCGCGTCACCTGGACCGGCCACAGCGACTGGATCCAAAAGGGCGACGACGACTACGGATTTCATCTCTATCCCGCCAACGGCGCGATGCTCACCGCGTCCCACACCGACGCGATCGACGTCGAGTTCGACTCCGATGAGACGATCGATCATTTCGGTTCGGGCTGGTGGAAGAGCTTTCAGGACGCGGTCAACAAGTCCGACGGCAACCCGACGGAAAACTCCGGCGCGTCGCGAATGGTCGACGATCACGAGGCCGTCGTCACGGGACTCGCCGGCATCGTCGCCGAGCACGAAGCCGCGTCACAGCTCCATCCCGTCTATGCGATGGCGTTGCATCTGTCGAGCGACGCCGCCGATGACCGGTGGGCCTTCTTCGCACGCAACTGGGGCAATCAGGGCTTCTGCAGCAGCGACCAGCACTATTGGGATGTGTCGCCTCTTTCTCTATTCATTCCGGGGCCGCAAGGCGCGACGGACTTTAGACTCATCGAGCAGGACGTGAAGGCGAACAAGGACTTCGCCATTCGCGCCAGCTTCGCGAATGGCGGAGTGCTGTTCAGCTTCGACCTCGGCGCACCGGAATCCCGAGCGTTGGCCGACGGTTCGGTGAGGATTCGATGGACGGTGCCGCCGGCGACGCGTGGATCGGTCATTGCGGCGAGCAACGGCGCCGCTTCGAATTTCGGTCCGCCGCTTCGCACGCGGCTGACAATCCAACGTCGAATGAATGGGCGTGCCGAGGATTTGACGCTTACCGCCGGCCTCCCCGCGGACCGCGTCGCGCAAATCCGACGACAGCTCGCGTCACCCGCGCCGGTAAGAAACGCTCGCTCGATCCAGATCGCTCGCGTTGCCGCGGCGCTCCCAACGGCCCGACCGGGGCGACCAAGCCTTCGCGCCGTGCCGGATTCGGCGAAGCTCGAGAAGGAGAACCGGCGAGCGAACGCCATTTGCGCGGCGCAGCGCGCGAGTGTCCCGAGCCTGACCGCTGCTTGCGCTGACGCCCGGCGTTAACGGCGCTCGGAGAACGTTCGGTAGCGTTGCGCGTCCGAGGGACGACCGCGCGCCGTCTCGAGCTCGGCGAGCCATCCGAAGATCTCGCGCGTATCAGCGTGCTCGCGCCCATTGTATGGCTCGATGATCCTGAGAGACTGGCGGAACAGGGAATCCGCCTCGACGAGCAGTCCGGTCCGCATTCGCAGGCGGCCGAGCACGGCCTCGCTCCGTGCCGTCGTAGGATGTCGGAGTCCGAAGACGCGCCGTTGAATACGAAGCGCGTCATCGATGAGCGATTCCACGCCTCTGTACTCACCTCGATCGATCATGATCCTGGCGAGGTCGACTTCGGCACTGGCGACACTTGCGTGGTCGGCGCCGCGCACTTGCCGCTGCATGGGAATGGCCGATCGCATCAGCGGCTCGGCGAGGTCGAGACGACCGGCGCGCGCATAGACATTCGCCATCTGCTGCATGGACGCCGCCGCGAGGGGATGATTCGGCCCATAGACCTGCTGCCTGATCGCAAAGCTCTGCCGCGCCATCGGCAGTGCCGCGGCGGTGTCGTCCATCGACAGGCGCAAATCAGCCATGTCGGCGAGCGTCGCCGCGACAAACGGATGCAATTCGCCAAACACCCGCCGTCGAATCGCCAACGCCCGCTGAAATAGCGTGTCAGCTTCGCGCCGACGACGCGGGTCTTCTTGCAGCGCGTAGCCGACGTGCATGATCGACTGGGCAACCTCCGGATCGTCAGGTCCGAGGGCTTTGGCGTACCCGTCCCACGCGCGCCGGTACTCGGCCTCGGCTTCGTCGAGCTTTCCCTGCCGTTGCTTGATCGACCCCACGATGAGGTGGGCATGTGCCGTCGTCGAGTCGTTCGATCCGACAACGCTCTCGCTGATCGATATGGCGCGACGACCCGCCTGCTCCGCGGCGCGCAGGTCGCCGAGGAAAACTGCACCGGACGCCAGCTGCAGCAGCGTCGAGGCGACCACCGGGTCACGGAGTCCGAGCGCGGTTTCCTGAATCGTCAATGCGCGACGAACCTCGGAATCCCCCGCCGCATACTGCCCATCGGCCACCAGTGCTCGCGCGAGCTGTTGGTGCACTCCGGCGACATCCAGCGTCGATTCCCCGCCCGAGCGCCGCAAAATCGCGAGCGCGCGCTGGACGGTTTCGATCTCCGAGCGATAGTCGCCGACGCTGTGATAGAGTCGCGCCGTCACTTCGAGCATCTTCGCCTGGGCGAGTGGCTGGGCTCCGAGCGCGTTGGCGCGTTTGGCAGCGCGGCGCACCAGCTCCAGCGCGGTCATCTGATTTCCGTCCGCCGCCGGATCGGTGGCGTCGAAGAGATTAATGAGGAAACTCGAAATGGCCGTCGCCTCGCGTGAGGCGTTGGCGGCACGATCACGAGCCGCCGCGGCACGACGAGCCATCTCGATCGACACGACGAGACCGGTCAGAACCGCCAGAATCACGGAGATCGTCGCGATCGTCTCTACCCGGTGCCGCCGCACGAAGCGGCGCATCCGGTACATCGTCGTATTGCGGCGCGCCTGAACCGCGTGTCCGGTGAGGGCCGCCCGGAGATCGCGCTCGAACGCGTCGACCGATTCGAAGCGCTCGTCCGGCTCCTTGCGAAGTGCCTTGAGGACGATGGCGTCGAGATCGCCGCGCAACGCCTTGGCGGAGTCCGGCGATCCCTTGCGCGCCGCCAACACCGACGGCGGCTCGGCTTGGTCGTTGAGGATGGCGCGCTCGAACGCGGGGAGCGTGACGCAATACGCGGCAAACGGTGGCTCGCCCGTCAGCAGCTCGTAAAGGACGGCCCCCAACTGGTAGACATCGGTGAGCGTCGTGGCCGGTCCGCCGCGAATCTGCTCCGGTGCGGCATATTCGGGCGTCATCCACCGTCGCGTCGCGCGCGAGATGTGACCGGGCGAACCGGATGACATCGGATATTTCGCCAGCCCGAAATCGAGCAACTTCGCCGTGCCGTCGCTGTCGACGAGAATATTCGACGGCTTCAAGTCCCGATGGACGACGAGATTGCGGTGCGCGTACTGCGTCGCCTCACACACCGTGAGAAACAGCCGCACGCGTTCTTCGACGCTCGCGTGGCGCTCGCCGACGTACACGTCGATCGGCTTTCCGTCGACGTATTCGAGAACGAAGTACGGAAGGCCATCCTCGGTCGCGCCGCCGTCGAGCAGCCGCGCGACGTTGGGATGGTTGAGCGAGGCGAGGATTTGGCGCTCGGTTCTAAACCGCGCGAAGTCGACGTCGGTGTCGAGACCGGGACGCAGCAGCTTGAGCGCCACCCGGTGGACAAAGCCACCCTCCACCCGTTCAGCCAGAAAGACACGCGCCATTCCGCCGCGCCCGATCTCGCGAACCAGCCGGTAGGCGCCGATTCGTCGCCCTTCGGCATGCTCGACAGGCGCATCTGAGAGCGATTCCTGAACCGCCGCCGCGGCGGCCGCGGCGGGTGGCTCGGCGAGGAAGGTGGGGGCCTTATCGCTTTGTCGAAGGAGGGACTCGACTTCCTTTCGCAGCACCGCGTCGCCCTGACATTGTTCCTCGAGGACGGCGTTCCAGCCGGCCGGGTCGCGCGCGAGGGCAATGTCGAGGATGTCTTCGATACGCCGCCACCGCTCCACGCTAATCTCGGGTGTCATCGCCCGCTCGTCACGCGACGTCTTCCAGTTCGCGAAGCAGAAAAAGCCGGGCCTTCAACCAGTCGCGTTCCACCGTCCGCACCGATACGCCGAGCAGCGCCGCGACCTCCTCTTGGGGCAGCCCGCCGAAAAAGCGCAACTCCACGATTTGGCGAAGACGGGGATTTAAGTGGTCGAGGCGCGATAGCGCCTCATCGATCTCCAGAATCTCGTCGAGCTGAACTTCCAATGGCCCATCACCGTCGGCGATGGAGAGGCTAACCCGATCGGCGCGTCGCTTGAGCGCGAAATGCCGGCGCGCGAAGGCGACGAGCACCTGTCGCATCGCACGGGAGGCCGAGCCGAAAAAGTGAGCCCGATTGTCCCAGGACACGTCGTCGCGATGACTCAGGCGGAGGAACGTTTCGTGGACGAGCTCTGTCGTGCAGATCGTGGCGCGCCCGCCCACCATGCGGAGATGGCGCCGAGCCATCCGCTTCAGCTCGTCGTAGACGACCGGGAACAGCTCATCGGTCGTGGCGTCGTCCCATGCGTCGAAAGCCGCCTCGCTCATTCTCTTATGCTTGAATGGTGTCGGTCGGATCGGCGAAAGTACCGCCGGTGCCGACGGGCGGCCAGGGCTCGCCCTTCCAGAAATCCGGGCCGTTCGAGGCAACGTGGTCCCGAGCTTGCCCCACCATCACGGACTGACCCAAAAACCCAACTCGGAGGTTCTGATGGACACTCGGGATTCGCGCGATGTCCGGAACGACCATGATCACGCGTCGGCCGGCAAAGTCGCCGCCGAAGGCGTCGGCGGTGCCGCGGCCGGTGCGGCGGGTGCCGCGATCGGCGCGATCGGTGGACCAGTTGGAATGATCATCGGTGGGCTGGCCGGCATCGTCGGTGGCTGGTGGGCCGGCAAGGCGGCGGTCGAATCCTCTCGGCACTACACGCCGGACGACGATCGCTACTACCGGGACAAGTATGAAAGTTCTCCCAGCCGCATCGCCGATCGTTCGTTCGACGACGTGCGTCCGGCGTATCAGGTCGGACACCTGGCCGGTCGGAACCCCGATTATACTGGGCGCGATTGGGATGCCGTTGACGCGGATCTCGAGCGTGGCTGGACGGGCGAGGTTCGCGAGCGACACGGTGAGTGGGACGCGGCGCGTCCCTTTGCCCGCGACGCGTTCACGCGCAGCCGGACCACGGCGGACCAATCGCAGACCACGAGCACGGAACGCGACACCGAACGGCAGATCGCCGACGTCAGGCCGCCGTCAGACCTTCGGCCGGATGCGTAGCAGAAGCCCGTTGCCGCTGTCGGTGACGACGTAGATGTCGCCGTCGTTCCCCTGACGCACGTCGCGAATGCGCTCGTGCAGCTCGTGCAGG
>JAICJQ010000126.1 GCA_025928335.1 Gemmatimonadaceae bacterium
CGAAGCCGTTGATGTACACCACCGCGCTCACGTGGCGACGCTTGCCATTGATCAGGACGAGCGCTTGATCGGGCGACATGCCGCGCAGCGTCGCCGGACGCACGTTGTCGGTGGCGTCGCCGAGTGTAGTGCGCGGAAAATTGAACGATGGCGCGAGTGCCTGCATCATCTGTGCGGTCTCGGTTCGCCCAGTAGAACGTATCTCGAGCGCCGGGAGCACGTCGATCGGCACCGGCGCGTCGAGCACCGTTCGCTGCTCACCGCGTGTGCCGAGCGTCGTCACTGCCTCGAGCGCGGTGACGGCTCTCGTGAGAACGAAGTCGTGTGTCGTCGTGCTACCGGCAGTGATGGTGACGGTGTCGGTGTGGCTCGCGTATCCAATGGAACGCGCCGTGACCGCATACCGGCCCGCCGCGACGGCGATTCGAAAACTGCCGTCCGCGCGCGCGGCCGCGGCGATCTGCGTCCCACCGAGTGATATTGTGACCCCTTGCACCGGTGTACTCCCTTCATCGCGTACCACGCCGGTGAGCGTTCCCGTTGCCTGTGCCCCGATTGCATGCGGCATCACAGCTACCATGAACGCGAGTGCATATCGTTTGTGTTGCCCGACAAGTCGTCGCATATCCTGCCTCGTCAGCGTTGCTGTTTGAAGTGCCACATCGCAACGTGTCCTTGTGACCACGTGGCTACAAGCGCGCGATGCGCAGGCGGAGCAAATCGGTTATGTAAGGGCCGAGAACGCCGACAAAAACGAGCCGACCGGAGAGCGCATCGGCTTGCTTCTTAGCATATTCTTAACATCGTTATGGGAGTCCGCGGGCCGCGCGCGGCGGGTGAGTAGAGATGCGACGACGACCCCGGGCGCGTTTCACCGAGATTGAGGCAAAGCGGACGCGTCAATATATTGAACTCATTCAAGTGTGGAATCGACGAGCACTCACTGTGAGTAGCGATAACTCCTCGCGAGAGCGACGCGCCGCGGTTCTTGGAATTCTCGTTGCCTGCGTCTCGTGCGTCCATCATTCCGCGAGCCCGCCGCCCGCCGCTGCTTCCCTGAACGGCAACTATCGCTTCGTCGAGCGCCCCGCGACGATGGATCAACCCATTTCCGGCGGCATCGTGATTCGGGGAGACACCCTGATCGCGGTCGACGACGCGGGCGTCTGTGAGTACGACAAGCGGGCCAGTCAGAACGACAAGGTCATCGTTTACAATTGCAGCGTGGCGACACTACGGTTCGACCGGCGAGACCCCATCGGCAACGCGACGTTCCAGGCCATCGCGCACGTCGATTCCAGGCAAGTGGTCTGTGATGAGCGCCAGCGCGGGTGTTCAAGGAATCGTCTCGAGAACACGACAGTATCCAAGTCGGTCAGTGGCGTCTTGCATCTCAAACGAATCGAGACCCCTCGCTGATCGGCTCGGCCCTCTTCCCTCAGCCTTACTCCTCATGAAGACGCTTCATGCTCTCGCGTTCATTGCCGCGCTCGCTACGCGGCTCGGCGCCCAAAGCGCCGCGCCACTGATCCTGCGCGACCCGTCGGTCAGCAGCACTGAGATCTGCTTCGCCTACGGCGGCGACATCTGGCTCACCGCGCGCGACGGTGGTACCGCGCGTCGCTTGACGGCGACGGGCAACGCATCGGGATGCCGGTTCTCTCCCGACGGCAAGTGGGTCGCCTACACCGGCAACGCGAACGGCAACATGGACGTCTACGTCATCGCGGCCGAGGGCGGCGTGCCGAAGCGCCTGACGTGGAATCCGGCACACGACATCGCGCGAGGCTGGACTCCCGACGGGAAAGTCTTGTTCGTCTCCGACCGCGATGCTGTCGCGATGACCGCCGCGTACGGCGCCCCGCGCCTCTTCGTTCAGGCGATGGATGCCGTCGCACCCACCGTCATCGATTTGCCGACGGCCTGGTCTGGGTCGCTCAGCGGTGACGGAAAGCGCCTGGCCTATCTGCCGTATCCGTCGGCCAACGACATCTGGAAGCGGTATCGTGGCGGGCGCACGACCCCGATCTGGATCGCCACGCTGTCCAACGCGGCGATCGAAAAGGTGCCGCGAGAGAACTCGAATGACCGTTCGCCGATGTGGGTCGGTGACACGGTCTACTTCATCTCCGACCGCGACGGGCCGGCCACGCTCTACGCGTACGATCCGCGTGCCAAGCGCGTCATGCGTCGGGTCGAGAACCGCGGTCTCGATATTAAGGACGCCTCCGCGGGTCCGGGCGCGATCGTGTACGAGCAGTTCGGTTCGCTCCGCCTGTACGACGTGGCGAGCGGCAAATCGAAGGATGTGAACGTGAAGATCGCTGGAGAGATTGCCAGTGCACTGCCGCACTGGGTGAACGTCAGCGATCGGCTTCAGAATCCGGCGCTGTCTCCGACCGGCGTTCGCGCTGCGTTCGACGCACGTGGCGAGGTAATTACCGTCCCCGCGAAGAAAGGCGATGCGCGCAATGTCACGCGAACGGTTGGTGCATCCGAGCACTACCCGTCGTGGTCGCCCGACGGACAGACGCTCGCCTACTTCTCGAACACCGGCGGCGCGTACCATCTCGAGCTTCGCGGCCAAACCGGCATGGGCGAGCCTCGTCTCATCAAGCTCGGCGACGACGACACCTACTACACGCAGCCGTCGTGGTCACCGGACGGAAAGCGAATCGCCTACAGCAACTCGAAAGGAGAGCTCTGGTACGCCGACGTCGTGTCCGGCAAGCTGACGCGTATCGACGTCGAGCCACTCGGACCCGGCTTCTCGTCGGGTGCGTTCAGCGGCGACTGGTCCCCGGACTCGCGCTGGTTCGCATACGCCCGATCGATGAAGAACCGGTTGTCCGGGGTTTTCGTGTACGATCTGCAGACCGCGAAATCGACGCAGGTCACCGACGGGATGAGCGACGCGCGTTCGCCCGCGTTCGACAAGAGCGGCAAGTACCTCTACTTCGTCGCCAGCACGGACGCGGGCCCGGCGACGGACTTCAGCATGACCACGTTCGATCACCCGGTGACACGCACGCTCTACGCCGCCGTTCTCCGCAAGGACCTTCCCTCGCCCCTCGCGCCGGAGAGCGACGAGGAAAAAGCGAAGGCCGATAGCGCCGCGAAGAGCAACGCGAAGGCCGCGGCGGGAGACGCAAAAGCCGCGAAGGATCTCGCGCCGAACAAAGCCGACAGCGCCGCAACGCCGCCGGAGCCCGTGCGCATCGACTTCAACAACATCGATCAGCGCACCGTCGCGCTGCCCGTCCCGCCGCGCAACTACACCGACGTCATCGCCGGAAAGTCGGGCGTCGTCATGCTCGTCGAGTATCCACTCGTTCCGGTCGACGTCGCGGACGCGGGAACGCAGATCATCCACAAGTTCGATCTCGCCGAGCGCAAGGTCGACAAGGTGGTCGAGGGGGTCGGCGGCTACTCGCTGTCTCGCGACGGCGAGAAGCTGTTGTTCGGCCAGGGTGACAAGTGGACGATTGCCGCGATCGCTCAGCCACTCAAGCCGGGCGAGGGCTTGCTCAACACGAACGACATTCAAGTCCAATCCGATCCACACGCCGAATGGGCCGAGATGTATCACGACAGCTTCCGTCTGCAGCGCGCGTTCTTCTACGATCCGAGTTACCACGGCCTCGATCTGGCCGCGACGGAGAAGGCGTATGAGCGCTTCCTCCCCGGGCTCGGGAGCCGTGACGACCTCGACTACCTCTTCGACGAGATCTTCGGCAACCTCACGGTTGGCCACCTGTTCGTCGGGGCACCGCCACCGGAAGGCGGGGCGAATCGTCCGCCGAAAAACGGCTTGCTCGGCGCCGACTTCAGCATCGCGTCGGGACACTGGCGATTCGATCGGGTGTATGCCGGCGAGAACTGGAATCCCCAGACCGTCGCGCCGCTCACGCAGCCGGGCGTGAACGTCCAGGCGGGTGAATTTCTCCTCGCGGTCAACGGCAAACCGCTGACGTCGAACGACAACATCGATCATTCGCTCGAGGGCACCGCTGGAAAGTCCGTCGTCTTGCGCGTCGGCCCGAGCGCCGATGGGACGGGCGCGCGCGATGTCACGGTCGTTCCCGTCGCGAATGACGCGATGCTCAGGCATCTCGCCTGGATCGAGCACAATCGCCGAACGGTCGAAAAGCTCTCGAATGGAAAGCTCGCGTACATCTACGTGCCGAACACGGCGCAAGAAGGCTACACGCGATTCAACCGCTACTTCTTCGCGCAGCAGGACAAGGAAGGGGCGATCGTCGACGAGCGTTTCAACACCGGCGGCAACATCGCCGACTACATGGTGGATTACCTGCGCCGCTCGGCACCGTTCAACTACACGACGTCGCGCTACGGCGTCGACACGCCGATTCCGCAGGGCGCGATCTACGGTCCGAAAGCGATGCTCATCAACGAGTACGCCGGATCGGGCGGGGACGAGCTGCCGTGGCTATTCAGATACTATAAAGTCGGTCCCTTGGTCGGAAAGCGGACGTGGGGTGGGCTCGTCGGCATCGGCGGGTATCCGTCGCTCATGGACGGCGGCACGGTGACGGCGCCGCGGACCGGACTTTGGGCGGCGTCCGGTGAATACGCGGTCGAGAACAAGGGCGTCGCGCCTGATGTCGAGATCGATCTCGATCCAGCGGCGTGGCGCGCGGGTCACGATACGCAGCTCGAGAAGGCCGTCGAGTTGGTGATGCAGGAGCTCGCCAAGCACCCGGTGACGAAGCCCAAGCGGCCGCCGTTTCCGGTGTGGGCGAGCCCGCCGCAGGAGTGAGGCTCAGCCGAGAGGAGGTCAGACAACGCCTCTTGGCCGATCCGATCGTTCGCGACGCCGTCGCCGCCCATGCCGCGCAGACCCAAACGACTGACGACGCGGTATGGGCGCGCGTGGATGCCTATATCCACGAGATCGTCCCGTTTTTCAACGTCGTCGCCTATTACGAGATTGGTTATCGCGTCGCCAAGCGGCTGCTGAATTTCTTCTACAAGGTGACGGTGGAGCACGAGGACGAGGCGGCGCTCGAAGCAGTGCCCCGAGACGCCGTCCTCGTGTACCTCATGAATCACCGCTCGAATGCCGACTATGTGCTCGTGAGTTACGCGCTCGCCGGCCGTGTAGCGATCTCCTACGCCGTCGGTGAATGGGCACGGGCCTTTCCCCTCGAACATATCTTCAAGGCATTCGGCTCGTATTTCGTGCGACGTCGTTACCGCGAGCCCCTCTACCACACGGTTCTCGAACGATACGTCCAGCTGATCACCCGTGAGGGCGTGACACAAGGCATCTTCCTCGAGGGTGGGCTCACACGCGACGGTCATCTGAAGCCTCCCAAGATCGGACTACTCGATTACATCCTCGGGATTGCCCGCGATCCCTTGTATCGATCTCGATTGTACATCGTGCCGGTGGCCGTGAACTACGACCGCGTGCTCGAAGATCGATCTCTTCTCGCCGAATTGGCCTCACGCGAAGGACGCCGCCGAACGTCAAGATGGACGCAGTCTGGCTCCGTCGCTCGGTATCTCTGGTGGAACGCTGCCCGGCTCGTGTCACGGCGCTGGCAGCGGTACGGTCGCGCGGCGGTCGTTGTGGGCGCTCCCGTGCGACTCGATTTCTGGTTTGCTCAAAACCCCGATTTATACGATATCCCAAAACCCGAGCGCCTCGCTCGCGTCCAAGCCTTGTCGGACGACATCATGAGCCGCATCGGCATGCTCCTCCCCGTCACGCCCGTGCCACTCGCCTGCGCCGCGATCCAAAGCTTCGATCGCGATTTCATTCCGCGCGCCGACCTCCTCGAGCGGATGAGCGAGATGCGCGACGCATTGCTCGAGCTAAACGGACGAGTAGTCCGACACGATCGTATTGAGGACACACTCGATCGCGCATGGCGTATGCTGAAAATGCGCCGTGTACTCGCCGAGCACGGGGCGGGATATGCTGTGCTCCCAAGGAATCGAGAGCTCGTGAGCTACTACGCCAACAGCATCTCGCATCTACTCGGCCCATTCGAACGCGCGGTTCGCCAACGCGACCGACTTCCCGCGAGCGACGCGTCCGGAATTAGTTGACGCGCCACGTTTTTTTCGGGGCGATTCCCTCCTTGCGACCTGTTACAATGCGTGACAGCGTTTTTACAGATCGCGCTGCCGCTGTCTGATTCCTTCCGCGTTCTTCCCAACACAATCCTCCCCCCACCTCGGAGAGGTCAATGAGTCGAGTCCCGATCGGGGCGATGAACCGGTTTTCCTGGTTCACCGCAGCGACCCTCGTTGTCGCCGTTCCACTACAACTCGTCGCGCAGGGCACCGGCACGATTCGCGGCCGAGTCATCGAAGCAGGTTCGCAGCGCGCATTGCCCGACGCGCAAATCAGCGTCGTCGGAAGCACCGCGGCGGCGGTAACCAACTTGAACGGCGAGTACGTGATCGCCGGCGTCGCCGCCGGCGAGCGCCAAGTCAGAGCACGCCGCCTCGGTTACACGCGAGTGGTGTCGACGGTGACGGTGCCGCCAGGTGGTGAAGTTCGCGCCGAATTCCAGCTCACACAAACCGCGTCGCAGCTCGAGGCGATCGTCGTCACCGGCACTGCGGGTTCCACCGAACGGCGCACGCTCGGGAATGCCGTCACACAGCTCGACGTCGCCGACCTCACGACAAAAAGTAATTCCAACAATGTGCTCGAGGTTCTGCAAGCGCGATCGCCCGGCGTGCAGATCCAGGCGCAGTCCGGAACCGTCGGCACGGCGCAGGACATTCGCGTGCGTGGCGCCGGCGGCTTCACCGTTACGCCGCCCGTCGTTTACATCGACGGCGTTCGCATCAGCACCGCGGGAATCGGCAACTTCGATCCGTCGGGGCAGGGGCTCGCCGGCAACAGCGGCGGTCAGGGCGCGAACGCGTTCGATCTCGTGAATCCAGGCGACATCGAATCCATCGAAATCATCAAGGGGCCGGCGGCCGCCACGTTATACGGCGCCGACGCCGCGAGCGGCGTGATCCAGATCATCACGAAAAAGGGGATTCGCGGCTCGAACGCGCTGCAGTGGCAGGGGCGCCTCGACGTCGGCAAGAACGATCTCGGCTCCGTGCTCGATCGTTTCCCGCTCGATTACACGACGTGCGACGCGGCGAAGATCGCCGCGAAGCAAGCCGATGGAACGCCGACGTGGCCGGGCTGTCAGGGGCTCGCCGTCGGCACGGTGCTCACGGGGCTCCCGCTTCGCGACGATCCGAACGCATTGCGCGACGGCAAGATTCAGAATTTTGCGCTCTCGGCGCGCGGCGGCGGTGACAAGTCGTCGTACTACATCGCCGGCGATCACAACTACGAGGAGGGTGTTCTCCGCAATAATTTCGACTATCGCAACTCGCTGCGGACGAACTTCTCGTACACGGCTGACGCGAGGACCGATTTCAATGTCTCGGTGGCGGCGGTGGATTCGCGCATTCGTCAGCCGCTCGACGGTGAATCGGCGCAAGGACTTCTCTTCGGCAGCAACCGCGCGCGTCCGGGCCTCTTCACCGCGCTTCCGGGGCAAACCGTGCAGGGCTGGCCCTTTGTCACGCCGGATCAGTCGAACCAATACGACAACGAGACGCACTCCGATCGCGCGACCGTTGGCGCCACGATGAACTACCAGCCCTTCTCCTGGTTCCGGAATCGTCTCACGGCGGGCCTCGACTGGACGTACGGCCTCGCGACGCTGTTCGCGCCGCCGAACACGCCCGCGCTGACCGGCGACACGCTCGGCCTCACCGCGCAGCGTGTCCCGCGCAACACGCTTTACACGCTGGACTACACGGGCAACATCGAGCACGCTTTCGGCGCGAACCTCGGAACGACGACGTCGTTCGGCGCGCAGGTCGTCGCGAGCCGGACCGAAACGTTGACCGGCTCGGGCGTCGGCCTCGGCACGCCGGACGTGACGCTCATCGGAAGTACGACGACGATCACCGCATCGAACGCGTACTCCGCGGCGAACACCGTCGGCTACTATGGCCAGGAGCAATTCGCCTGGAAGAACCGGCTGTTCGTCACCATCGGGGACCGCATCGACAACAGCTCGGTGTTCGGATCGAAGATCAACGTGATCAACTATCCGAAGGCTCAGGTCTCGTGGATCGCATCCGAGGAGCCGATGTTGAGGGGCCTCTTCGACGCGATTCACTCGAACAACTTCAAGCTGCGCGGCGCGTGGGGCGAGGCCGGCAAGGCGCCGTCACCGTTCGCGGCGTCGCGCACGTACGCGATCAGCGTCGTGACGCTCGGTACGACGACGTCCTCGGCGCTTCGCACCAGCTCTTACGGCAATCCAGGCCTCAAGCCGGAGAAGGGCACGGAGCTGGAGCTTGGATTCGACGCCGACTTCCTCCAGAACCGGGCCGGCCTCGAATTCACGTACTACGACAAGCAGATGCGCGACGTGCTCGTATCCACGGCCATCGCGCCCTCGACGGGTTTCCGGGGAACGCAGCTCGCAAACCTCGGCTCGGTGAGCAACAAGGGTATCGAGTTGGGCGCGAGCGTGACGCCAATCTCACGGCGCAACCTGAGCTGGGACGCCCGGCTCTCGATGACGACGAACCAGAACAAGCTGCTCAGCTTCGGCGATACGACGATCAAGTCGCAGACGCCCGCCTCGCAGTCTTACGGCGCGGTGCAGCAGCATCGCGTTGGCTATCCGTTGGGCGGCTACTGGGCTCCCTTCCCGAAGCGCAACGCCGACGGCAGCCTCGTGCTCGTCAACGGCGCGATCGGGAATGCGAGCATCACGGATACGTCGTATATCGGACCCGCCGAGCCCACGCGTGAGATCGCATTGTCGAACACGGTGTCCCTGTTCGGCAACCTGACGCTCTACGCGTTGGTCGATCACAAGGGTGGTTTCTACAACTACCGTGGCGCCGAGCTCTATCGCTGCGCGTCGTCGATCAATTGCATCGAGCGCAATGATCCGAACTTCCCGGCGGCGGACCTACCGATTTACGCCGCGGGAACGGCGATCAACCCGCGAGCGGTCTACATCTACAAGGCCGACTTCATCAAGCTGCGCGACATCTCTGTCACGCTCGATGCCCCGCAGCGCTTCGCCGCGAAGGCGGGTGCCGCGAAGGCGAGCGTCACGCTCGCCGGCCACAACCTCAAGCTGTGGAGCGATTATCCGGGACCGGATCCGGAGGTGAACACCTATGGTCGCGTGGCAACCGTCACGGGCGGTTTTGCCCGCGGCGACATCTACGCCATGCCCATGACGCGCCGCCTCACCATGTCGCTCAACCTGACTTATTGAGATTGCCACCATGCGCACATACAACTTCAGACGTCTCGCCGTGACGATTCCGGCGGTGCTCGTGGCCGCGTCGATCGCGGGCTGCAGCGATTTCCTCCAGGTGCAGAACCCGGGTGCGATCGAAGAAGCCAACGTGAACAACCCGGCGTACATGACGCTGCTCGTCAACGGCGTCGTCGGAGAATTCCAGCCCGCCTTCAACGGCGCGGCACTGTACGGCGCGGTGCTGACGGACGAAGCGTCGAACTGGCACGGCTTCTCCGAGAATATCGAAATCGACAATAGGAACGTGAGTGCCGGCAACGGCACCATGAACAACCTCGTGTACACGCCGCTCCAGTCGACGCGCTTCCTCGCCGACTCGGCGGCCGCCTTCGTCACGAAATTCCTCGGCGATACGGCCTCACGCGACGTGCGACTGGCGCGCGTTCGCGACTACGGCGGCTATGCATATACGCTGCTCGCCGAGCAGATGTGCTCAGCACCGATCGGTTTGACGCGCGCCTACACGCCTGATGAACTGCTCGGGATGGCGCTCGATCGCTTCAAGAACGCGATCGACGTTGCGACAGCCGCGAAGACGTACAACGCCGGCCTGGGTACGGCCGGCGCGGCGCGCGCCGCGGCAGCGGATTCACTTCTCAACCTCGCGCGCGTCGGCGCGGCGCGTGCGTCGCTCGATCTCGGGAAGTTCGCCGACGCGATCACCTACGCGTCAGCGGCTCCGGCGAACTTCGCCTTCAAGTCCTATTACTCGGCAAACAGCACGCGAGAGAACAACCAGTTCTTCTCGGCGGCAAGCGGTGGATCGAACGCCGAATGGATCGGCATCACGTCGACGCCATTTGAAACGGTGACGAACGATCCGCGCCTGCCGCGTCCGGTCACCAAAGAAGGAACCCAGCAGGGACAGACCTTCGTCCCGAAGTCGCCGCTGATGTACAGCACTTACAACGGCACGTTGACCGGTGCGCAGTTCACCCGTGATGCCGCGGTGACGTTCGCGTCGGGGCTGGAGGCGCAGTACATCGTGGCGGAGGCGCAGGGCAACAACGCTGCGAATCTGGCGTTCCTCAATTCACGTCGCGCGATCGGCAATCAGGCGGCTCTGACCTTGCCGACGGACGCTGAGTTCAAGGCGGCGCTCCGCGAGCAGCGCGCCCGTGATTTATACCTCGCGGGTTATCGGCTCGGGGACGTGCGACGCTACAAGAAGTTGTACAGCGTCGACCTTTGGCAGCACGGCACGTACACGAGCCCCGTCCCGGCGCCGCCGGCATTTGGCGACACGGAATGCTGGCCGATTCCGCTCGCCGAGATCAACGGCAATCCGTTCCTGAACAAGCCGTAGCGCTGAGCTGTCAGCGAGCAGGGCGAGAGCTGAAGCTATCAGAGAAGCCGAAAGGGGCAGCGACCAATGGTCGCTGCCCCTTCGCGTTGGTCAGGTCGTCGTAGTCGACGGTAACGCGGTCGAAGAAGCCCTGAACGAAAAGATTGTGCGAGGCGTGAAGTATGGCTGCTGGCCAGACGCTTCTGGATCGCAGACGCCGCCACGCAAGAGCACACCCATCGCTACGACCATCAGGACGAAGCAAGTCACCGAGTACCAGGACGGGGTTCGCCATTGTAATCGGCGAACACGATGAGCGGCACGTGCCACGCCGCCCAGATTGCGCCACTGATAACGGACGTTCTGCCGAATGTCGTCATTCGCGAGAGCGTCGGGACGAGAAAGCCGCGCCAGCCGAGGCCCTCGCCGGTGGCAGAGATGAGGCTTTGGATAGAGCCGGCGATCAGAAAGAACGGAACGCTGTACGTGAATCGTCGTCGTTTCTCGATGCCAGCTCCATCCCTCCCCGCGAACGTTGCGTTGGAAGGAGAGGCGCGTCGCCAGAGCACTCACACCTGGTGACCACATCAGCGCCAACACGTAGATGCCACCGTGCGCGCCGAGGCTTCCGGCGTGAATGATGAGGCCCCAGAACACCGCGCTGAGTCCAAAGGTCAGGCAGAGAAATACAATCAGCTCTCGACGCGTCGACTGCCGATCGCCATTCACTTGCTTGTCTCCGAGATGAATCACCGACCTTCGGGACTAGCGCTATACAACGTTGTATTCGCGGGCGCTCACCCCGGATGCGAAGCGAGCCCACCGCAACGGATCGATATCGATCGAGTGAGCCTTCCCCTCGAGAACCTCTTCCGCCATCAACAATCCCGTCGCCGGTCCGTGCATCAGACCGTGGCCGCTGAACCCGGCGCAGATGTAGAGTCCCTCGACTTCCGGGAGCTTTCCAAGGATCGGTTGATCGTCGGGCGTCACTTCGTAGAGCCCAGCCCACTCGGCGGAAATGTCGGCATCGGCGAGGAGTGGCAAACGCCGCGCTGCCTCCTCGAAATGACGGAGACGCCATTCCTGGTCGACCGACGTATCGAAGCTCGCTTGCTCGTCGTTGTTCGACTTCCCCGTGAGGATCCCCGGGCCCTCGCGGTGGAAGTACAGCGAGCGCGAAAAGTCGATGACGAAAGGAAAGTCCGGGCGAAGCCCGGGGATCGGGCCAGTCACCGCGATTTGTCGGCGGATTGGCTCAATTGGTATGTCGACGCCGACCATCTCACCGATGCTCGCCGACCAAGGGCCCGCCGCGATCACGACATTCCGCGTGGCGACGACATCGTCTTTTGTGCGCACGGCGGCGATGCGTCCGTCGACGACGTCCATGCCCTCGACGCGCGCGCCGGTGCGAAGCGTCGCTCCCAATCGCCGCGCATTGGACACGTAGCCCTGAAGCAGGCCATGCGGATCGACGAGCCCGTCCGCCGCGCACCAACTGCCACCGATGATTCCGCTGACGTCGACCTCGGGCACGACCGCCGCGATCTCATCCGTCGAGACCACTCGGCTCGGGACACCGAGCGAGTTCTGGAGCGCGACGTTGCGGCGGAACTGCTCGAGGTCGTTGGCCTGATCGAGCATGAAGAGGTAGCCGCATCGTCGCAGACCGATTTGCTGGTCCATCTCATCGGAGAATTGCTCCATCATTCCGAAGCTCAACTTCGACAGCTCGATATTGACCCGGCTCGCGAACTGATAGCGGACGCCCCCGGCGTTCAATCCCGTGGACCCCAAGCCGAACATCTCACCCGCTTCCAGGACGATGGTGTTCGTACAGCCGCGCTTGGCGAGATGATAGGCGGTCGACGCGCCCATGATCCCGCCGCCGATGATGACGACATCTGCTATGGTGGTCATGATGGGTGGCTAAGATCCGCATTAAACGCGGGATTTGGTAGGGACGCGGTTCAGCACTCTAAGTTGACACCAAACATCCACTTACCTACCTTTCCCAGTCTCCCTCCGACCGCCTCTGGCCGGACGGGAAGTGCAGCCACGGGGCTATCCCGTTCGACTCATTCCGTCTTACATGCCAACGATCAATCAGCTGGTCCGTCGTAGCCGTCGCGACGTCGTCAAGAAAGAAAAATCGCCGGCCCTCAAGTCGAATCCGTTCCGACGCGGCGTGTGCACCCGCGTCTACACCACGACACCCAAGAAGCCCAATTCGGCGCTGCGTAAAGTCGCCAAGGTTCGTCTTACGAACGGCTTCGAAGTGATCGCTTACATCCCGGGCGAAGGCCACAACCTTCAGGAGCACTCGATCGTGCTCGTGCGTGGTGGTCGTGTGAAGGATCTCCCGGGCGTTCGCTATCACATCGTTCGCGGTTCGCTCGACGCCTCGGGCGTCAACGGCCGCAACCAGAGCCGCTCGAAGTACGGCACCAAGAAGCCGAAGGCGGGAGGTAAGAAGTGAGCCGCCGCAAAGGATCCGTAAAGCGCCCCATCCTCGCCGATGCGCGCTACGACAGCCAGACCGTCTCGAAGTTCATCAACGCCATGATGCTCCAGGGCAAGAAGTCCACGGCCGAGCGCATCTTCTACGGCGCCATGGACCTCGTCGAGTCCCGGACGAATCAGCCGGGCGTCAACGTCTTCAAGCAGGCGTTGGCCAATCTGAAGCCGGTCGTCGAAGTGAAGAGCCGCCGCGTCGGCGGCGCGACCTACCAAGTCCCGGTCGAAGTCCGCCCCGAGCGCCGCACCGCTCTCGCGATGCGCTGGCTCATCAGCTATTCGCGCGATCGCAACGAGAAGTCGATGCCTGAAAAGCTCGCCGCGGAGATCATCTCGGCGTCCAAGGGTGAAGGCAACGCGGTGAAGAAGAAGGA
>JAICJQ010000114.1 GCA_025928335.1 Gemmatimonadaceae bacterium
CCGCGCCGGCGCGGAACGCTGGTCGAAGGACGACGTCGTCGTCACGACTTCGGCGCGCGGTGGGGCCTTGAACGTTTCGCTCGTCGCACCAAAGACGGCGATGAAGCGATTGCACCTTCGGTGGCGCGGCCAGCTCGCAGACACGCGCCTCATTGTTGGCGACGCGTGGGAGCGCGCATACGGAGATCTCGAGTGGCGGGGCTGGGCGCCTGACCGTGTCATGCCATGGTACGCGGCGACGACCGACGCGAAGCGAACGCCCGCGTACGGTGTTCGAACGGGCGCACGCGCGTTCTGCTTCTGGCAAATCGACCCGCAGGGCGTGAGTCTGTGGGCGGACGTCCGCAGTGGGGGCGCAGCACTGCAACTTGGCGAGCGAACGCTCGACGTGTGCGACGTCGTGTGTCGGGTCGGGCGCGATGGCGAATCGGCATTCGCCGCGCTGCGCGCGTTCTGCGGGACAATGTGCGCCACGCCGCGCATGCCGGCTTCGCCTATATATGGTAGTAACGACTGGTACTGGGCATACGGGAAGAACAGCGCCGAGACAGTGCTCGCCGACGCCGAGCACATCGTCGAGCTGTCACCGATCGGAGGCAATCGGCCGTTCGCGGTGATTGACGACGGTTGGCAGCCGGTGCGCGGCGCCTCACGCACGGGCGTCGGCACCTGGGATCGCGGAAACGAGAAGTTCCCCGACATGCCGGGCCTTGCAGACTCCGTCCGACGCGCCGGCGCGCGACCGGGAATCTGGATTCGGCCGCTGCAGGCGCCGACCGATGCGCCCGATGCGTGGCGCCTGGCGCGTGACCGCGCCTTTCTCGATCCCACGGTTCCCGAGGTGCGGCAGAAAATCGCCGGCGACATCTCGCGTCTCCGGCAGTGGGGTTTCGAGCTGATCAAGCACGACTACACGACGTACGACATCTTCGGCCGCTGGGGCTTTCAGATGGGTGCGGCGCTGACGCGCGACGGCTGGACGTTCGCTTCGGGCTCGACGCACACGACAGCCGAAGTGATCGACGATCTGTACCGCACTATTCGCGACGCGGCGGGTGAGAGCTTGATCATTGGCTGCAACACGGTCAGTCATCTGTCCGCTGGCCGCTTCGAGATTTGCCGAGTCGGCGACGATACGAGCGGGACGGAGTGGCCACGAACACGTAAGATGGGCGTGAATACGCTGGCGTTCCGCGGCGTTCAGGACGGTACCTTTTACGTCGCGGATCCCGATTGCGTGGGCGTGACGAACGCGGTTCCGTGGTCGTACAATCGCCAATGGCTCGATCTGCTGTCCCGCAGCGGCACCATGCTATTCGTCTCACTCGCGCCGGACGCACTTGGTACTGATCAGCGACGCGATCTCAAAGCCGCGCTCGCGCTCGCGGCGGTGCCGCAGCCGCTCGGCGAACCGCTCGACTGGCAGCACAACGTGTATCCGTCGCGGTGGCGATTGCTGGCGCACGAACGGTCCTATGATTGGGTGGGTGCGGACGGCGCCGGTCCGCCTTGATCCGAACTATCTCTTGCTTCCCATTCTCGCATGGCCGAGTCATCGAGCAAAATGCCGAGTCCATTGCGAATCGAACCGATCCCCGGGTATTCACCGACGATCGGTCGGCTCGTCTGCATGCTCTCATACGCCCGATCCACGACGTTGGCCGCGGTTGACGGCCTGCCGATGGCGCAGCTGGATCACCTCCAGGACGCCGAGAGCAACTCGATCGGGGCGCTTCTCGCGCACATCGCAGTGGTGGAGCGCTCGTATCAGGTGCTCACGTTCGAGGAACGACTCATGTCGGCCGATGAGAGCGAACGTTGGTCGGTGGCGCTCAAGCTCGGCGCCGACGGCCCGCGGATCAACGCGCACTGGGCGTGGTTCCACGTCGCGGAAGACGAGGTCAATCATCGCGGACAGATACGATGGTTGCGCGCGAGATTGCCCAAGGCGTGACGTCACGGCGCTATCGAATCGCCGTCATCCCCGGCGACGGAATCGGCGAGGAAGTCGTTCCCGCCGCTCAGTCCGTGCTCGAACGCGCGTCCGCTCGCTTCAGGTTCGCGCTCGAGTGGCACCCGTTTGATTGGAGCTGCAAGCGATACGCGCGTGTCGGCAGCATGATGCCGCGCGACGGACTCGATCAACTGCGCGCGTTCGACGCGATTCTCCTCGGCGCGGTCGGATTTCCAGGCGTCCCGGACCACGTGTCGCTCTGGGGCCTGCTCCTGCCGATTCGTCGCGGCTTTCAGCAGTACGTGAATCTGCGCCCGGTACGCCTTCTCCCCGGCGTGACATCGCCGCTTCGCGATCGCGAGCCGGGGAGTATCGATTGTTGTGTCGTACGCGAGAACACCGAAGGCGAGTATTCCGATGCCGGCGGGGTTCGAAACGCCGGCGCGCCGGATGAAGCTGTCACACAGACCGCGATCTTCTCTCGTCGTGGGTGCGACCGCGTGATGCGCTATGCGTTCGATCTCGCGTCACGGCGCCGCAAGCACCTGACGTCGGCGACGAAGTCGAACGGCATTCTGCATTCGATGCCCTACTGGGATTCGCGCTTCGAAGCGATCGCCGCCGATTATCCGGAAATCGCCACGGACAAATATCACATCGACATTCTCTGCGCGCATTTCGTACGGCATCCTGATTGGTTCGACGTCGTTGTCGCGAGCAACTTGTTCGGTGACATTCTTTCCGATCTCGGTCCAGCGATCGTCGGCTCGATAGGGATAGCGCCGAGTGCGAATCTGAATCCCGAGCGCGAGTATCCGTCGATGTTCGAGCCGGTGCACGGATCGGCTCCGGATATCGCTGGCCGCGGGGTGGCCAATCCGATCGGCCAGATCGCATCGGGCGCGATGATGCTCGAGCACCTCGGTGAACATGACGCAGCCGCTGCGGTCGAGCGTGCGGTCGAGGCGTTGCTCTCGAATCCGGCCGCGCCGCGAACGGCGGACCTCGGCGGTACGGCAACGACGGACGTGGTAGCACGCGCGATCGAAGGGCTGGTGTGAGCGATTGCCCCGCCCCTTGCGCGACCGGTGCTCGGAGCGTCGATTGCCTGAGACGCCCCGCCGATCGGGCTGATTACGCCGCACCTACGAGAGCACAATGTCTGAATCCACCACATCCACGCAGGAATTTCGCTCCTGGGAATGGGAGCTCGTGCTGCAGTACGAGGACGGCTCGCTCCCCGCGACCGCGTGGAACGCAGGCACGCTGACGACGGTGGCGACCTGGTACGCGAAGAAGCTCACGCCGGCGCAAGCGAGGGCGCGCTACGAGAAGCACTACCATCGCAATCGCAATCGGTTGACGCACCGATTGAGCGAAGCGGCTGTCGCTACCGACTCGATCGAGTCGGTGGATGCGGTGTGGCAGTCGATACTGACGAAGGCGCTCGGGGGCGACGCGCCCGCGAGCTGAGCGGCGTGATCACGCGGCCTTTTTTCGCGGCGCGCGTGGTTGCACCTCGATGGGTAGTGCGATCCGCTGTCCGATATCGATCCAGACTTCCATCACCATGCGCCCCGGTTCCTTCGGGACGTAGGTGAAATCCGCCGTTTCGCCTGGGCCCAGGCGCATCATCGCGGGCGTTGCCGTTCTAAGCGCCGGCGGGAGATCCGCGCCGTCGCGGGCGAGTGGCGTCCATTGAGCGACCGCGAGCTCGGTGCCGAAGCGGAAGCTGAGTATCTCGTCGGCGTGAATGCTGAGTATTCGCAGACGGTTGGTATCGCCGACGGTCATGCGAATCGGGTCAGGTCTGAGCGAACCGTTCACGAGCAGGAGCGCCGGGCCTTGCTTGTAGAAAACGGGCAATCCTCCGCCGCCGGCGACGACGATATGATCGCGCGTCGTATCTCGTGGTGCGTCGGTCACGATGATCGCGCCATACATCCCCGAGGCGATCTGTCGCATTTCGTGCAGATGCGAGTGGTACGGGAATGTTCCGCTGCGCGGCGGCGTGAACTCGGCGGCGAAGGTTCCTCCGGGCGGAATCGGCGGCATGATCTTGTCGCCGATGCCACTGAAATCAGCGACGCCGTCCGGAAAGCTGGCGATCTCGAGTCCGTGCCAGTGTACGCCGCTCTGCTCGTCGAGATTGTTCTTGACCTGGATGCGCACAGGCTGGCCGCGCTTGAGCTCGAGCACCGGACCAGGAATTGAAATCGAGTCCTTCGCGGGGACGACGGAGTCTTTTTGAACGAGGAAGCCGTACGCCGGCTGACCTCCAAAAAAGCTATTGAGACGTTTCTGAATGAAGAGGTTGATCGTTCGACGGTCGGCGGGGTTCAGTTCTTTATATCCCGGCGCCGGTGTGACGTGCATGCCGATAACGAGACCGCGCATCGTGTGGCCACCGGGAGCATCGTGCGCCGGCACCGCGTGGGCGGCGTTTCCGCTCTGAGCGACGAAGGCATCGGACACTCCGTGCAACGACACGACCTCGTCGATATGGCTCGCGAAGTGGCAGTGGAAGACCCAATTGCCCGGAGTCGTCGGGAGGAAGGACAGGGAAACCGAGCCGCCGATCGGAACGACCCGCATGTTTTGCAGTGGTTGCCGCGACGACTGCACGACGGTGTCGGCCCGCGCGCCACCACTGCGCGAGACTCGAAAGTAGAACCCGTGCAGATGCAGCGGATGCTCGACTGCCGCGGTGTTGATTATCCGGAAGTGCACCGAATCGTTCTGGGTGAACGTCAACTGCTCGTTGTACGGCCATTCTTTCCCGTTGAATGCGAGCGCGTCCTCGAAGGTTTTCGTGGCGGCGACCGGATAAAACCATTCGCTGATGAGCCACACGCGCTCGTTGACGGGAGGTCGAGATCCTTCGGTATCGACGATGAACGCGCCATTGAGCTGTGAATCGAGCCAGTCTCGCTGGTCGAAGCTGGAGACGCCTTTGAGAGCGGCCCAGTAGAAAAAATTTCCGGCGCGATCGAGCGCAAAGGTGACTTCGCGCGTCGCGCCGGCCGCGAGCTGCACCGTGTCTTGTTCGGCGCGCATGTAGCGCCGAAGGCCGCCGAGGGTCAGCGCCGAATCCGATCGATTGTGCACCGTCAAATGAACGGTCGTTCCGACGGGTGCGCGAAGGAGCGGTCCGGGTGCGCTCGGTAGTTTCCCGGACTCGGCGAAGGCGAGAATGCGCACGACCGGATCGTGTTCGCCCTCCGGCTGGTACCCGGCTTCGACGATGTCGAGTGCCACGGTGAGCGTCTTACCGGACAGACGACCCATGGCGACGCGGTTGTTATTGATCGTGGCGATCGGCGCGTTCGCGGCGGGCCTCGGCAGCGGCGCGCGCGGCGGTGGAGGAACCATTGACTCCTGCAACAGACCAACGACCACCAGCGCGGCTGCTGCGGAAAAAGCCATCGTCGGCTCCAATGAGGTTGCTGTAACCTGGAACGAACCGCGCGCGTGTCAACCGCGGCTTGGGGTGCTGATGATTATTCGATATGACCGACCACTCCAGCAGGCTGCCCAAGCCGCGCCGAATTGTGATCGGCGCCAGCGCCCACGCTGAACTGACGGCGCTGCTTCGTGACCGGCGCCCTGATCTCGACGTTCGCGGCAAGCCATACACCGAGGTCACAGGGGACGACCTCGCATGGGCGGACACCTACATGGGATTCAAGCGCCCGTCGTTGCCGACAATGGGAAACGTTCGTTGGGTCCATTGCACGGGCGCCGGTGTCGACTCGTGGCTGGAACCCACCGAGCTATCGCGGGAGATCCTGCTGACTCGAACGTCGGAGTCTTTTGGTGTGTATATCGCCGAGTGGGCCCTGGCACGGGCGTTCGCCGTGCGACAGCAGATCATCGAGCTCGCGGACGCTCAGCGTCGGCATGAATGGTCGCCCCGGGATATCGGATACGTTCGCGGAACGCGCGCGGTCGTCGTGGGAACGGGAGACGTTGGATGGCACGTTGCGCGGATCTTTTCGGCCGTCGGCGCGACCGTTCACGGCGTCTCGCGCAGTGGGCGGGGGGATGCGTCGATCTTCGCGACCGTATCGCGTGTATCGGAGCTTGAACACCTGGTGCGCGACGCGGATTGGCTGATTCTCGCGCTGCCGATAACGGCCGAGACACGCGGGCTCGTGGGACGGGACGTGCTGAGCGCGTGTCGCGGCGCAGTGCTCATGAACGCGGGGCGCGGGGCAGTGGTGGACGAGAAGCTGATCCCCGAAGCAATCGAGCAAGGTTGGCTGTCGGCCGCCGTGCTCGATGTGTTCGAGACGGAGCCATTGCCGAAGGATTCGCCGCTCTGGGACAACCCGCGCGTCATGATCTCGCCGCACATTTCCGGGCTCACGACGCCGGATGGTGCCGTGACGGGATTCGTCGAGACCCTCGAGGAAATCGAGAGGGGAAAGACACCCACCCGCGTGGTCGATCGAGACCGCGGCTATTAGCGTCGCGAGCGACGAGGGCTGCTGCTCGCGAACAAAGATCGCCGGGTTCAGAGTGTTGTCGTACAGCCCCAGAGACTAACGCGGGACGATGCCGTGGATCGCATCGACGATCTTGCGCATGGCTGACGGCATAGTGCCGTCGTCCGCGCGGACGGTCTTGATCTCGTTGTCGAGTACCACGCGCAGTGTGTACGTGAACATGTCGGCGCTGTTCGGCGTCGTGCCGTAATCGTCTTTCAGCGTCCCGGGCTGCGCTTCCAAGACGGTGTTGAACAGCGAGTCGGACGCGGCGGCGGAGAGAACCCCGCTCGTGCTGTACAACGGCGCCGGGCAGTTGGCCGAGCAGATGTGGCGGCGCGAGAACGCGAAGGCGCGGTCGTCGTGACGCACGGAATAGGTCGTCGAGAGCGCGGCGATGCCGCCCTCTTCGACGAGCTCCACTCGAGCTCCGGTCAGTGTTCCGACGTTGTCCGCCCGCGCCGGGGTGGCCGAGGTGGGGTCGTGCCGCGAGCAGGCGGCGAACATGGCCGCGATCAAAAGGCTGGAGACGGTTCGTGTAGCGTTCATCGCTCGAAAAAGATCGGGAGTGGACGACCTTGCACAACGCTCAACTGTCTCACGCTCCGAGAAGTCACCCACTCATACCCCACGTGTGCGGTTGTGCTCTGCTCTCGGCGACCGCATACTCGGGCGATTCTCGACCCGACCCATGAAACTGAAACCCGTCCAATCCGAAAAAGACATCAAGATCGCCGACGCCGATGCGCGGGTGCGACACAGGAAGCGGCTGCCCCACTCGGTCAAGACCGCCGCGGAAAAGGAGGGCGATCGCATCGCACAGCTTCAGCGACTCCTGTACGCCGACCGACGGTATGCCTTGCTCATCGTGCTCCAAGGCCGCGACGCGTCCGGGAAGGACGGGACCATACGAAAGGTATTCACGTCGGTGAATCCGCAAGGATGCGAAGTCTCGAGCTTCGGTGTCCCGACGGAGCTCGAGCAGCGCCATGACTTCCTCTGGCGGATCCACATCAGAGTCCCGGCCCGCGGCATGATCGGCATCTTCAATCGCTCGCACTACGAAGACATCCTCGTGCCTCGCGTGCACGACCAGATCGACAAGGACACGCTGCGCGATCGATATCGCCAGATCAACGACTTCGAGCGATACCTCGTCGAGAACGGGACGGTGCTCCTCAAGTTCATGCTGCACGTGTCGCCCGACGAGCAGCGGACGCGGTTGGAGGAGCGACTTCTCGACGAGACCAAGAACTGGAAGTTCCGTGTCGGTGATCTCGACGATCGCAGACACTGGGACGAATTCTCCAAGGCCTATCACGGAATCCTCAAGAACACGAGCACCGAGTACGCTCCGTGGTACATCGTGCCGGCCGATGACAAAGATGTGCGCGACTGGCTCGTCGCGCGCACGATTGCCGATGCGCTCGACGATCTCGATCTCCGTTACCCGACGGCCGATCCCGCCATTAAAGGCATCACCATCGAATAACCGAATGCGACGATCATCGAGAACGCTTCTCGGCGCGGCGGCGCTCGCCCTCGCTGGGTGTAGCCGAGCGGATCACGGCAAGCGACCCGTCATTGGGGTCGCGCAGGTCTCATCGCTCGCGCCGCTCGATGAGGCGCGCGAAGGCTTCTACAAGGCGCTCGCCGACTCGGGGTTCGTACGCGACGTGAACGTGACCTTCATCGAGCGCAATGCACAGGGGGACGTGCCGACTCTGTCGTTGATCATGCGCGATTTCGTACAACAGGGCGTGACGCAGGTCGCGACCTTCTCGTCGATCGCGACTCAAACGGCGATCAAATCGATCAGCGATCGCCCGGTGATCTTCGGTGCGGTAGCGAATCCATATCTCATCGGCGCCGGCACGAGCGCGACGTCGCATCGGCCCAACGTGACGGGCGCCGAGATCCCGCTTCCCGTGGATTCGACGCTCGCCGTCGCCGTCGCGACCTTCCCGCAGGCGCGCGTCTGGGGCACCCTGTTCGATCCGGCCGATCCGTTCGCCGAATTCTATCTCGACATGGCGAAGCGAAAAGCCGAGCGAATGGGAGTTCGCTTCGTCAGCATCGCGTGCACGAGCGCGCAGGACATTCCGGCCTCGGTGCAGGCGCTGCATGCACAGGGCGTCGGCGGGATCATGCAGATCCCGAGCATCATGATCGGCGGCGGAATGCCGGCGCTCGTCAAGCAGGCGCGCGAGCTCGGCGTGGTCGTCGTCGCGTCGAATACGGGCTATCCGGGACCGCCGCTCGCGATCGGGGCGAGTTTCTACGACAACGGCTACGCGCAGGGCCTCGTGATGATCCGCGTCCTTCACGGCGAAAGCCCGGCGAAGATTCCATTCCAGAAATCGGCGAAGCCGAAGATCGTCGTCGACCTCGGCGCCGCCCGCGATTTTGGTGTGACGATTCCGAGGGAGCTCGTCGCGCAAGCCAGTGAAGTGATTTCCGAAAAGAAGGACACGTCGCACGTCAACGGCGCTGCAACGCCCGCGCCGACCGCGGCGAGCGACGCTTCGTCCGCCTGGCGTTTCTGGCTCTCCGCCCTCGTGCTCGGACTCGCGTTCTCGGCGCTCGCTTGGGGCGTGTACATCGCGTCGCGCGTGCTGCGTTTTCCCGATATCACTCCCGACGGCAGCTTCCCGCTCGGCGCAGCGGTTGCGGCGACGCTCATATACAGTGGCGCCGATCCACTCATCGCGACGGTCGTCGCCTTTTTCGCCGGCATGGGGGCCGGCTATGTGACCGGCGTGCTGCATACGCGATTGCGAGTCACGGAGCTGCTATCCGGTATCCTCGTGATGACCGCCCTGTACTCGGTCAACCTGCACGTCATGGGTCGCTCGAACATCTCGCTCCTCGATCGCGCGACGCTCGTGACGCGAATGCACACCGCCGTACCACGCACGGCGGCCTGGTCCGGGGACATGGCCTTCGGCGTCGTCTTTCTTCTGCTGACCGTGGCGATCGGCATGCTCATCGCCTGGTTCCTTCGCACGGATTTCGGCACGGCGATGCGTGCCGCGGGTGACAACCCGGCGATGATCACCGCGCAGGGCGTCGATCGACGCGGGATGGTCGAGCTGGCGCTCGCGTTGTCGAACGGACTCGTCGCGCTCTCCGGTGCATTGATCGCGCAGTATCAGGGGTTCGCCGACGTCACGATGGGGGTTGGTACACTCGTCGCCGGCATGGCGGCGGTCATTCTCGGCGAAACGCTCAAGCCGCGACGCGCGAGGCTCGGCGGAACAATTATCATGGTCGCCATCGGGGCGATTGTGTTCCGCGCGCTGATCGCCCTTGCCTTGCGCATCGGACTCAATCCGATAGACCTGAAGCTCGCGACCGCGGCGTTCGTGCTGCTGACGCTTGCGCTTCCCAATTTCAACTTCGGATTCCGGCGATCCGCCGCGATGGTGGGGGCGACGCGATGATCGAGATCTCCGGGCTCGAAAAGACCTTCGACCAACCGGGCGGAGACCAAACGATCGCGCTTCGCGGCGTCGACCTGTCGATCGCCGCCGGCCAGTTCGTGAGCGTCATTGGCAGCAATGGCTCGGGGAAATCGACGATCCTGAACGTGATCGCCGGGACGTACCGTCCGGACGCGGGAAGCATTCAGATCGCGGCGACGGATGTGACGCGATGGCCCGAGCACAAACGCGCGAAGCTTGTCGGCCGCGTGTTTCAGGATCCGTTCAAGGGCACGTGTCCGTCGATGACCGTTGCCGAGAACTTGCGGATGGCTGAGCTGCGTGGGCGGCGTCGCGGGTTGCGGCTCGGATTGAATCGCGGATCGCGGGTCCGATATCGCGAAGCGTTGGCGTCGCTCGGCATGCGGCTCGAGGGGCGTCTGGACGCGTCGATGGGGACGCTTTCCGGCGGTCAACGGCAGGCCATCACGCTGCTGATGGCGACCCTGACGCGGCCGGAACTGCTCTTGCTCGACGAGCACACCGCGGCGCTCGACCCGCGCGCCGAGGAGCAGATCATGCGCGTGACCGACCAGGTCGTACGCTCGCAGAGTCTCACGACCTTGATGGTCACCCATAGCATGGAGCAGGCGGTGCGTTTCGGCGACCGCACCATCATGATGCATCGTGGGCTCATCGTCGCCGATCTGTCCGGCGAGGAACGACGCGGTGTGACGGAGTCGGACCTGCTGATGCGCTTTTCGGAGCTTCGTTACACGGCGGAGATGCGGGTCACCAAGGATCTCTTGGCCGGCGCAGCCGCGGGCTGATGGCATCTTCTCGACCACGATCGTCGAAGTCCGCAGCGCTCACGTGCTTCGCCGTCACCGCGCCCGGCCTCGAGCGGATTTGCGCCACGGAGCTGGAACAGCTCGGTGTTCGTCCGACAATCGAAGAGGGTGGAGCAACGTTTGCGGGCGACGGCGGCTCAGTCGCCGCGGCGAATCTCTGGTTGCGGACGGCGAGCCGCGTGCTCGTGCGCGTCGCCGAGTTTCGGGCGAAGACTTTTTTCGAGCTCGAGCGTTCGGCGCGGAAGATTGATTGGGAGCGGTTCGTGGCGCCCCGCGGCGGGGCGCGATTTCGTGTGACGTGCCGCAAGTCGAAGCTCTATCACAGCGCCGCGGTCGCGCAGCGATTCGCCGAGGCCGTCGCGCATCGGGTGAGCGGCGCGACGGCCGGCTCCGCAAATAGTGAGGATGATGAAGACTCGGCTGTGCCGGGTCAGTTGTTCGTCGTACGCTTCCTGCACGACATCTGCACGGTGAGCGTCGACAGCTCGGGCGATCTGTTGCATCGCCGCGGGTATCGCCTCGCGATCGCGAAGGCTCCGCTTCGCGAAACTCTCGCGGCGGCGATGCTGCTCGGTGCCGGGTGGAAGGGCGAGATCCCGCTCATCGATCCAATGTGCGGGTCGGGGACGATTCCAATCGAGGCGGCGCGACTGGCGCGACGGATGGCGCCGGGCCGCGATCGGCGGTTCGCATTTCTCGATTGGCCGGAGACGAAGCTTGGCGCGTGGAAGGCGCGGCTCGAGCAGGCGCGCGAAAGCGAGCTTCCGCGCTCGCCGGTGGGCATCGGCGGCGCGGACCGCGACAAAGGGGCCATCGACGCGGCAATGGCGAACGCGGAGCGCGCCGGTGTGCGCGAGGATCTCGATCTCCGCGTCGAGCCCATCTCGGCGCTCACTCCGGAGGAGTCGCGCGGGCTGGTGATTGCGAATCCGCCCTATGGGACGCGCGTGGGAGAGCGGGACCGACTCAGAAATCTCTACGCGCAGTTGGGCAACGTGATGAAAAAAAAGCGCCCCGAGTGGTCGCTCGCACTGCTATTGAGCGATCGGCAACTCGAGGCGCAGGTGGGGGTGCCGTTCCGCGAGGTGTTCGAGACGCGGAACGGCGGGATCCCGGTTCGCTTCGTTATGGCGCCACGCCCGTCTCGATGAACGACCTGACCTGGTCGAAAATGGTCGCGTCCTCGTGCAGTTGGCTGTGTGACATGCACGCCGTCAGAACGTTGTCCTCTATGCCGGGAATGAGCCCGGCGAGAATCGGACTGTCATGTGGACTTACAGCTTCGTCGCACGGGCTGCGCCAGGTGCTGTAAAGAACACTGAACGGCGATTCGTCGGTCGCATTCAGGTGGTTCAAGAGCGTCGAGTTAGGGCGCATCTCGATACCGCCTGTGGTGAACAAAAACGCGGCGAGCGTGGTGCCGTGATTTGTCGCGCCAAGGCCAGCGAACGCGTGCACCGTCGTCGCGCCACCGAGACTATCGATGTAATAACGCGCTGAGATCGTGCCCATCGAGTGTGTGATGACGTTGACTTGCGACACCTCCGGGTGGAGGGCGAGAATCGAATCGACTTTCGTCTTGATCAACTGCGCCGTCGTCCGGTTCGACTTGGTGTAATCGTACGTGAAGTTGATCAACTCGGGATCGAGGTATCCGGCTTGCTTGAAGCGGCTGACCATCGTGGTCCACGTCGAGCTGCTGCCGTTATACCCGTGCACGAAGATGATTGGCGTATGGATGTACGTCGTGGGCGGCGGTGGCGGCGGAGGCGGGGGCGGTCGCTTCTTGAAGTTCGCGGCTCCCGAAGGACTCAGGGGGTCCGTGACGGAATCGACATTGCAGGCAGCGAGGGCGGCCAAAGCCGCCAACGAGAAGACACGCAGCGATCGGAACTCGGCGAAGCGCACGGGGGATACCTGCTCAGCGGGTTGAACTAACGTTCACGACGGAAGCCGCTACACTACCGCCAAATCCGCGCTTCGCAAGGGCAATCGTTCCTATGGCAGCGGGACACGAAAGGGGAAGAGATATGTCGAACCTCACAACGCAGATCACACTGATTGCTCTCAGTCTCGCCGCTGCGGCGCCCGCTTTGGCGCAGGATTGGACAGCAGTGGATAAAGCCCTCGGCCGCAGCGGCGCTGCCCAAGCGGGAGGCGTCACCAAGTACAGCTTCCCCCGCGGCGACCTCAACGTCACGGTCGGGGGGACGCAAGTCAGGCCGGCGTTGGCTCTCGGCTCCTGGGTCGCCTTCAAACGCACGAGCGACGGAAAGGCCCTCGCGATGGGCGATCTCGTGTTGACCCCCGACGAATTGCCGACCGTGATGTCTCGTCTGCAGCAGGGCGGTGTCGAGCAGATGGCTGTGCACAACCATCTCTCCGGCGAGATGCCGCACGTCGTGTACATGCACATCATGGGTAAAGGCGACGCCGAAGCGATTGGCCGAACGATTCATGATGCCCTCGCCACGACCAAGACGCCGCTGGCTCCGCCGCCGGCTGTAACGCCGCTGCGGCTCGACCTCGACACGTCGGGTCTGGCATCGGCGCTCGGCGTCGCGGGCAAGGGTAGCGGCGGCGTCTATCAGGTGAGCGTGCCGCGACCAGAAGCGATCCGCGAGAACGGCGACGAGATTCCGCCATCAATGGGAGTCGCCACGTCAATCAACTTTCAGCCGACGACGTCCGGCCGTGCCGTGACGACCGGTGACTTCGTGTTGTTGCCGAGCGAGGTGAATCCGGTGATTCGCGCGTTGCGTGCGAACGGGATTGCAGTGACGGCATTGCACAGCCACCTGCTCATGGATCAACCGCACGTGCTATTCATGCACTTCTGGGGCGATGACGACGCCCTCAAACTCGCTCGCGGCCTTCGCGCGGCGCTCGACGCGACCGCCATGGCGCACGCCGCAAAGTGAACGGCGAAGACCTTTTTTGACCACAGAGGGCACAGAGACACCGAGGAACACAGAGACAGCCTTTGTTGTTCTCTGTGCACCTCTGTGTCTCCGTGCCTCTGTGGTTCGAAAGGTCTTCCAGAGAGGGAGCGGTCGAGCCCGCCTGCGGACAGCGGCGCTGGTGACATCGATCACGACTGAACACTTCTTGCAGAGTCGGGCGTGGGTGAGGGGGACGGGTTCGGGATGCGGTACTGCGCGGGTAGACCCGTAAGCTGATCGTCCTCCGCTCTGCCGTCGCGCTGACCAGTCCGGCATCACTCTTGAATTAGCGGACTCTGGGACGGACGAGTGTTTGTCCCACCGGCGTCGAACCGGGCGCCGGCCGCACTCTTGAGCCTCTCGATTCGGCTGCCGCGCGATCCGCGGCGGCCTCTCTCCATCGCATCTCCATCGCTTCAGGAGCGACCAGTGGGCGTCGGCGAAAAACCGGAAGTCATTGATCAAGAAGTAGCTGACCGAGAATCCAATGGCGGCAATGGACGCCGAGGGTCAGCGCGAAAATCGACTCGTAAGCGCGCGAACGCGTCCGATGTCGAAGTCCCTGTGCCCGAAAACGCCGCGACTCGGGACAGACGTGCCTCTCGGGAGCGATCGCTGAACCGGCTGCTCAGCGGTCTGCGCGCCGTGAACGCCGGCGATTTCTCCGTCGAGCTGACGCCAAACGGCGATCCGCTGATGGCCGAGATCATCGACGTGTTCAACAGCCTCGTGCACAAGCAGTCGCGTGTGGCCGACGAGATCATACGCGTGAGCACCTCGGTTGGCCGCGAAGGGAAAATGAGCGAACGGGTGTCCGTCGCGGGCATGGCCGGGCAATGGATGACGACCGTCGACGCGGTCAACAGTCTCATTACCGATCTCGCTCAGCCGACGACCGAAGTCTCGCGCGTGATCCAGGCAGTCGCCGAGGGCGACCTGTCGCAGAAGGTGGAGCTCGAGATCGAAGGCAAGATGGTCCAAGGGGAATTCCTGCGGATCGGTTCGACGGTGAACCGGATGGTGGATCAGCTCAATTCTTTCGCCAGCGAAGTGACGCGCGTTGCGCGCGAAGTGGGCACGGAAGGCGTGCTCGGCGGCCAGGCGAATGTGCCGGGCGTCGGTGGAACGTGGAAGGACCTCACCGACTCGGTGAACGCGATGGCGTCGAACCTGACGAATCAGGTCCGGAACATCGCGCTCGTGACGACGGCTGTCGCGAACGGCGATCTGTCGCGGAAAATCACCGTCGAAGCCAAAGGGGAAGTGCTGGAATTGAAGGACACGATCAACACGATGGTCGATCAGCTCTCCGGGTTCGCCGCCGAGGTGACGCGCGTGGCCCGTGAAGTGGGGACGGAGGGCGTGCTCGGCGGACAAGCGAGCGTGCCCGGTGTCGCCGGTACGTGGAAGGATCTGACGGACAA
>JAICJQ010000259.1 GCA_025928335.1 Gemmatimonadaceae bacterium
CGGTGTGAATGATCGCCGAAGCTGTTCCGATTTTCTCATAGGCTTCATGGACTCCTCCGCTGATCCCCGAAGGGATGGTGAGGTGTCCATCAAACCGGGTCAACTCCACTGTGCTCTCTGTGGTTCAAAAAGGTCTCACGCAGTTAATCGAGGCGCTCGACCAGCGCTCCTTTCAAGTATCCTGTTTCAGGAATCGTCAAAACTTCCGGATGGTCGATCGGCTGGCCGGTGATCGCGCGCAGCGCGAGACGCCGGCCGGAGTCGGCGGCCGCGGCGGCGAGCATTTCCAGGAACAGCGCCTTCCCCACATGAAAGCTGCAGCTCGCCGTGAACAGCATCCCGCCCGGTGAGAGCAGGCGCATCGCGCGAAGGTTGATGTCCTTGTAGCCGCGGAGTGCCGCGTCGATCGACGCGCGATTCTTGGCGAAGGCCGGCGGGTCGAGGACGATCGTGTCGAACGTCTCGCGCCGGCGTTCCAGATCTCGCAGATAGTCGAAGGTGTCGGCCTCGACGAGCGCGATGTTCGTCAGCCCGTTGAGCACCGCGTTCGACTCGGCTCGGCGAAGCGCGTCCGCGGAGACGTCGACGGCGGTGACGGCATCCGCGCGACGGGCGAGGTGGAGCGCGAACGACCCATGATAGCTGAAGCAGTCGAGCGCGCGGCCGCGGGCGATCTCGCCGACGAGGCGGCGGTTGTCGCGCTGATCGAGGAACGCGCCCGTCTTCTGGCCGGTCCACGGCGCGGCGAGGTATCGGACGCCGTGCTCCTGGATCTCGATCCACTCGGGGACCGCCCCGCGAAGGAGCTCGACACCGACGGACAGTCGCTCCTTCGACCGGAGAGCGACGTCGTTCCTGGCGAGGATTCCAGCGGGTTGAAAGAGCTCTTCCAACACGTCCAGGATCACGCTTCGGAACGCCTCGAGGCCGGCGCTCATGAGCTGGACGACCAGCCACTGGTCGTATCGGTCGCAAACGAAGGATGGGCACCCGTCCGCCTCTCCGTGAACGATCCGGAACGCGGAGGCCTGGTCGCGAATCGATCGGCGCCGCCCGGCCGATGCGGCGAGGCGACCGCGCCACCAATCGTGGTCGAGCCGCGCTGACTCGTCCCGATCGACCATTCGGAGGGAAATTTCCGAGGCCGGACTCCAGAGGGCGACGCCAAGCGGCTTGCCCCGATGATCGTAGACCCGAACTGCACCAGGCGGTGCAGCGGGTCTTTCTGTCACGTCCGTGCGATAGATCCACGGGTGTCCGGCAGCCCACCGGCGGGCCCCTTTCGCCGAAACCCGTGCGACATCGGTGGACGTTTCTGGAGGCCTCGACACGCGGGAAAGGTAGGCAGGATCGGCAGATGAGGGGGTCTTGCGGTCCTGTGATCCGGCTCACTACGTTCTTGAGCCGCGTTTGGACCAGGCTGCTCGTCCCGCCTCAAAGCCGCCCGAGCGCTTGCATGTGACCTTTTGTCATCACCCTAGAGTTTCACGATCGACTCGCGCTTTCTGTCTCGCCGGCGCGATCCAACTGTTCTTGTGCATGTGAGTACCACGAAGCGCTGCCCCCTCTAGGGGTTAGCGACTCTGCCGTTTCGTATGTGGCTGCGTTTCTCGGCGTGGCTAGGTGGTACCGGGGAGGGGTGGGGAGGGGAGCGGTACCGAGTTGTTCGTGTTCGCTTCGAATGCAGGTGCAGTCTGCAATCCTTTCCTTCTCGAGGGAGCGAGATGACCATCAGGATCACGACGAATCGTGCTCGAGTCTTCGCGTCAGCGCTGTTCAGTGCGCTGCTCGCGTTGCCCGCGGCGGTGCATGCCCAGGGACAGAGCGCGGTGATCACCGGTAAAGTGACCAGTGAGTTCGGTCAGCCGATTGATCAAGCCAACGTGTACATCAACGACGTGTCGATCTCTGTGCCGACGAACGCGCAGGGTGTGTACACGATCACCATCGCCGGCGCCCGTGTGCAGGGCCAGGCGGTGAACCTCCGAGTCCGCTCTATCGGCTACCAGCCGGCGGTCATCCCGATCCGCCTCACGGCCGGAACGCAGACCCACGACTTCCAGCTGAAGCAGGACGTCAACCGACTGAATGAAGTCGTCGTCACCGGCGTTGTCGGTGAAGGTGTCGAGCGCGCCAAGGTGCCGTTCGCCGTCGGCCGCATCACGTCCGAGGACCTCCCTGTCCCGGCGCTCGACCCGGTCCAGGCGCTCGCCGGTAAGGTCGCCGGCGTTCGCATCGGTTCGACGAGCGGCCAGCCCGGCTCGACGCCCGAGATCATGCTCCGAGCCCCGACGTCGATCAACGCGGCGGGCCGCAGCCAGAGCCCCTTGTTCGTCGTTGACGGCGCGGTGCTCAACGTCGGCAGCTTCGACGAGCTTGGCGGTCTCGATATCGAGTCCGTCGAAGTCGTGAAGGGTGCCGCCGGCGCCTCGATCTACGGCGCGACGGCCGCTCACGGCGTCATCGTCATCAAGACGAAGCGCGGCGCGAACCGCGATGGTATCACCTTCACGGGCCGCACCGAATACGGCTTCAGCGATCTGAATAGCTTCCACTACGGCATGCCGCTCAATCACCAGCTCCAGCTGGACGAGACGGGCACCCGCTTCTGCACCAACGGTTCCGGCGCGGTCGCGAGCTGCTCGCGCTCGGTGAACTGGATGTCGGAAGTGATGCGCATCAACAGCATCGCGACGGACACCGTTCGCACGGGCTTCGGCCTCCAGTACGGCCAGCCCAGTGGCGGCGACCTGCTCAATCTGTTCCAGGCCAATATTTGGCCGGGGCAGTATTACAACACGATGGCCGAAATGTCGTCCCTCGGCGCTGTCGCGCTCCACTCGGTGGACGCGACGGGTCGCGTGGGCGGCGTTCGCTACTACGCGAGCGGCTCGTACACCGACGACCAGGGCGCCATCAAGGAGTTCACCGGCCAGCAGCAGCGGCGCGCCCGCGTGAACCTCGACTATGACGTGCGCTCGAACGCCAACGTCTCGATCAGCACGATGTACGATCGCGGCACCACGGACCTGCACAGCCCGGCCTTCGGCACGCTGCTGCGCGGTGCCACCCCGGGCACGGACTACCTCGCCCGCGACACCCTGGGCCGCCCGATCCTCAACGGCTTCGGTCCGACCTCGCGCCCGACGGGTAATGGTTCATCCGGGTTCGTCTACAATCAGGAAAACGAGATCAACTACCGTGTATCCGATCGCTTCCTGAGCAGCGCGACGGCCAACTACTTCCCGGCTGATTGGGTCACGTTCGACGGGACGATCGGCTACGACAACCGTACCCGCGTCGACCGCGACTACGTCCCGAAGGGCTACCGCACGACGACGGTCAGCACCTCCACCAACTTCGGAAATGCCGACGTCGCGAACCGTCGCGAAGAGGCGCTCAATGGCGCGATCGGCGCAACGTTACGCCACACGTTCTCGGCGGACCTGAACGGCAAGCTGCAGACGCGCGCCACGTACGAGTCCGACGTCGTCCACACCGACGAAGGCTTCGGCCAGCAGTTCATCGTAAAGGACGTCTTCACGCTCTCGAACACCAGCACGCAATTCCAGGTCTTCTCGAGCGACCAGACGATCAAGCGCATGGGCTTCTTCGCCGGCGCGAACGCGGAGTACAAGAACCGCTACATCCTCGATGGGACGTACCGCTACGACGGTTCGTCGCTGTTCGGCGCGGGCAACCGCTGGGCGCCGTTCGGCCGCGTGTCGGGCGTGTGGCGTCTCTCCGAGGAGCCCTGGTTCCACGTCCCGCACCTCAGCGATTTCCGCCTCCGTGCCTCTGACGGTACGGCCGGCAACTCGCCGCAGTTCATCGCGCAGTACGAGACGTACAGCTGCTCGGCGACGGGCTGCAGCCTTGGTCAGGCCGGTAACTCGAAGCTCAAGCCAGAGACGACGCGCGAGATCGAGGCCGGAATGGACTTCAC
>JAICJQ010000042.1 GCA_025928335.1 Gemmatimonadaceae bacterium
AAACGGGGTCTGACCCCGGTCGTACCGTTTTCGCTCGTAATTGGGGGCACCGCCCGGCGGCCCGTGCCCTGCTCTATACCGCCCCCGGTCCGAGCATTATCCTAACTGGAGCCCCGCTGGGGTTCTGTCCTCTCAAGGGAGTATCGAGCTCAACTTCATGCGATCCGCTTCGACGACAACGAATTCTCTGGCGTCGGCGCAGCGCGCCGCCCAGATCGCGATGGATAACAAGGCTCAGGATGTCGTCCTTTTGGATTTGCGGGGTATCACCGACATGACGGATTTTTTCGTCATTGCGAGCGGCACGTCGGATACGCACGTCCGGTCGGTCGGCCAGCACCTTATCGAAGAGATGAAGAAAGAAGGTTCGCCCGCGCACCACGTCGAAGGGCTCGAAAAGGGCCGCTGGGTCCTCCTCGATTTCGTTGATTTCGTGGTGCACGTCTTTCACCCCACGTTGCGCAACTTCTATCAGCTCGAGCGTTTGTGGGCCGACGCAGTACCCGTTCCCCTCGAGACCGCACAGCCGAGCGGCGCGTAGCACGTAGCCACGCGAGCCGGCGCATTGCGTGGTCGCTCGCCTTCCTCGCGGCGAGCGTCGTGTCCGCACCCCGGCGCGCCGAGGCGCAGAACTATTTCGGTCAGAACCAGGTCCAGTACGACGTCTTTCGCTGGCAGATTCTCGAGACCGAACATTTCCTGATCTACTTCTATCCCGAGGAGCGGACCGCGGTCACCGACGCGGCGCGAATGGCGGAACGCGCGTACGCCCGCCTCTCGCGGATTCTCGACCATCAGTTTCGCGAGAAGAAGCCGATCATGTTGTTCTCATCCCGAACGGACTTCGGGCAGAACAATGTGACCGGAGACCTCGGCGAGGGGACCGGTGGCGTCACCGAAGCGATGCGTCATCGCATGCTCCTCAACTTCACGGGCGACTATCGCTCATTCGAGCACGTCCTGACGCACGAAATGGTGCACGCGTTCCAGTACGACGTCTTCGCGCGTGGCAAGGCGGGCAACGGGTTGCAGGCGCTTTCGCAATTCATGCCTCCCCTCTGGTTCACCGAAGGAATGGCGGAATACCTTTCGCTGGGGCCGAACAGCACGATCACGACGACATGGATGCGCGACGCGGCACTGAACGGCCGCATTCCGACACTCGAGAAGCTCGGGAGCGATCCGGACAAATACTTCCCGTATCGCTACGGTCACTCGGTGTGGAGTTTCGTCGGCCAGAAGTGGGGCGACGAGGTGATCGGCCAGATCATGAACTCGGTGCCGAGTGTCGGGTTCGAGCGGGCATTCCGCCGCGAGCTCGGGGTGTCGCTCGAGGACCTCGGGGCAGAGTGGCGCGAGGATGTCCAATCGAGATTGCTCCCCGTCGTCGGCCTCACCGATCGACCACGCAAGTTTGCCCAACCGCTGCTGACGCCCGAGATCAGCGACGGCGAGATTTTTCTCGCCCCGACGCTGTCGCCCGATGGCAAGAACGTCGTGTTTTTCGCCAACGGCAACAACCTCCGCGGCCAGGTCTTCATCGATCTGTGGCTCGGCGATGGCGAGACCGGCAAACGCACGGCGCGGTTGATCCGCAGCAACGTCGACGCGAATTACGAGGAGCTCCGCCTTCTCTACTCACAGTGCGCTTTTTCGCCCGACGGCGAGGAGCTCGCGTTCACAGCTCAACAGCGCGGCAAGGACGTTCTGTATCTGCTCGACGTGAAGAGCCGAAAGACCTACAAACGCTTCGATCTCGACCTCGAGTCGGTCACCGGACCGAGTTGGTCACCCGACGGAAAACGCATTGTCTTCAGCGGCAGCTCGGGTGGCATCACTGACCTCTACGTCGTCAACGCCGACGGCTCCGAGATCCGCCGGCTCACGAACGACAAGTTCGGCGACCTCCAGCCGCAGTGGTCACCCGACGGTCGGACTATCGCCTTCGCGACGGATCGCGACAGCGCGAGCCTGGAACGCCTCGCGTTCCATCCGTGGCGCATCGGCCTCCTCGACGTGGAGACCGGATCGATTTCGATCATCCGCGGACAGTCCGGGCTGAATCTGAATCCGCAGTGGGCGCCTGATGGGCATTCGATCGCCTACATCTCCGATCGGACCGGCACGGCCAACCTGTTCCTTTATGATCTGGACGCGCGACAACACTTCCAGCTCACCAACGTGACGAGTGCGATTGAAGCGCTCACGGAATTGAGTCCCGCGATCACCTGGGCGCGCGATGCCGATCGACTCGCCTTCACGTACTACGAGAACGGCCAATACACGGTGTGGTCGGTGACCAACCCGCGGGCGTTGAAGAAGTCGCCCTATCGGGACGCACCCACGCTTGTCATGACGCCGCCGCCGCTCCCGGCGGACAGCATTGGACGTCAGGTCTCGGTCGTCGCCCTCCTGGATTCCATGGAGATCGGCCTTCCGGACACGACGCGTTTCCGAGTGATCCCGTACCACTCACGCTTCCAGCCGGACTTCTCCGCACGACCGACCATCGCGTACACACCCGACGCATTCGGGCGCTCCGTCTTCGGCGGCACGACGCTGGTGATGAGCGACATGCTTGGCAACAATCACCTCGCGATTTCCGGTGAGATCAATGGGCGCATCAGCGAAGCTCGCGCCCTTCTCGGTTACACCAACCTGTCGCACCGCTGGCAATTCACGACGGCCGTCTCACAGTCGCCGTACTATTTCTTGTCGGGCGACTCGCTCTCGAATACGGGCATCTCAGGAATCGCGCTCGAAACGCAGCAGATCACGACATACGTGGCTCGTCAGGCGTTTGCCGTGACGGCGTATCCCTTCAACCGGTTCACGCGACTCGAGGTCGGGGCGGGGTTCAATAACGTCGAGCGCAGCCGGCTGTTCGTGACACGAACGGTTACCGGCGGTACGGTCGCCGGCGGCTATTCCGTTGACAGCACGCACCACGACGCGACGCTGAATTATTTCGACGGGCAGGTCGCTCTCGTCTCGGACAACACGCTCTTCGGGTATACGGGCCCGGTCATGGGCCGCCGATTCAGGCTCCAGGTAAGCCCAGTCGCCGGGTCCTACGACTGGATCCAGTACCTCGTCGACTACAGGCGCTACGATCCCATCGTCTTCAACTATTTGACGCTGGCGACGCGTTTTTACAGCGACCTGTCGATCGGACCGGACGAAACCGAATTCCGGAAGTACATCGCGCGCCCGGATTTCGTCCGCGGCTACGATCGGAACAGCACCTTCTACCTATCCTGCCCGGTCGTAGGGGCGAATCCCAGCAATTGCAGCGCGCTCCAATTGCTTGGGAGCCGAGTGGCGGTCGGCAATGTCGAGCTCCGCTTCCCGCTCATTCGACGGCTCGAGTTGGGGTTCCTTCCGGTGGATCTGCCGCCGCTGGACGGCCTGTTCTTTTATGACGTAGGCCTCGCGTGGTCGCGTGGACAATCGGTCACCCTCCAGCGTCCGGCCGAGTATAACGTCGACGCCCAACGGTACCCTCTGAGGAGTTACGGGGTCGGATTGCGCCTGAACCTGTTCAACTACGCGATCGTCCGGTGGGATTACGCCATCCCGGTCGACCAATCGGTGCACCGGGGCGTCTGGACCTGGTCGCTCTGGCCGAGCTTCTGAAGTTCGGTCTGTTCGTCTACAGCGCGACAATTATCTTTCCGGCCGTGCGCTCGCTCCTCGCGTTGGCGCTCGCGCTCGCGGCATGTTCCGGCGACCGCCCACAACACCCGCCCCCTCGTTCTGCGTCGGTTGCCTCGACGGACCGTGGTTCTGACGCTCTGTTGCTGCGGCTCCCACGCACGGGAGGCGTTGCTCGCGTGACTCGCTATCCCGATTTGGATTCTGTCGTCTGGACGGCGAACGATGCCGCCCCCGCTCTCGACCACGTGCTCGGCTTCGACTCGGAAGCGGGGCTCGTCGCCGCGAGCGACGCGCGGAATCATCCGCTCTGGTTCGACCTGCGAACCGGCAGTGTGACCAGCCCCGCGAAGGCCGAAGCCCGTGACCTTCGTACCGTAGACGGTTCGACCGTCTACGCAGCGGGAACGGACGGCGCGGTGGTGCGGTTCACTCCGACGGGAAATTGGAGTTACAAGCCTCCGCAGCCCGCGACGGAGGTTTTCCCGCAGTCGAACGGCACCGTCGTGGTTCTTGGCGGTCGCGGCGCCACGGTGACACTTTGGCGGATGCGACCCCCGGCCAATACCCTTCTCGATACGGCCAAAGCGGACCGCGTTTCCAGCGGAGTCAACGTTTCGCTCGGCGACGAAGTGTTCCTTGCCCGGGAGCGAGAGATCGTCGGAATTCGAAGTCGAACGCTTGAATTCTCGCACACGATCGAGTTTGACCATCCAGTCCTGGCCGCCGCGGCGAGTCCAAGCGGCGATCGCTTATACGTCATCACGGAATCGTCCCACCGCGTCGAGGTCGTGGACCGATATCAGAATCGGGTGACGAGCCGGATCGATCTGCCCGGACAACCGCGAGCACTTCGTGTGGATGCCTTCGGGCGCTACGTGCTCGTCCGCGGTCCGCGCGACTCGGTCTGGATCGCCGCTGTCGGGACAGATCAGGTCATTTCAACCGTGCTCACGTCGTGGGCGGACGATCTCCCGTTCGTCGCGCCGGATGGCGCGATAGCGGTCAGAAACGGGGCCGACGTGGTTTTTCGCGACGTGGCTTCCGGCAAGGAGCTGCAACGCGCGACCGGTGGGTCATCGGACTTTTGGTATCCCTTCGTGTGGACCGGATTCCGTCGTCGGGCGATCGCGGCGCAGCCGATCACGATCGCAAAGCCCGACAGCGACACGGTGGCGGTAAGGGCGCCGACGCGCGCTGAGTCGACGAAAACCGCCGCCCCCGCGCCGGCGCCGGACTCGAACAAATTGGGATTCACGGTGTCGTTTTCGGCGCTGTTGGATGAGGCGCAGGCTCGCGAGCAGGCCGCAAAAATCACCGTGAACGGACGCGCGGCGCGCGTCGTGACTGGCATCGTCAGCGGAACGACGGTCTATCGGGTTGTACTTGGTCCCTATCAGACACGCGACGAAGCCGAGCAGGCGGGACGCGCCTCCGGCCAGACCTTCGTGATCTACGCGGGCACGCCGTGACCGGTCCATCCTCCGAACCGCGACGACCATTCGACTGGGAGGGCGCCGGCCAGCGCCTCGGCGAGTCGTTCGACGGCTATCACGCGATCGTCGTCGCCGGAAACGATCCCGTGATCACGGGCAGAGTTGCAATCGGGATCGGCCGCGCCCAAGCCAAGCACCGTCGAACTGCCGTCGGCGATCTCTTCGCCGAGTCGCAGCCGATTCAAGATCTGGTGCGCAGCGACGATCCGCACGGGTTGGTCGACAGCTTTCTCTACGGCATCTCGCTCAACCGCATCGCACACGCTGTCCCCGGCGCCGGCGAGCTGTTCGTCATGCCGAGCGGGACCGAGCCGCCCGACTACGAGGCAATGCTCGGTCATCCTCGTTGGCTGCGGCTCGCCGTCGGATTCGAGGAAGTCGGAGCATTGCTGGTTCTCGCCGTGCCGGCGCGAGCGCCGAAGCTGGCCGAGCTGGTCGATTCGGCCGACGGAGTTGTGTACGTTGGTCCGGTCGCGGTCGCTGACATTCCGGCGGCGAGTATCCTCGCCACCGTCGAAGCACCACGCCTCCGTAGCGAGACCTCGCCTCCGGAATCGGCGCAGCCGGTGGTCTCCGAAGCGCGGCGAGCGCCAGGACGGAACCCGCGTTGGTGGCGAGCCGGCTCATTCGCCGGATTGGGCATCAGCGTGACGATCGCCGCAATCGCGGCATGGTTGGCGTATCGGCCGCTCGCCGGCGGACCGCAGCGAGTTGGCCCAACACCCGGCTCGCCCAAGGCAATCAAACAGCCGGCGGTTGCGATGACCCCGGAGTCGAGAATTCGTGATACCGCAGTCGACGCGGGCACGCTCCCACCCGAAGCGCCTGAAGTCAACAATCCAGAGGACTCCGCGCAGGCGGCGGCGTTCGGTGTTGAACTGCTAGCTGCGAATACGCAGGCAGGCGCTATCTTGAAGCTGCAAAAAGACGGGAAGACGCTGCCGGCCGCGACCTTTGCTCCGGCGCTGATTCAGGGCGCCCAGTGGTACAAGGTGATCGCTGGAGCGTTCAAGGATCGGGTCGGCGCGGATTCGCTTCTCGATGCGTTACGGCGTCGCAAAGTGCTGGATTCCGGCAACGGCGCCGTTGTCCATCTTCCTCTCGCTTTTCTCATCGATTCGGGCGTCCCAGCGTCGGCTGTTCCGGGCATGGTTTCCATGTATGCGGACCGCGGCCAACCCGTGTACGCTCTCCGTCAGGCCAATGGAAGTGCGTGGTTGCTGATCGGCGCGTTCCAGTCGCCGCAGCAGTCCTTGTTGTATGCCAGCTCGCTTCGCGCCTCGGGAATCACACCGGTGCTCGTGTATCGTAAAGGGAGATCGTTCTAGTGCGGCTCACCAAGCTCGAGTTGCAGGGCTTCAAATCGTTCGCCGACTCCACCGAGATGCTGTTCAACCCGGGCGTCACGGCGATCGTCGGGCCGAATGGCTGCGGCAAGTCCAATGTCTCCGATGCCGTTCGATGGGTACTCGGCGAGCAGCGCGCGCGACTGCTGCGCGGCGCGAAAATGGAAGAAGTCATCTTCCAAGGTTCATCGGCGCGGCGCGCGGTCAACGTCGCCGAAGTTTCCCTGCACTTCTCGAACGAGGACGGCACTCTACCCGTCGCGTTCCAGGAAGTCGTCATCACCCGACGACTCTCGCGCTCCGGTGAGAGCGATTATTTTTTGAACCGGACGCCGTGCCGTTTACGCGACATCTCCGACTTGCTCCGCGGCACGGGCCTCGGCGCGGACACCGGGGTCGTCATCGAAAGCAAGATGATCGACGCGCTGTTGTCTGACCGGCCAGACGATCGTCGGGAGCTGTTCGAGGAAGCGGCCGGCGTCGGACTGTATCGCGATCGGCGTCGAACCGCCGAGCGACGACTGGAAGAAACGACCGTCGATCTCCAGCGTTTGGATGACCTGATCACCGAGGTGCAGAGCCAGGTCCGGTCCCTCGCGCGTCAGCGGCGCCGAGCCGAGCGATACTCGGAGTTGAACACGCGTCGGTTCACCGTCGAGTTGGCCCTCGCCAAACGCGAGATGGAAGCATGGCACGGGGAGCTGCTGCGTCTCGACGCGCGCGTTCACGAGCTGCGCGAGAGTGCTCCGCGAGTCGAGCAGGCGGTGAACGACGCCGAAGCCGCGCGCGACAGCGCTCAAGGAGCTCGCGCTGCCGCCGAGGCTCAGCGGACCGAGTTGCTTCGTCTCGTTTCTACGCAACGCGAGCAGGTTCAGCAGATTCGTTCGGAGATGGCCGTCGCCGAGGAGCGGCAGCGCAACGCCCTCGCGCGGCGCCAGCGCGCCGAGCTCGAGGCAAACGAAGGAGAGGCCTACGGCGTTCGGTTGTCCAGCGATCGCGAGAACGCTGTCACCGACCGCGCTCAGCTCGAGCAACAGCTTGCCACGGCACGGCAGACGCTTGCCGACCGCCAGCAGCAGGAGGACGAATCTCGCCAGGCCGTAACGCGGCTGCGCGCAGCGCTCGAGCAGACGGAGAACGCACAGCGTGAGTTGCAGGATCGCGGACGCCGCGTCGAGATCGATCGCGAGCGCGCGCATCACGAGAGCGATGAGCTCACGCAACGTCTCGAGCAGCTCGCCGGCGAACGGACCCAGCTCGTCGACGCGCTGGCGGCGGTCGACCGCGAGCTGGAAGAAAGCGTCGTCGCGCTCGAGGCGGCTCGGCGCACGGGAGAGGAGCGCGCGGCCGCCCTCGAAGCCGCGAAGCTCGAAGATCGCTCGGCACGCGAGCGCGAGGCGACGGCACGAGCAGAGCTGTTCCGCGCCGACGAGGCGCACGCCTCCCTCCAGGGAAAGGTGAACGCGCTCGACGCGCTCGAAAGAGAGCGCGTTGGCCTCGCGCCCTCGGCCGCCCGGCTGCTGCGCGAGCGCGAGCGGTTCGGCGATGGCGCGGTCATCGGACCCTTGAGCGATTACATCGGCGCTGATCAAGCGTCGGCGCTGCTCGTTGAACGATTCCTTGGCGCGACCGTACACGCCGTGCTCGTTCGCGATCAGCATGCGGCGGAGGCGGTGCGATCCTGGCACGCGGAAACCAATCCGGGGCCGCTGCTGCTGCTTCCCCTCGACGCACTGCGCGAACCTGCCGGCGATTCCCCAGCCGACGCTCTGTCTCACCGCGTCGAAGCGTCCGGGCCGGGCCATGCCTGGGTCCGCGCACTGCTCGGCCACGTCCTGCCGGTGGACGAGGGCACAGCGTTCGTCGACTCGCGCGGCGCGGTGTGGCTGCCCGGAACGACGGGCGGGCCTGGACCGCTCCGTCGTCGCGCTGAACTGTTCGCGCTCCGCGCCCAGCTCGCGGTCACCGAGCGCGCGCGCCAAGAGGCCATGGCGCTGTCCGACGCGATGCGTGCCGCGGTCGAAGAGTCGGAGCGGCATCTCGCCGGCGTTTCGTCGTCCCTCGAGACGGCGCAACTCGCCGCCCGACGCGCCGCCGAACATCACGGCGAGCTGGAACGACGCCGTCAACGCGCCGAGCGCGACGTCCATGACGCGAGTGCGCTCGAGCAACGGCTCGGGGCTCGCCGCGACACGCTCGTCGACCAACTGACTCGACTCGACGAGGAAGCGCGCACCGTGTCCGAAGGGCTGGCGACGCGCAACGAAGCCGTATCACGCGCCCGCGAGGTGCTCGCCGCGGCCGAGCGACAACACGAATCGTCGCGCGATGCCCGGACCTCGGCGCAGATCGAGGAAGCGCAAGTCCAGGCGCGCGTCCAGGTCGCGCACGACCGGGAACGACGGCTCGCGCAAGAGCAGGAGTCCGCGGTCGCGCGTCTCGACGCGCTACGCGCCGAGCTGTCCGACCTCTCGCAAGCAGATTCGGTTCTCGCCGAACAAATGGCCGGCTGGCAGTTCGATCTCGAGACGCGCGAAGCGACGCTCGCCGACGGTGAGGGTCGTCTCGATCGCGCCGAGCAGAACGTTCGCGAGGCGGACGATCAGCTCGCGGCGGCTGATCACGCACTGGCCGAGTCGCGCCGTCAGGCGCAGACACACAGCGAAGAACTTCATCACGCCGAGCTCCGACACACGGAGCTGGGCGGGCGGAGAACGGCGATCCGCGAGCGACTGGAAGCCGAGTGGCGTCGGCCGCTCGACGACATGTTGGCCGAAGTACAGCCGCTCGAGATCGAGGACGACGCGTTGCGCGCCGAAACAGAATCGTTGCGCCAGGAGATCGAACGGCTCGGCCCCGTGAACGTGCTGGCGATCGAAGAGCATGAGGAAACGCTCAAGCGTCAGGAATTTCTGTCTGCTCAACGGGCCGACTTGACTGAAGCAAAGCAGACCCTCCAGCAGGCGATCCGCGAAATTGACAGCACCGCCAGAGAGCTCTTTCTCGCCACCTTTGCCCAGGTGCGTGAGAACTTCCGCCAGATCTTCATGTCGCTGTTTGGCGGTGGCGAGTGCGACCTGCGGCTCGAGAATCCGGACGCCCCGCTCGATTGCGACATCGAGATTCACGCGTCGCCGCGCGGCAAGCGCACCCAGCGGATCCACCTTCTGTCGAGCGGCGAGCGCGCGCTCGTCGCGCTCTCGCTGCTCTTCGGCATCTTCCTCACCAAGCCGAGCCCGTTCTGCCTGCTCGACGAAGTGGACGCCCCCCTCGATGACGCGAACATCGGCCGCTTCGTGCGCATGCTCACGCAATTCAAGACGCGCACACAGTTCATCGTGATCACGCACAACCCGCGCACGACCACCGAGGCCGCCGACGCGGTGTATGGCGTCACGATGCAAGAGCCCGGCGTTTCGTCCCTCGTCAGCGTCCGGATGCGGGGTTCGTCGGCCGTCGATGAGATGCTCGTTGGCGACGCGATCGCCGGCGCGGTGCCTGCCGCGGTATGAGGTGGGGGCGCCGCGCGTCGGCGCTCGCGGTCGTCGCGGGAATGGCGGGACTGCGCGCCGCGGGTGCGCAGTCGGTGACGGTGTCCGTACCCGTGGTGAACGACAGCATCTCGCCGGCCCCGCCGATTCTCGTCGAGGGAACGCCGGGCGCGCCATCGCTCGGGCCGTACAGCCTTTCGCTGGAAGTCGCGCTGGAGCCGCAGTTCCGCGCGCCGATCATCATTCGCGCGGCGGCCGCCATGACGCTCTCGGTGCAAGCGGATTCACTGCTCCCTGAGGCCACTCGCGTGTTCTTTCGCGGGCGGCTCATCGACGGACAGGGTCAAGTCCTCCGCGAGGACATTCGGTCATTCACGGTGCGATCGTGGCTTCGACTGATCAGTCCGACGCGTCGCAGCAACGACGTGCTCTTCACGCGACAGCCGCAGTTCGTCTGGAGCAGCGCCGGCATAACACTGCCGCCGGGGCCGTGGCAGTACACCTTATCCATCGTCAACACGCGCACCGGACAGGTCGACCAAAAGTACGGCGTCAACGACACGAGCTTCGTGTTGCCGACGGCGCTCGAAGCGTGCACATCGTACAGCTGGCGCCTCACGGCCCGCGCAGTCAACGGCGGAAGCAAGGACCAGATCACCATCGCAAGCCCGGGAACATTCGTCATACAAACTGCCGAGTGCCCGACGGCAACGATCTTCTATCAGAATTTCCCAAACCCGTTCGGCCACGGCGGATCGTCCGACGTCACCTGCTTCTGGTTCGATCTCGCTCGTGACGCCGACGTCAAATTGACGATTTACGACATCCGGCTTCGCGTCGTTCGGTCGGTCATCCCCGGCCCCGGCTCGAGCCGCTTTACCGCCGGCGCGTATGGCCGCCAAGGCAGCAGCGGCGGCGGCTGTGACGCCAGATTCTCCTGGGATGGTCGCGACAATAACGGCCGCCCAGTGCCATCCGGCGTTTACATTGCCGCGTTCGAGGCCGACGGCGTACGGACGACGAAAAAAATCCTCTTTCTCGGGCAGTGATCCGTGCGATTCACCACGCTCGGCACGGGAACGATCTCGCTCACCGCGACCCGCAGTTGCGCGGCCTACCTGCTCGACGCGCGTGACCTGCGTCTCCTTATCGATTGCGGTTCGGGGACGACACGACGCCTCGCCGAATTGGGTACCGCCTGGCGGACGATCACACACGTCGCGATCACCCATTTTCACATCGACCATCACGGCGACCTGCCATCGCTCGTCTTCGCGTGGAAGTACGGTTTTCTTCCGCCTCGCAGCGAACCGCTGACCATCATCGGCCCGGTAGGCATCGCCGGCCTGTTGGCGCGTCTCTCGGCGGCTTACGGCGATTGGCTAACGGCACCTGGTTTTCCGCTCACGATTCGTGAGATCACCCCCGCTGACGTGGTGGAGCTGCCCAACGGCGTCCGTTTGACCTGTTGCGCCGTTCCACACACCGTGGAGAGTGTGGCATATTCCATGGAACGCGCCGGCCGCCGGATCGTCTATACGGGCGACACCGGTCCATCTGACGCGCTGGCGGCATGGTCACGCGGCTGCGACCTGCTGGTGTGCGAGTGTTCGCTTCCGTCGACCATGCAAATCCCGGAGCACCTCACACCCGAGCAGTGCGCCGAGTTGGCCGCGGCGGCCGCGCCCGGGCACTTGGCGCTCACGCACTTCTACCCGCCCGTCGAAGACGTCGACATTCGCGGCGTCGTTCGCGGACAGTATGCCGGACCCGTCACGTTGGCGCATGACGGTTGGTACTTCGAACTCGAGGACGAGTGATGTTGGTCGTCATGCACAACCACGCGACGCCGGAAGACATCGACCGCGTCGTGAAAACGATAGAAGAGATGGGGTACACCGCGCGCCCGATGCCTGGCGGCACGCGCACGACGGTTGGCCTCATCGGCAATGACGGACGCGTCGACGGTTCGCGCGTCGAGGCGCTTCCCGGAGTCGCCGAAGTCATTCACGTCAGCAAGCCCTACAAACAGGTCTCGCGTGAATGGCGCGAGGAGAACACCGTCGTCACCATCGCACCCGGCGTCTCGTTTGGAACGAGCGAGATCGTCCTCATCGCTGGTCCGTGCTCCGTGGAATCGGAGGAGCAGATCGTCGACGCGGCGCGCGCGGTACGAGCGGCCGGCGCAACCGCGCTCCGCGGTGGCGCGTTCAAGCCTCGCAGCTCACCGTATTCCTTCCAGGGACTGGGCAAACGCGGCCTCGAGTTCCTCGCGCTTGCGCGGCAGGAAACCGGCTTGCCCGTCGTGACCGAGGCACTGGACGAAGAAGGGGCCCACCTCGTCGCCGAGTATGCCGACTGCATACAGATCGGCGCGCGCAACATGCAGAACTACTCGCTGCTCCGCGCCGTCGGCAAAATGCGCAAACCGGTATTGCTCAAGCGCGGCATGGCGGCAACCATCACCGATCTGCTGATGAGCGCCGAATATATCCTCGCCGAAGGCAACGATCAGGTGATCCTCTGCGAGCGCGGCATTCGCAGCTTCGACACGATGACCCGCAATCTGTTCGACCTGACCGCAATTCCCATCGTCCAGCGATTATCGCACTTGCCCATGATCGCCGATCCGAGTCACGGAACGGGGCTGCGCGACAAGGTGATCCCGATGGCGCGCGCTGCGGTTGCCGCAGGCGCCGACGGTATCATCGTGGAAGTGCATCCAACACCAGATCGCGCGCTATCTGACGGCGGCCAATCGCTCTATCCGGACCAGTTCGCCCGCCTCGTCACCGAGCTTCGCGCCATCGGCACCGCCATCGGACGGTCGCTGGCAACCCCGGCCGGAACGGCGGCGACCGTGGGCGTGTAGGAATCACCATGAGACTGATCCCGACTGCCCTGCTCGTCGCGTGTGTCGCCGCGCCGCTGGGCGCACAGAACGTTGACGCAACCATCGACAAGGCAGTCGCCGCCTGGTCCAAGGTGAAGACTGTTCGCGGCACGTTCGAGCAGACCGTCACGAACCAGATCACCGGCTCGAGTGCGACCGCGCGCGGCCAGTACGTCCAGGAGCGGCCAAACCGCCTGTCGATTCGATTCAGTCAGCCGGCGTCGGACGCGATCGTCGCCGACGGCAAGGCGGTCTGGATTTACTTGCCCAGCACGTCGGCCGGACAAGTAATCAAGCGCCCGGCCGCCGACCCGTCGGCGACTCCGATCGATCTCACAGGGCAGTTTCTCGACTCGCCGCGTGCGAAGTACGACATTACTGCCGCCGGCAACAAGACGGTCGACGGCCACGCTGCCCGAGCGCTGAAGCTCGTTCCCAAAAAGGGGTCGAACGCGCCATTCACCCAGGCGACCGTCTGGGTTGACGATGACGACGCGCTGATCCGCGAATTCGAGGAGACGGAACCGAGCGGCGTCACGCGTCACGTGCGTCTGACGGCGCTCGAGCTCAATCCGGCGATCGACCGATCGGCGTTCATCTTCAATGTGCCGGCCGGCGTCAAGATCGTCGACCAGACGAAGCCCTGAGCCTCAGGGCCGCTTCGAGGGCTGGTTCGCGGCGCGCTGCAAAAGCTCGTGCTGGGTTGTCGCGCCGCGCACGATCGTGAGCGCGCGAGTGAGCGTCGGGTCGTCGCGCAGCCGCCGCTGAAACTCGGCATCTGGTCCGAAGACGTAGCGCGCGATTTCGTAGCCGAGTGCGCGGTCGATCAGCCCAGCCGCCGACGTATACACCGTCGAATCCATCACGACGCCCCGCGACTTCATGCGCCTCCACAGCTCGGCGCGCATGACCGGCGTCACTGTGAAGTTTGTCGAGGCCACCGCATGTGTGCCTTCCAAGGTCCGCGCATAGTCGGTCAGCGCGTCTCGAAATTCCGGGACGTGTTTGCCGAGGGCCTGCTCGAACACCGAATCCGCGCCGTGCGACCGATCGATTGGAATCACGATGTCCGGCCTGATCCCGCCGCCGCCAAGGACCGCGCGGCCGTCGTCCGTTTTGTACTTTGGACGCGGAGCACTGTCGGGCGGAGCGTCGGCATCGACGTGTGGCCGATTGATGCTTCGGCCCGACGGCGTGTACCAGAGCGCTATCGTCAGCTTCACGGCGCCGGATGAGCTCAGCGGGAAGACCGTCTGCGCGCTCCCCTTGCCATAGGTCGTCGTTCCGAGAAGCAGCGCGCGGTCGTGATCCTGCAGCGCCCCCGCCACGATCTCGGCGGCGCTCGCCGAGTTGCTGTCGACAAGCACGGCGACCGGCAGGTCTGGCCACGCCTGTGGCGCCCGATCCGCGTATGTCCTCGATGCGTCGGGCGTTCGGCCTTTCATCGAGACGATTCTCTGTCCGGCGTTGAGAAACAGGTCGCTGACGGCCACGCCTTCATCGAGCAAACCGCCCGGATCGCCGCGTAGATCGAAGACAAGCGTCTTCATGCCGGCGCCGCGCAGTGAATCAATGGCCCGCCGCAGATCGCCCGCCGCTTCCTGGCTGAAAATGGCCAGCGACACGTAGCCGACGCCGTTGTCGAGGAGGAGCGCGTGCGATACGGGCCGAACTCTCACTTCCTTTCGCGTCAATGCGAAGTTGAGCGGAGTCGTCATACCCGGACGTTCGATCGTCGTGCGCACTACCGATCCCGGCGCGCCGCGCAACGCCTTTTGCGCCGCCTCCACCGTCACGCCACGCAGTTCCGCGCCGTTCACCGCGACAATCCGATCGCCCGCGCGAATCCCCGCGTCCAGTGCCGGCCCGCCAGGCAGCGGCGCGACAATCGTGATCCAACCATCGCGGACGTCGATCTGCGCGCCAATGCCGGCATACCGTCCGCTCGTGCGCTCCGACAGCGTCGCCATGAGTGCCGGCGACAAATACGCGCTATGCGGGTCGCCGAGTTCCGACACCAGCCCTTCGACCGCTTTGCGGTAAATCGTCGAATCTGCCAGCGTATCGACGTACGCTCGCTCCACTCGATCGAAAACCTGGTCGAACAACCGAGCGCCGTTCGCCGGCGACGAAGTCGTGTTGCCGGTCAAACCGTGCTCGACAAACCAGCCGCCCGAGACTAGCGCGCAGCTGAGCACGACGGCGGCAAAAAGGGCGCGAGATCTCATGCTACTCCGAAAGAAGCGCGGTTCACGCCTGAGGGGGGAAAGTTCCGGGCCATCGCGTGTGGAGGTCGGCGAGCACGGCCGCGAAAACGTCGTGCTCGCTTCTCGTCGCATCGACCAGCGAAATCGGACCGCACTCGGGATGCTCGGATTGCCAAGCGCGCGTTGCAAACGTCTCGAACGCCCGCGCCACGCGCTCGTGGAAGTCCAGCGCTACGGTCTCGATGCGATCGAGCCCGCGATCGCGCGCCACCACGCGCGCCATGCCGCGCTCGACGGGGATCGTCAGCAGCAGCGTGAGATCGGGCACCAGACCGTTCGTCGCCATCGCGTTCGCGTGCCGGAGTGCCTCTTCGGGAAGGCCCCTGCCGACGCCCTGATAGGCATAGGTCGACAGAAAGAACCGATCGACGAGTACGACGGCGCCTTCGTCGAGGGCCGGCCGGATTTCACGTTCCACGAGCTGCGCGCGCGACGCCATGAACAACAACGCCTCGGCGCGTGGAACAATGTCAGATTCTGGATCCAGCAAGACGCGACGAATCTCGTCGCCGACGATCGTTCCCCCCGGTTCCCGCACCGCCACGACGTTGCGAGCGGCGGCTCCCAAACAGTCAGCGAGCCGGCGGAGCTGTGTGCTCTTGCCGGCTCCTTCCGCCCCCTCGAACACGATGAGCAGCCCGCGCGCCATGTGCGCTCAGCCCAGCGTGATGATCGGGCTCGCGGCGCCCTTCTCGATCCCTTCGAGAATCCAGTCGTTCACGCGGGCCATTGTCTTGTCGAAGTTCTCCTGCGCGACGAGCAGCCGCTGATACGTCATCCGCCCCTGAATGTCGGCGAGGAGCGAATCGAGCTGCCGCTCCATCTCTTCCGTGGGCCGCTCGCCGCGTTGCAACATACGCTGCGCGTCGACGCGGAGTTGCTCCATCTTTTGCAACAGCGCAACGGTGTCTTTGTCTTCGTTCAGCGAATCGCTGGCCCGCTTCACTTCCTTGTACTCCGTGCTCTGACCGATCAGGCGTCCGAGCTCTTTGGCTTTATCCTCGATCATTCCCCTACCCCGCTCCGTCAAAAAGAATCGTGTCGGCGGCGCGCGAGCACGAAGCGTTCGCGGCCGGCGAGGTCCAACTCCACGCGAATGCGATGGAACCGCGCGTCTCGACCAACGAGATCCGCCGCGAGTGACGCCCGCCGCGCGTCGACCTCGATCGCCAACAGCCCGCCAGGTTCGAGCGCGCCGGCGGCCTCGCGGACGAGACGCGTCGTCGTCGTCATACCGTCCGATCCGCCGTAGAGAGCCACGGAAGGCTCCCAGTCGCGCACGCTCACCGGCAACGCGCCGGCCTCGCCCAGCGCAATGTACGGCGGGTTGGAAACGACAACGCGCGCCCGAAGATCGGCGAGCGGTCCGAGCAGCGATCCGTGCACGAAGGCGACCGACGATCGCAGGAGCGAGCTACAAAGGGTCGCGTTGTGTCGCGCGACGTCGATCGCGTCGCGCGAGATGTCGGTTCCGTACACGCGATTGAAGCCCCCTTCCGCGCCCAGCGCGATGGCGATCGCGCCGGACCCCGTGCCGATGTCGATCGCGATGCCGCCCGGCTGGAGGCCCGTCTCATCGAGCACGAGGTCTACCAGCTGCTCCGTCTCGGGACGCGGAATCAACACGCGCTCGTCGACGTCGAGCGTCAAATGGCGAAAGCTCGCGCGACCGACGGCGTACGCTAGCGGCGCGCCGCGGGCTCGACGACCGGCGGCGACGCGGGCGCGTTCCTGAAGCGACGCCTCGAGCTCGACGCTCCCGTTCACGATCGGCCAGAAGCGCGGCACGTCGAGCAACGCCGAGATGATCTCTCGCGCCTCGGTGACGGGTTCCGGCATTCCCCGATCCGACAGAGTGCGGACGAGCTCCTCGAGGACGCGGCTCACGGTGACCGAGGCTTCGGCGCGCTCCGCCGTCACACGTCGGCTCCGAGTTGCTCCTCGACATCCGCCAACTTGAGCGCGTCGATCAGATCGCCGATGTCGCCGTCGACGAAGCCCTGCAAGTTGTGCGTCGTCCAATCGACGCGATGGTCGGTGACTCGGCTCTGCGGATAGTTATAGGTGCGGATCTTCTCCGACCGGTCACCGCCGCCCACCTGCGACCGCCGCAACTTCGCGCGCTCTTCCTGCTGCTGTTGAATGCGCAGGCCGAGCAGCCGAGCGCGGAGGACTTCCATCGCCTTGAGCTTGTTCTGCAGCTGGGACTTTTGATCCTGCTGGCTGACGACCAATCCGCTCGGAATGTGCGTGATGCGCACCGCGGAATCCGTCGTATTCACGCTCTGCCCACCGGGGCCCGACGATCGGAAGACATCGATGCGGATGTCCTTGTCCTCGATCTTCACGTCTACGGCTTCGGCCTCGGGGAGGACGGCCACTGTCGCCGCCGAGGTGTGGATGCGTCCCTGGCTTTCTGTCCGCGGCACCCGCTGTACGCGATGGACACCGGATTCCCAGCGCATCGAGCCGTACGCCCCGTCGCCCGAGACCTTGAATATCACTTCTCGTATTCCGCCGAGGGTGCCGTCGGAGAAGGACATCGTCTCGACGCGCCAGCCCCGCCGCTCGCAGAAACGCGTATACATGCGATAGAGGTCGGCGGCGAAGAGGGCGGCTTCGTCGCCGCCAGTGCCGGCGCGGATTTCGACGATCGCGTTGCGGTCGTCGAGCGGATCGCGTGGCAGGAGCGCCCGCAGGAGCTCGTCCTCGAGCTCCGTGATGCGGCTCTCCAGGCGCGTGACCTCCGAGCGCGCTTCGGCGGCGAGCTCCGCGTCGTCAATAGAAACGAGCTCGCGCGCTTGCACGAGCTCGTTCTCGGATTTCTGGAGTTGTGCCGCCAGCTCCATCACGGGGAGCAGGCGGCGGTGCTCGCGACCTAATTCCGCAAACTGCGCGGCGTCGCGGACGCCCGCGGGATTAGCGAGCGCCCGCTCGACTTCCTCGGCGCGCGCCAAGGCGGCCGTGATGCGATCGCGGAGCGCCAGACGACAATCGCCTCAGGCCTGTGGCTTGGCGAACTTCTGGCGGAAGCGCTCGATGCGGCCGGCGGTGTCCATCAGACGCTGTTTCCCGGTGTAAAATGGGTGGCAAGCGGCACAAACGTCGGTGTGGATCTCGGCCTGCGTGGAGCGAGTCTGGAACGTATTCCCGCACGCGCACTTGACCGTGGCCGTGGCGTACTCGGGATGAATGTCGGCTTTCACTGGGAACCTCTCGGATCCGTTGGACCGCGCGAAATGATGGAGCGCAGGGACGCACTCGCGCCCGGCAACCTCCACCCGCACACGGTACCGGGTTTTGGGTAGCTGAGAAATATACCCGTTCCGAGGTCTAAGAGACAAGATGACAAGGGCTTTCGCCCTTTGACACCGGTCCTCCGGTCCCGCTAACTTCGCCTGCTGTGACAACGACCACTACGGACTTCCTCGCCACGGTTCCCCTGTTCAGCGGTCTGGACCGGGTCGAGCTACAGCGGTTCGCCGACATGACCCGCGAACGGTTCTATCCTCGCGGCAGTGTCATCCTGTTCGAAAACGATCCCGGCGACTCGCTGTTCGTCGTTCGGCAAGGCCGCGTCAAGGTGGTCCTCATCGGCGAAGACGGCCGCGAAGTCATCCTCGGCGTGCTCGGCGTGAGCGAACATTTCGGCGAGTTGTCATTGATCGACGACCGCCCACGCTCGGCCCACGTGATCGCGATGGACGATTCGCACCTCCTCGTGCTCAGGCGCGAGGACTTCCGAAAGCGCGTCGAGTCGTCGCCGGCAGTCGCGTGGTCGCTTCTCACCGAGCTGTCGCGGCGTCTTCGCCGCGCCGACGAAAAGATCGGCGGCCTCGTACTGCTCGACGTCCCTGGTCGTATCGCCCGGCTGCTACTCGATCTCTCCGAAGAAATGGGGAGCAACACGATCGAGAAGCCGCTCACGCATCAGACCATCGCGCAGATGATCGGGGCGAGCCGAGAGACGGTGTCGCGCGCGATGAAAGAATTCCAGGACGCGAACTGGGTCACCGTCGAGCGACGGCGTATCACGCTCGCCGACCGCCCCGCGCTCGAGCAGCGCGCCCAAGCACGGCTGTAGACGACGGCCCAGTTCGAGCACACGACGGACCCGTATGACGCTTCGCCTCACGTTCTGGGGCACACGAGGCTCGGTCCCGACGCCGGGACCGCTCACCGTTCGCTACGGCGGCAATACGCCGTGCGTCGAAGTCCGGACTGAAACCGGACGCCTCCTTATTCTCGATGCCGGAACCGGGCTCCGTGAGCTTGGGCGGTCTCTCGTCGAGCGCTCGAACGGCGCGCCGCTCGAGGCCGATCTCTTTCTCACCCACGCGCATTGGGATCACATCCAGGGCCTGCCGTTCTTCCGCCCCATTTTTCAGGCGGGCAACCGGTTCACGATTTGGGGACCGGAGACGCTGAACGGCGGCATCGGTCGCGTGATTCGAGAGCAGATGTCGCCCGTTGTCTTTCCGGTACCCTTCGAAAACCTCGCGGCCCGCGTCGAATTCCGGAACCTCGGCGAAGGCGAACCAACCGGCGACGATTTCGATGTGGCAAGCTTCAATGTGCAGCACCCAGGCGGAGCGGTCGCCTACCGTTTCACGTCGCGCGATTCGAGCGCGCGATCCTTCGTCTACGTCTCCGACAACGAGCTCGCTCCGAACGACCGATATCGCTCGCCTGGCAACTGGCGGGACCAACTGGTCGAGTTCCTTCGCGGAGCGAACGTTCTCGTCCACGACGCGACGTACACGAACGAGGAATACGCCGATCATCGCGGTTGGGGACATTCGACGTACGACGATGCGCTGGACCTCGCGATCGACGGAGGCGTCGAAACGCTCGTGCTCTTCCACCACAAGCCCGAACGCACCGACGACGACCTGGACGCGTGTGCCGCCGCGTGCCGCGACGCCGCGCGGGCTCGTGGCTCACGGCTTCGCATCGTCATCGCGGCCGAAGGAATGAGTCTCGACGTCTAGCGCGCTCCCCTCCACTAGCGCACGCGTCGTGCACTTTGCCGCGCTCGGCGATAGCGCGGTCATCATCACGCTCGGTGATTCGATCGACGACGGCACCCACCGCTTGGTTCGTGCCGCGTCGAAACGGATTCGCGATGATCCACCGCCCGGGTTCATCGACATCGTTCCCGCGTTCGTCAGCATCGTCGTCCACTACGACCCCCTGACCGCTGCGCAGCAGCACAAGTATTCCGGACGGCCCTATGAGCAAGTTGTCAACTTTCTCCGCGACCGACTGATCGACCTCGACGTCAGCGATCTCGACGCCCCGCGAACGGTCGAAATTCCCGTTTGCTATGGCGGGGACCTTGGACCCGATCTGGACGACGTCGCACGGCTGCACGGACTCACCGCCGACGAGGTCATTCGGCTTCACACCGGCGCCGAGTACCTGGTATACATGATCGGGTTCATGCCCGGCTTTGCCTACCTCGGCGGTCTTCCCGAGCAAATTGCCACGCCGCGGCGAAAGACGCCGCGCACCGCCGTTCCGGCTGGAACCGTGGGCATCGGCGGCCAACAGACCGGCGTGTATCCGCTCGTCTCTCCCGGGGGCTGGAACCTGATCGGGCGCACGCCGGCGAAGATCTTCGACATCGCGCGTGACGAACCCACGCTCGTCGCGACGGGCGATCGAGTGCGCTTTCGCGCCGTTTCGCGCGCCGAGTTCGACGAGGCGGTCGCGTGACGATCCTCGTCGTCACCGGCGGTTTGCAGACGACGGTTCAGGATCTCGGCCGCCCGATGCATCAGCATCAGGGAATTCCGGGCAGCGGCGCGATGGATCGAATGGCGATGCGCGTCGGGAATATTCTCGTGGGGAATGACCTCGGCGCGGCGACGCTGGAGGCGACGCTGATTGGACCAGCGCTCACGTTCCGAGAGGACGCCGTCGTCGCGCTCACCGGTGCCGACCTCGAGGCCTCCGTCGGCGCCACGTCGATTCCGGCATGGCATCCCGTGCTCCTGCCCGCGGGTGCTACGCTGCGATTCGGGCGTGCGTTGCGTGGGTGCAGAACGTACATCGCTGTCGCGGGCGGGATCGACGTGCCTGTCGTTTTCTCCAGTCGCAGCACCTACCTACGCGCCGAGTTCGGCGGCCTCGACGGACGCGCATTGCGTGCCGGCGATCTTCTCCCGCTCGGCGCACCGTCCCCGTTGTCGAGACGGATCGCGGCGTCCTTGCGCGGAACAGCCGATGCCGACACGGCGATCGTGGCGCGATGGAGCGCGGGAATTTCCATGCGCGCAGCGTACTCGGAGGATGTCGTCGTGCGGGTCATTCGGGGCGCGCACACCGACCTGCTCGACAAGACCTCCCTCGACGCGTTCGTGGGGTCGCGGTTCCGGGTCTCGGCGAGCTCCGATCGCATGGGGTATCGTCTCGATGGCGAGAAGCTCTCGCTTCGCGCGACGACCGAGCTCCTCTCCGAAGGCGTCGCGTTCGGGACCGTGCAGCTTCCACCAGGAGGCTCGCCGATCGTGTTGATGGCCGATCGGCAAACGACTGGCGGATATCCACGAATCGGAGAGGTCGCGCGCGTCGACCTGGGCCTCGTCGCGCAGCTCAAACCCGGCGACCACCTGCGATTCCGATTCATCTCGCTGGAGGACGCGCAGGAGCTTTACCTTGGCTGCGAGCACGATCTCCGGCAAGCCGCGCTCGCGATCCCGTTCCACCTCCCACGGAGCACTGTATGACCAGTCGCGTGGACATCAACTGCGACATGGGCGAAAGCTTCGGCGCGTATCGTATCGGCGCTGACGACGACGTCTTTCCGTTCATCACTTCGGCCAACATCGCCTGTGGCTTTCACGGCGGTGATCCGGCGGTCATGCGAACGACGATCGCCAAAGCCGCCAAGCACGGCGTTGCTGTCGGGGCGCATCCTGGATTTCAGGATTTGTCCGGCTTCGGACGCCGAAACATGGATGTCACGCCCGGGGAGGCATACGACCTGGTCGTCTACCAAGTCGGCGCGCTGCTTGGCTTCGCGCGCGCGGCCGGCGTCGCCATGCAGCACGTGAAAGCGCACGGCGCGTTCTACAACATGGCCGCGGCCTCAGCGCCGCTTTCCGACGCAATCGCCCGTGCGGTTCGCGACGTGGATGCCTCGCTGATTCTGTTCGGCCTCCCCGGCAGTCATCTCGTGACGGAGGGGGCGCGCGCCGGCCTCCGCACCGCCTCCGAAGTATTTGCCGATCGCAACTACATGCCCGACGGCTCGCTCGTCTCGCGCCGGCGCGACGACGCATATGTCCAGGACGCAAGTGAAGCGGTACGGCGCGCAATCAGAATGGCCCGCGAAGGAAAGGTCCGCGCGGTCGACGGAAACGACATCGACATCCGTGTCGACACGATCTGTATCCACGGCGATGGCGCTCACCCAGCCGAATTCGCGCAGCGTCTCCGCGCCGGCTTCGAGGCCGAGGGTATCGCCGTACGACCAATCGGCGGTTCCTAGAACCGAACTTCTTTCCCTTCGTCCGCCGCCTTGTAGATCACTTCGACGATGCGGTGAAGCGCGACCTGGTCATTCGGCGGTTCGTAGCTGACTTCGCCGCGCACCGTCGCCAGAAAGTGCGCCAGCTCGGCGCGGTACGATTGGATGAACGCGTTCTCGCGGCCCGCGGCGCCCGTCGGGGAGACGTCGGTCGCGCGACCATTCAGCTCCTTGATGACGCGAAGCGGGGCCAGGCGCGCGCTGCCTCGAGTGGCGAGTATCTCGAACCACCACCGCTCCTCTTCGCCCACGTACACCGACGACACGTCGAAGAGGAACGACATGCCGCCGACGCACTCGAGCTGCACGACCATGGCATCCTCGACGGTGCTCGCCCCTCGCGCGCGATCCATGTGCGCGGACACCCTCGCCGGCTCCGGGTAGTCCGACAACCAAAGCGCGAGGTCGAGCAGCGGTACACCGAGGTCGAGGAACGCCCCGCCGCCGGATTCCGGACGACGGAAGCGCCAGCCCTCGGAAGGGCGCTTCGCGTGGTATGATCCGGCGCGCAGACCGACGATCTTGCCCAACTCACCGCCTTGAATGAACCGCGACAGCGCTTGGACGTCCGTCCGATACCGGTGGTTGTTCGCGACGCTGACGACTCGCCCCGCTTTGGTCGCCGCGGAAAGGATGCGCTCAACGCCGCGGGACGACAGCGACAAGGGGCGCTCGCAAAGCACGTGGCGTTTCGCCGCGAGTGCGCTGAGGACGTGGGGCTCGTGCAGGTGGTTCGGCGTCGCGATGACGACCGCGTCCAGATCATCGAGCTCCAGCAGGTCTTCGATGTCCGTGAACACGTCGGCGACACTGAAGCGGTCGGCGAGCGCTCGCGCCTTGGGGCGGTCATTGTCGCAGATCGCGGCGAGCTGCGCGCCACGCATCTTGGCGAGCACCGGGAGGTGCGCCAGTTGCGCGATCGCGCCCGCCCCCACCACTCCAATGCGAATTGCGTCCGTCATCGTTGCTGATCTCGTGATCCCGAGCCGTCACCCTGCGGTTGCATGACTCTCACGCGGCCGAAATAGTAATTTCCCCCAATCCGCCCCTGGATGGAGCGAAAGGCGCTCAGCATGTCGCCACGGACGCTCGCCTCCAAGCCAAAGTGCCGGATTAGCCGAACGGTGATTCCCGCGTTCGCGAAAAGGCCGCCGGCAATCTCGTCCAGGGACCGTTCGACGAAGGTCCCGTTGATCAGCTTTCCCTCGGCGTTGATCACATGCGCCGCGGCGCCGAAGCCAAAGTAGGGACGGACGTCGCCGTTGAAATTCGGCGGCGTGTAGTGAAGGCCGAGCCCGAAGGTGACATCGTACACCGTGATGCGCGAGGCGTCGACCCGCGCCGTCGGTTCACTCACACTTTTCTGCAGGGAGTCGACGAACGCTTGCACGACCGCGTCGCGGAAACGCGAATCCCAGAAACTGATGCCGAACGTCGCCCGCCACCCGGGCGCAACAGGGCCATACTCCGCCTGCAATGCATAAATCTTGGTCGGTAAGAGCTGCGACGGGTTGACCCAGCCCGCCGAAAGACCGAGCGACTGAATCTGTAACCGGTCGAGGGCGATGGCATCGAATCCCGGCTGGGCGTCGGCCCGCGCGGACCCCGCCGTGAGCGCCAGCGCGGACAGGACGAGTCCCCGTCGCAGAGCGGGCATGAGCAAACTATGAACCGACCGGACCAACGCTCGTCCCGGGATAGTAGGCCCGCAGAATCGCTCGGAAATCCTGACCGGCTCGCGCCCGGCCGATCGCGCCCCACTGACACATCCCCACCCCATGGCCGTACCCGAACCCTCGAATCACGAGTTGAACGAGCGAGCCGTCGGACGCCGACGACTGGTCGAGCGAAAAATACGTGCTGTTGAGAATCTCGTCACCCGGAGCACGAAGCACGTAGCGAATATCGTTGCCGCGAAGGGTGAAGTTGCCACGATCGGTGCTGACGGTGATCGTGCCGACGCGCCCGGACGGCGTGTGCGACGCAATCGTCACTCCACGGACGCTTCCAGCCCCGGTCGACGGCACTCTCGCGTACCGGCCCATGTACTGCGCAACGGCCGCGTTCAGCGTCTGGGCATCGATGCGCCGCGTCCAGGAAAAACGTGGCGCGATGTCGCAGTAGAAGCGCTCGGTCCCGGGAATGCGATCGCTGACGGACCGAAGATACGGTTCGTCTTCGGAGCGCCAGACTTCGGACGACGCCGTCGTGGAACCGCCGCATGTCGAGTGGTATGGCGCGTTGACGATGCGTCCGCCGTAGCGCAGCACGACGCCGCGGGTCGCATCGACGGCTTGTGAGGCAACCGCGTTCTCGGCCGCAACACCACCGTACAGTTGGTCGAGGGTACCAGCGGTCACATCGTACGGGCGCGCCGGCGTGAGATGGATGAAGGCATAACTCCGCGCTGTGACTGCTTGCGCTTGGACCGCCGCGGAGTCGCTCGCCGCTCGTGCCCCCATCTCGAGCGGGACGACGCCCATCAGATAATCGTCGATCGGCAGCGCGTTGATCGCGGCAACGCCGCTATCGGTCGCGAGAAACACGATCTCACCGCGATAGGGTTTGGCGTCGAGGCTCAACAAACCGTCGCCCACGGGACGCGCGCGCAGGAGGTCCTTCCACACGGTCGGCACCCCGTCCGCGCGAACCGCCCGCACCCGTCCGGCGCTCCGTTCGATTCTCCACGCCTGGCTCCGCCCGGCGCGCGCCGCGAGCGCGTTCTCGCGATCGACCAGCACGAACCCGTCCGGCGACGAGATTTGGGGCGTGCTTGCCGTCGCGCTGAGCAGAACTCGAATGACCTGATCCGCCGGACGCTGTCGCACCCCAGGCGTTCCGTGGCGCACGGCGGTGCCGGACGTGGCGACGGCAATGAGCGCGAACAACGACGCGAGCCGTCGCATCACTTCGACGCTCGCATCGCGTCGTCGAGCCGATCGAGCGTCGCGTCGATCACCGCGTCGTCGTGCGCCGATGACATGAACGCCGCCTCGAACGCGGAAGGGGCGAGGTATACACCGCGATCGAGCGCCGCATGGAAAAACCGTCTGAAGCGCTCGACGTCCGACGTCTTGGCATCGGCGAAGGAGCGGACGGGTTCGGCGCGAAAGAAGAACCCCCACATCGAGCCGGCGCAGTCCGCGGTAAGAGGTACGCCGTATCTCATCGCCGACTCGCGAAGACCATGTACGAGACGCGCCGTTCCCGTTGCGATGCACTCCTGCACCGCTGGCGACAGATCTTCCAGCGTCGCCAATCCCGCCGCCATCGCAAGCGGATTCCCTGAGAGCGTTCCCGCTTGATACACGGAACCCGACGGCGCGATAAGCTCCATCAATTCACGCCGGCCGCCGTACGCCGCAACGGGAAGTCCGCCGCCGATCACCTTGCCGAGCGTCGTCAGATCCGCCGTGACGTTGAACCGTTCGCGCGCACCGCCGAGCGCGATACGGAAACCGGTCATCACCTCGTCGAAGATGAGAAGCGCTTCGTGGCGCGAAGCGAGCTCGCGGAGCCCGGGGAGGAATGCGGGATCGGGCGCGATGAAACCGGCGTTGCCGACGACCGGCTCGACAATGATCGCCGCCACTTGGTTCAGGCGGAGAAGCTGCTCGACCGCGTCGAGATCATTGAACGGCGCGACGACGGTGAGCGAAGCCAAGGACTGCGGCACGCCGGGCGAATTTGCGAGCCCGAGCGTAGCGACGCCGGAGCCGGCCCGCACCAGAAACGAGTCCGCGTGTCCGTGATAGCAGCCATCGAACTTGAGGACGACATCACGGCCCGTGAAGGCGCGCGCGAGACGAATCGCGCTCATCGTTGCCTCGGTACCGCTCGACACGAAACGCAGCATCTCGACATGGGGCATGCGCTCAGTGACCGCTTCAGCCAACGCCACTTCGCCCTCGGTGGGGATGCCGAAGCTGGTACCACGCCGCATCGCCGCATCGAGCGCCGCGATCACGCGCGGCGGCGCGTGACCATGGACGAGCGGCCCCCACGACAGCACATAGTCGATGAACTCGTTGCCATCGACGTCCCAGATCCGCGGTCCGTCGCCGCGCTCCACGACGAACGGTTCTCCACCCACGCCGCGGAACGCGCGGACAGGAGAGTTGACTCCCCCGGGGAAGAGCTCCGTCGCCCGGCGCATGATCTCGCGAGAGCGAGACGTCATCGGCCGTAGCTTCCGATCGATCCCATCACGGGCAGCACGCGCGCCCGCTTTGCAGGCTCCGCGGGCGCGGACACGACACGCTCGAGCGACGCAGCGAAGTCCACGTCGTCCACGACCGCGTCCAGGCGAACGTCAAGGAACGATCCCGGCGCGACATCTGCTGCGTCGACGATGTGTGTGACACCATCAATGTCGTCCGCCTGCCACACGATGCGCGCCTGCGTTTGCCCGTCGTCGACACGGTCCACCAGCGCGCGGACCGTCCGCCCGAGTCGCGCCTCGTAGCGCTCCGCGGTGATCAGCCGCTGAAGCTCGTTCAGGCGCTCGAGGCGCTCGAGCTTCAATGACTCGGGAACGTCATCCTCCATTTCCGCGGCGCGTGTTCCCTCCTGCGGCGAATACGTGAACGCGCCGACGCGATCGAACTGAATCTCCTCGAGGAACTCGAGGAGCATCTCGAAGTCAGCGTCGGTTTCGCCAGGGAAACCGACGATGCAAGTCGTGCGAATCGCGATGTCGGACACCGTGTCGCGGATCCGCGCGACGCGCTCGCGGATGGTCCGCTGCCGCTCCGGACGTCGCATGCGCGCCAGCACCGCGTCCGATCCGTGCTGAATCGGCATGTCGAGATACGGCACGATCCGACTCTCCGTCGCCATCAACTCGAGCAGTCGAGGAGTCAGCCCCGACGAATAGACGTACAGCATCCGGATCCACGGGATCGTCGTCTCGCGAAGCAGTCCCTGAAGGACATCGGGTAGACCGAGGCCTTCTCCCCGGCGGTCTCGCCCGTAATGCGCGAGGTCCTGGGCGACGAGGTTGAGCTCCCGTGCACCCTGTGCCTCGAGGAGTTGCGCCTCGCGGACGATGTCGTCGAGCGCGAACGAGCGATGCTTTCCACGCATCAGCGGAATCGCGCAGAAGGCACAGCCGTGATCGCACCCTTCGCTGATCTTGAGATACCGGACGTGCGGCAGACCACCGGTGAAGAGGCGCACCCCGGGATGCACCGCCGGAACTTCGTCGGCGCCGAGCAGGCCGCGCTCCTCCAACTCGGGGATCAATCGATCGACTTCCGACGAACCGAGAAACAGATCGACCTCGGGGAGCGCGTCGATGAGCTCGTCCTTGTGGCGCTGCACCATGCAGCCGATGCCGACGACCGCCCGTGCGTGCCCGGCGTCCTTGAGCCGTCCCGCTTCGACCAGCGCGTCGATCGATTCCTTCTTGGCGGCGTCGATGAAGCCGCAGGTGTTGACGAGGATGATCTCGGCGTCCTCGAGATTCGGCGTGTATTCGGCACCGCGGTCGGCGAGGCTGGCGACGTACCGCTCGCTGTCGACCGTGTTCTTGTCGCAGCCAAGGGTGATGACCGCGACTTTCATCGTCGCTCGACGGGTGTGCGGGAGGAAAACAGCATCGTGGAAACGTAAGCAGCGGCCTTGCGCGATTGAGCTTTGCATCGTAAAGTACTCTACATGATGCCCACGACCTATCTCCACGCACCGCACGCCGGCGCGACCGCCGGAACGGCCGGCGGTGCCGCCCCCCCGATGCTCGCCGCCGGCCTCGCCAAACGGGTCCTCGCCGCCGCCATTCTGCTCGCCGCGACTGGCGATGCCCTGCTGCACGATGGACCGCTGGGACTCGCCTTCCCGCTCTGGATCGCGCTCCTAGGCCTCGAGCTGAGGATGTTGGCCTGGCGTGGACGAGGGCGGCTTCGGCTGGAATCCGCGATTTGGCTGGCCGCGGCCGTCGTCTGCGCCGCGGCGCTCGCTTGGCGAAACGCTGACATGCTTCGCGCCCTCGACCTTCTCGCGACAGCCGGGTGCCTCGGCTTGGCGGCGGTCTCGCTGCACGACCCGGACGGCGGGCTTCTTTCGCGCCGACTCCGCGATTCATTCGTCAGCGCGCGTCGACAGCTCCTCGCGATCGCCGCCGGGCCGCTCCGCCTTCTCTTCCGCGATGCACGCCTCGGCGAGCAGTCGGGACGAGTCGCGCGTGGCGCGCGTCCATTCATCAGCGCCGGCGTGATCGCCGTGGTCGTCGTCGTCGTGTTCGGGTCACTGCTTCGTTCCGCCGACCCGATCTTCGCGAGCATCGTCTCGCTTCCCGCCTTCGACGCCTCGACACTCGTCGAGCACCTCGTCTTCATCGGATTTCTCGGCTGGATCATTTCCGGGTGGGCGCATGGCGCACTGCTCGAGGATGCTCCGGTCCGCGCGCCGTCCGAGCTGCCGCTGCGTCTGACGCGCCTCGACGTCACCGTGGGTCTGGGCGCTCTGACACTTCTCCTCGCGGTGTTCATCGCGACGCAGCTCGGATGGTTCTTTGGAGGGGAGACATTTCTCCGAGCGCGCACGGGGCTCACCGTCTCGGCCTACGCGCGTCGCGGCTTCTTCGAGCTCGTGTGGGTCACGACGCTCGCCATTCCACTGATTCTGTCGACGCGGGCGGCGATTCCCAATGAGGACCGCGCGCTGCGTCGCCGGCATAGCGTGCTCGCCACATGGATCATCGCGCTGCTCGTC
>JAICJQ010000258.1 GCA_025928335.1 Gemmatimonadaceae bacterium
CGCGAAGCGGTGCTCGCCGTGCGACAGATCCGCGCCGACAACAATGTTCCGCCGGGCAAGTCCGTGGACGTGCACGTTCGCCCCGCGCCGAGCGATGCCGCCGCGCGCGCGGTGTTCGAACGCGAGGGCGCAACGCTCGGTCGGCTTGCTCGCGCGACCGTGAGCATCGCCAACGGCGCGGGCGCGGCCGCCGCCGCGGCGCACGCGGTGATCGCCGGCGGAACGGAGATCATCGTGCCGCTCGCCGGCCTGATTGATGTCGAGGCAGAGTGCGCGAAATTGCGCACCGAAGCCGCCGAGCTCGAAAAGCAGATCACATCGCGCCGCGGTCGATTGGAGAATCCAAAGTACGTCGAGCGAGCCCCGGCTCAGGTGGTCGCCAACGATCGCGCTATCCTCGAGGAGATGATTCAGAAGCGGGAGCAACTGGTCGAGAAGGTGCGCTCGCTGTGCGGCGGCTGATCGTCCTGTTGGCCGGATTGGCGGCGTGCGCATCGGCCGGCCCACCGCCCGGTGGCCCGGAGGACCATGCGCCGCCACAGATCGTTTCGACGACACCGGACTCCGGGCAGCTCAACGTCAAAATGAAGGAAGTGCAGTTCCAGTTCGATGAAGTCGTCAGCGACCGGCCGGCCGGTGCGGCAGGGCTCGATCGCATGTTCCTCATCTCCCCTCGCAACGGCGATCCGCGAGTCAGCTGGCATCGCTCACGAATCAGCGTTCGACCGCAGCGCGGCTTTCGCGACAGCACGGCATACCGCATCACGATGCTGCCGGGAATCGCCGATCTGCGCGGGAACGTTCGCAAGGAGGGCGCGACGCTCGTGTTCTCGACGGGCTCGGGCTTCCCCACGCTCGGCATTGTCGGAACCGTGTTCGACTGGTCCGCACAGAGTGTCACCAAAGGGGCGTATGTCGAAGCCATCGCCAAGCGGGACACGACGATCGTCTATTTGAGCGCCTCCGACACGAGCGGGCAATTTGATTTGGGGCCGCTCCCCGCGGGGGACTACCTCGTTCGCGCGCTGATCGATCAGAATTCGAATCGCGTCTTCGATCGGAACGAGAAGTGGGATTCCGCCTCCGTCACGGTGACAGCCACGCGCCCTTCGGTCGAGCTGGATCTCATCGAGCGGGATTCCGTCCCTCCCGCCTTCGCCGATGTGGTCGCCGACGACAGTGTGACGATGACCATCACGTTCGACAAGCCCATCGACCCGGGGACTCCGCTTCAACCGGCCCTCGTCGCAATTCGTCGCGCGGATTCGTCGGTGATCAACGTGACGGAAGTGCGCTGGGGCTCGGTGGCCGCCCGCGCGCGAGCCGCCGCGGACTCGGCGCGGCGCGCCGATTCAGTGCGCGCAGCGGGCGGTGGCAATCCGCCGCCAGTCGTCCGGCCACCGACACCGAGCGGGGTGCGGGCGCCGCCGCCGCCACGGAAGCCCAAAGCGCCGGCGCCGGAACGTGTGATGGTTGCCACGGTCTCACCGACAACTCCGATGCTGCCCGGGCAAACGGTTCGCGTCACCACACGCGGCATTCGCAATCTCGTCGGCAACTCGAGCGAGCTGACGCGCAGCATCACGATTCCCAAACCCGTCCCGCGCGACTCGACGCGACGCGCCCGCCCCGACAGTGCGCGTCCACCGGCCCGTCCACCGGCCCGTCCACCCGCGCGACCGCCACAGTACCCGTGAGCCCGACAAACGACGCCCGCCGAAAACTGCCGAGCGTGGGCTCTCTCCTCGAGACCGGCGGCGTTCAGGCGTTGCTCGAGCAAAGCCCGCGCTCAGTCGTTGTCGACGCGATTCGCCGAACAATCGACGCGGCGAGGCTCGAGCCGTCGGGTGCGCCGTCGACCGACGAGCAGTGGGTGCGCGCCGTGTCCGACGCCGTCGCGCAAACGAACACGCCCTCGCTGCGACGCGTCATCAACGCTACCGGCGTCGTGCTCCACACGAATCTTGGCCGGGCGCCGCTGGCCCAAGCGGCGCTGGACGCCATCGTTCGAGTGGCGCAGGGCTTCTCGAATCTCGAGTACGATCTCGAATCTGGCGCTCGAGGATCGCGGTATGTCCACTGCAGCCAACTCCTGCGTGAGTTGACCGGCGCCGAGGACGCGCTCGTCGTGAACAATGGCGCCGCGGCGCTCGTGCTCGTCCTCAATACCATCGCCGACGGCCGCGACGCCGTCGTGTCGCGTGGTGAGCTCGTGGAGATTGGAGGCAGCTTCCGCGTTCCCGACATCATGCGAAAGAGCGGCGCGCGACTCGTCGAAGTGGGAACGACGAATCGCACACACGTGGAAGACTACGAGCGAGCCGTCAGCGCGGAGACCGGCGCGATCCTCAAGGTCCATCGCAGCAACTTCGCGCTCTCAGGCTTCGTCGCCGAGGCATCGATCGCGGCGCTCGCGGCGCTTGGCGCGCCACGCGGCATTCCCGTCATTCACGATCTCGGAAGCGGACTGCTTGTCTCGCTCGCCGACTATGGTTTGGACGGCGAGCCCACGGCGCGCGAGGCACTTCGCGCCGGTGCGACCATTGTCACGATGAGCGGCGACAAACTTCTCGGCGGTCCTCAGGCGGGGATCATTCTCGGCTCGCGTTCGTTGCTCGATGGCGTGCGCAAGAATCCGCTCACCCGGTCGTATCGCGTCGACAAGCTCACACTGGCCGCGCTCGAAGCGACGCTGGCGCTCTATCGAGATCCGGCTCGCGCGGTGCGCGAAATCCCGGTGCTCGCTCAGCTGACCGAACCGGTGGCCGCGCTCCGCGACCGCGCCGAGCGTCTTCGCGCCGTGATCGGGGATCCGCGTGTCGACGTGATCGAGACCAGCGCGAGCGTCGGCGGAGGCGCCTTTCCAACGGCGGAGATTCCATCGGTGGGAATCGCGATCGGCGGTCGAGCCGACACCGTCGGGCAGCGTCTTCGCCGCAACGATCCGCCGATCATCGGACGCATCGCTGACGGACGCGTGATCCTCGACCTTCGCACGATTGCTGCGCGCGAAGACTTCGAAGTGGCGGCAGCTGTGCGGACGTCCATCGAGTGACCGACAAGAAACGACCGGCCGCTTTTCTCGATCGTGACGGGACGATCATTCGCGACACCGTCTATATCCGCGACCCCGACGACGTCGAATTGCTGCCCGACGCTGCCGCGGCGATCAAGCGATTGAACGAGCAGTCGATCGTCGTCGTCGTCGTAACGAACCAATCAGGCATTGGTCGAGGACTGCTGAGCCCGGCCGAATACGAGGCGGTGCGGGCGCGCATCGACGCCGAGCTCGCCGAGCATGGCGCCCGGATCGACGCAACGTATATGTGCCCGCATCACCCCGACCTTGCCGGTGGCTGCGACTGCCGGAAACCGGGTTTGGGGATGTATCGCCGAGCGATCACGGAGCATCAGCTCGACGCGAAGCGATCGCTGTTTGTCGGAGACCGTTGGCGCGACGTCGCCGCGTCCGTCTCGCTCGGCGGCTTCGCCACCCTGCTCGATACACCATCCACGCCGGATGAGGAATTCGATCGGGCGTCGCATCAGGGAATCGGGATCGCGCCGTCGCTCGGCGACGCTGTCGATCGCTACCTCCATGCGCTTCCCGCGCTGGGTGATCGGCAATAGAATCCGCGCTGATGAAATCGCGCATCGCCGTGCTGGCGTCCGGGGGCGGATCGAATCTCCAGGCCATCGTCGATCACCTGGACCAGCTCGGCGCCCGCCGAGGTGGCGACGTCGTCGTGGTGGCGAGCAACCGCCTGGACGCGGGCGCGCTCGAGCGTGCGGTTCGACGCGAGATTCCGGTCGCGGTGCTCGCGTCCGCGAAGGAGCCCGAGGGGGCGCGGCTCGACGGGCTGTTGGAGGAGCACGAGATCGACCTGATCGTCCTCGCGGGCTATCTCAAGCTGATTCCGAGCGATGTCGTCGCGAAGTACCACGGCCGCATCGTGAATGTGCATCCGGCGTTGCTGCCGGCGTTCGGTGGACCTGGTATGTACGGGCAGCGCGTTCATCACGCCGTCATCGACTCGGGCGCGCGTGTCAGCGGGGTCACAGCGCATTTCGTCGACGAACAATACGATCGGGGACGGATCATCGCGCAGTGGCCTGTCCCGGTGTTCGGCAGTGATGACGCCGGAACGTTGGCGGCGCGCGTGCTGCGCG
>JAICJQ010000143.1 GCA_025928335.1 Gemmatimonadaceae bacterium
CACCGCCGCGCCGGCGAGTTGGAAGGCGAGAAGCGACGAGACGAGGCGCACGGTCGGTCCGACGAAAGAGTGGTGGCAAACGTCGAGTGAGCTACGTACGCTCGCTGTGCGCCTCCCGTTCCCGCCGACGAGCGCGTCACACCGTGGCCACCGTTAGGGTTTTGAAAATTCTCATTGTGTGTCGGCTGATGCTTGTCGCGCGTCTGGGCGCACCGATCACGCGCGGACCGGCGATCGCATCGGCGCACAGCCGGATCGGCCCGCGTGAAATGACGTCGGCGAGTCCGTGCGACTTGGCGATCAGCTTCGCGAAAGCATCGTGCTGGGAGTAGCCAGTCGTCGGACTGTAAAGTACTTTGTGGTGTAGTGTCATGAACGCGACGGGCGCCGAGTTCCCACCCAACTCCCACCCCCACCCCACCCCCGCATGACAAACACGTTGTACCACCGCGCCATCGCGCGGTTTGCCGTTGTCCTGTTCAGCGTCGCCCCGATCAGCAACTGGGCGGATGCCCAAGACGCCCCGAGCATCCCCATTCGCACCCTCGGACCAGTCACCGCCGTCGCCAAGGATACGCTCGGTCCCGTGCTGGCGATTCGTGAGCTGTCGAACCGCAGCGTCCTCGTCAACGACCTCGCCAGCCGTCGCGTTCTCCTCTTCGATCCGACGCTCGGCAGCTCGAAGGTCGTGATCGACACGGCTGGCGGCAGCGAGCCCGGTGCACCGTTCAAGGCTCCGCTGCCGGCGGCAGTGCTCATCCGCTACCTCGGCGACTCGACGCTTTATCCGTTTCGACTTTCGCAATCGCTGCTCGTGCTCGACGAACACGGGAAAGTCGCGCGAGTGATGTCGCTGCCGAGGGGGAGCGACATCACGACGATCGCCGCCGGTGGCGAGGCGGGCACGCCGGGAATCGACAGCAAGGGACGCTTGGTGTATCACGGCGTGTATCGACCGCGTGCGCCGACGCCGGACCCCGAGCGGCCCTGGCAGCCTTCGATCCCGGTGCAGCTCGATTCATCTCCGATCGTGCGCACCGATTTCGATACGCGATCCATCGACACGCTCACTACGCTCAAGCTCAACCTCGGCGCGCCGTTCAAGAATCTCGAGGTCGATGACAAAGGCAACGTCATCATGCACATGTACGTCAACCTGCTTGGCGTCGACGATCAGTGGGCGTATCTGAGCGATGGCACGGTCGCGGTGTTGACAAACAGCGAATGATGGACTCCATCCGGCCGATGATGGACGAGCGGAACAACCTGCCGCCGCGTCAGATGAACACACCGATGGACCCACGCACCGCGCGCCAGCAGTTCGAGTTCCTGCCTCCGGAGAAATTCGGCGACTACGAGCAACCCGTTCAGACGGGCGCCGTGAAGGCCGATTTGGATGCGCACCTATGGATCCTTCCGCGCACCTCGCTCGGCGCGAAGGGCGGACTCTTATACGATGTGATCAACCGCAAAGGGGAGAGCGAATATCGCGTCCAGTTTCCGGCCGGCTATGCGCTCGCCGGGTTCGGATCGGGCGGTGTGGTCTACGTGATACGCGTCGACGGGCGCATGGCGATTCTCGAGCGAGCGAGCGTGAAGTAGGTCAGCGACTCGGCGACTCGGCCGACGTCAAGATCTCATTGGCTTCGATTAGCTGTCAGAACCGCGGTGTTATCGGGTGGACATCGCTGATGCGATAGAAGATCTCGTCGTCGGCGATCTGCGCGGCGCCGTCGTAGTCGATCTCTGTGGGAAAGCCCTTCGTCGGATCGTAGGCGACGCGAATTTTTTGCGCGGGACGATCGATCGCGTTCTCGATGAAGGTGAACAGCCCATCGACCGTTTCGCCCAACTGCCGATCCACCGGGGCGCCGGTTTCGAGGTCGAGCACACCGGCCACTGTGTCGGCGAGGACAAGAACGTAGAGCGGATGCGTGTTCACGCAGAAGCAGCTTCGTTGAATCGTGACTGCGTAGGTATGGAGACCCTGGGCTCGCCATTGTCGGCGCGCGGCTTCCAGGTCACTCGGCTGGCGGGCGGGCGCGACGGTGTCACTGCACGATGCGGCGAGGCAGAATGTCGCGAGACAGGCGAAGCGAACTGTGTTCATGTCAGCGCAACCGCTATAGCGTGACGACGGTCACTGATCGCAGGAAAAATCTCAACGAAAGGTTGACTCGTTGCGTTGAGTATTGTAGAATGCGCGCCCGGCCAAATCGCGCCGGATTCGCAAACTCGAACGACACGACTCGTATGACATTCCACGACTCTTACCTCAGCGCATCGCCACGACGGGCGGCCGACCGGCCGTTTGGCGTGTGGATCGACGCACGCGTCAGCGTGGGATGGAGCAGTTGCACAGGAGGCCTCGCCTAGATACAGGCGACGCCTACTCAAACGCCCCTCCCGCACGTGCCGCGGGAGGGGCGTTTTGTTGTTCCGCCAATTCACCGTTACCAGGGATCCGGCCACCATCGTGGCTGATGGATCGTTCTTATGATCAACCGACTGCAACACCTCCTGGGTGAGCCCGCGGAGGCCATATCGTTCACCGACTTCTACGAGCTCGAGGCACTCGGCGACATGTACATCGTGGCGCTGGGGACCGTTCTCGCTATCGAACGCCAGCTCGATCAGGGTGCGACGCCCGATTGGCTCGAGTTCCACGACGTGTTCGGGGCGCGTCATCGCTTACCGGCGCGCTGCGTCTATCGAGTCACGGAGAGCACGCGTACGACGCGCGCGGCGATGCGCGCGTTCCGTATGGCGATCCACGATGAAGCGACGGAAGATAAAGTTGACTGACGAAGGCTCAGGACCTCGAGCCGGAACCTACCGGTATACGCGGGTCTGGGCCCGCGAATTGAACGCGAGTTGGCGTGTCGTCGGAGGACAGGCGAGTCCGGTGCCCAAGTAGCCTCGCGTTCGTCGGCGGTGGTCTTGGGCGTGTTAAATGGGCCACCAACGATTACCTTAGGATAGGCGATCTGGTCAGGGATCGCCCTTTTAAGCCCAGGAAGAACGATGGGATCTCCGGCAGTGCTCGCCGCGCGACGGGATTTGCGCGATTTCACGACCGACGCGCGACTACTCCCAATGACCGCGATGGCCATCGTGATCGGCGCGATGAGCGCGTGTCTCGCCTATGCGCTCGTGTGGCTGATCGGTTCGATCACGAACCTCGCCTACTACCATCGACTCTCGTCCACCCTCGTCTCGCCGGCGGCCAACACGCTTGGTTGGTGGGCCCTGTTGGTACCGATGGTCGGTGGTCTCATCGTCGGACTCATGGCGCGCTATGGGTCCGAGCGAATTCGCGGCCACGGCATTCCGGAAGCGATGGAAGCAATTCTCATCGGGCGAAGTCGGATGGATGCGAAGGTCGCGATCCTCAAGCCGATCTCGTCGGCGATTTCCATTGGAACTGGTGGGCCCTTCGGTGCCGAAGGGCCGATCATCATGACGGGTGGCGCGTTCGGCTCGCTGTTCGCGCAGGCGTTTCACATGTCGTCGGCGGAGCGAAAGACGCTGCTCGTCGCCGGCGCGTCGGCGGGAATGTCGGCGATCTTCGCGACGCCGGTCGCCGCGCTCCTCGTTGCCGTGGAGTTGCTGCTCTTCGAGTGGAAGCCGAGGAGCTTTGTGCCCGTCGCGGCGGCGTGCGTCGTCGCCTATATGCTGCGACTTCCGCTGCTCGGCGCCGCGCCGATTTTCCCCGTCGCCCAGCACGAAGTGCTCACCGGGTCGGAGCTCGGCGTCGCGCTGGCGGTCGGCGTGGCGGCCGGGTTGGGATCGGCGCTACTCACCGCGCTCGTCTACGGTGCGGAAGACATCTTCGCGAAGCTGCCCTTTCATTATATGTGGTGGCCGCTGATCGGCGGTGCCGTCATTGGGCTCGGCGGATTGCTGCAGCCGCGCGCGCTGGGCGTCGGGTACGATACGATTCGCGATTTGTTGAGCGGCCAGATGATCGGCGCGTTCGTTCTGGGTTTGCTGGTGACGAAGGCAGTCATCTGGAGCATCGCGCTCGGTTCGGGGACATCAGGGGGCGTGCTCGCGCCGTTGTTGATCATGGGCGGCGCGCTTGGGGCGATCGAAGGGCGATGGCTTCCCGTCGGGGATCCGGCGCTGTGGGCGATGATCAGCATGGCCGCGATGATGGGCGGCACGATGCGATCACCGCTGACGGCGATCGCGTTCTTGCTCGAGCTGACGCACGACGTGGAGCTTCTGCCCGGTCTGCTCGTCGGCTGCGTGGCCGCGCACGCCGTCACAGTTCTCTTGATGAAGCGTTCGATACTCACCGAGAAAGTAGCGCGGCGCGGCTACCACGTTGTGCGAGAATACTCGGTGAGCCCGCTCTCGCGCTTTCGCGTCGAAGACATGATGGAGCGCGACGTGCCGACGATTCCGGCCGATATTTACGGGGCGGAGATCGTGCGGCGACTCCTGCTGCAGGATCCGGTGTTCGGCCGCCGGCATTCGTGGCCACTCGTCGACAAGAGCGGTGCCCTCGTAGGAATCCTCACGCGCGGCGATCTGCTTCAAGCGTTGAACGACTCGGACGATGACTTCACGATTCTCGAAATCGGCAATTCGCCTCCCATCGTCGCGTATCCCGACGATCAGCTCGAGGACGCGCTGAACATCATGCTTCGCTCGAATGTGAGCCATCTGCCGATCGTCGATCGCAAGGAACCGACCCGACTCCTCGGCATGCTCAGCCGAAGCAGCATCGCGACGGCGTATCGGTCTGCTCTCGACGAAGAGGACATGATCGAGCCGAGTACGTTCACGGCGCGATTCGACGGCGTGCGCGAGCGAATGCGCGACAAGCGGCGCGTGGCGGCGGATTAGGCCGCAACACGCGTCCGGGAGCTAGCGCTTCCCGATGGTCATGGCTTGCCACTCAAGTAATGGTCGAACCAGGCGAGCGTCTCCTTCACCACCGTGGCCATCGGCAGAACGTGCCCCGTTTCGGAGACGATCATCTTTTTGTCGCGGGCCGGCGTTCCGAGCTGGTTGAAGAAAGGCACCTGCGACGTCTCGTACGGAAAGACGGTGTCGTACCTGCCGTTCAGCATCAGCGTTGGCGTGTGCACGCGCGGCGAGTAGTTGAACTTCGCGACCTCGGCGCGAGGCATGATCGCGTGATAGCCGGCGGAATAGAGCGCGGCGGCCTTGATCCGCGGCTCCATCGAAAGGGCGATCGGCGCGGCTTCTCCGCCCCAGCTCAGTCCTAAATACCCGATTCGGTCCGAGCGAATATCGTTTCGGGTCTCGAGGAAGTCGACCGTCCGGCGGAGATCCTTGATCCATTCCACCGTGAGGTCGCGATGGTACGCGGTCGTGTCAGGAACGGATCGCGTAATGCTGAATGCGCTGTCGTCTCGCTCGTAAGCCCCCATGAGCAAAGGGATGACCAGCACTCGTCCGCTCCGCACGATGAACCCGGCGAACAAGTCGAGGAATGGCTCGTTCGGATTGAGCTGCCGTTGGAGAAGGTCACCGGAATTCCCCCACTGAATCACCGGCTCGAACGGTGGACTCGCGTCCTTCGGGAAAAAGAGGTACGCCGCCATGCGCGGCCCGACGTAGCCGGCGGTGAATGACACCTTCTGCCAGTGCGCGGTCGGCGTATCACCTTCGGCCTCCAGCTTCGTCTCGAGGGGTCGCTTGTCGTAATCGTACATGCGGCGGAATCCGTCGAATACCGCATCCGATACTGGAGTCATCTTGCCGAAGTCCGGCGCAACTGCGCGTCGGATGCGCCCTGACACGACTGTCAACGTCGATTCCGGATCGGTGGCGCTCATCAGTCGAACGCCGTTGCCGGGTGAGCGATCGAACGCGTCTTTCGCGATCAGATGAGTGACATGGAAGGGTGAATCTTCCCACGAGCCGCCTTGCGTGACACGCCCGGAATCGAGCTCGTTCGCGCACCATTCTCGAACGTTGCCGGCCACATCGTACAGGCCCCAGGCATTCATGATTCCCAATCCGGCCGCGCGCGGTCCGGCGCCGTTCATGTTGCTCGAGGGCAGGTACATCCAGAGGACTTCTCGATTGCTGCGCAGCGAGGCGTTCTGCCAGTGCCTCAACGTCGGAAGCTGCAGCTTGCGGAAGCGCGCATACGCGGCGGCTTCGTACCAGCTCACCCCCGACACCGGAAAGTTCTCCTGTCCTGTCGCAAATGTGCCGCCGCTCCAGGTGCTGGGTCCCGCTTGCCCGGTGCGGTCGACCAACGACGCAACGCCTGCCTCCCAGCTCAGCGGGATGCCGTTCCGGGTCATCGGCTCGGACCAGTACTCGCGGTTGCGATATCCTCCCGCCGAAACGAACTGCATGTACTCGCGATTCGTGACTTCGCGCTTCCCGATGTGATAATCCGCCAGACTGACCTGGCCGCCCTTGCCGTTGGCGGCTCGGAAGCCACGGATCCGCGCCATGCCGGAAGTCGAACGGCCGAGGGGATCGAGAAACAGGGTATCGAGCGGAGCAGCGCCGCCAATCTTGCGCGAATCGGTAAACACCGCGGCGAGGAGATCGGCGGTCTCGTAGCCGTCACGTTCGATGCGCATCTGGTAGCCCATCTCGTGCAGGAGCTTCGGCATCGGCAAACTGTCGAGCGGAGTAACCCCAACCGGGCGCCAGGCGCTGTCGCGGCTACCCAAGCGGCGCACGGACACGCGGGCGCCGGAAGGTACCGTCACCACCCTCAAGAAATCCGTGAAGGCAGGGCGAAGTGCGCCGAGGGTGGTGTCGTGAGGCAGTACCGGCAACACTTCGCGACTCACTTCGAAAGCATCGTGCAGTCTGCCCTCGTGGACGAATTGGGTGATCTGCCCGACTCGTTGCGTGGCCAGCACGACTTGCCGCTGGTGCCATGCGAGTGCACCACCAACACCCAGTACGACGAACGCGCCGACGGCGAACGCCCAGCGCGTTCGGGTCGATAACCCGGAGCTCACCGGCAGTGATGCGGTAATCGCCTGCGCGAATTCGTCGACCGTCGCGAACCGCTGCGCTCGGTCGGGAGCCATCGCGCGTTGGAGGACAGTGTCGAGCGCCGCCGGCAAATCGGGACGGAGCTCGCGCAGCCGAGTGAATCCGCCCGTGAGCTTCTGCGTGAGCATCTGCTGCGCGGAGAGCAGACTCACCGGAGGCTGACCGGTCAACATTTCGAACAGCACACAGCCGAGCGAATACACGTCGCTGCGGACGTCGACGTCCGCTTCGCCGGCGGCCTGTTCGGGGCTCATGTACGTCGGACTGCCGAGCGACGTGCCGCTGATCGTCACGCGACCGATTGATGATTTTCTAATGGCGGTGGCGATGCCGAAATCGGCGACGACGGCGTGGCCGTCGCTCATCAGGATGTTGGAGGGCTTGATGTCGCGATGCACGACGCCGCGCTCGTGCGCGTAGGCGAGTCCGTCCGCGACCTCGCGGGCGATCCGAATGGCCTCGTCGAGCGGCAGCGTCCCGAGCTCGGTGATCCGCTCGCGGAGACTTTGCGCCTCGATGTACGGCATCACGTAATACGGAAAGCCGCCCGACGTCCCGGAATCGATCAGCGTGAGCAGGTGCGGATGGTTGAGGCGGGCGATAACCTCGATCTCGCGCAGGAAGCGCTGAACGCCGATCGTGTGGGCGAGCGATTCATGCAGCACCTTGACGGCCACACGGCGGTCGTGGCGGAGATCGGTGGCCAAAAAGACGATCGCCATCCCACCTTCGGCGATGCGCTGCTCGATGCGATAGCGGTCGCCGAGTGTCATCCCGACCGTCACCGCGTCGTTGCTGAACGGCTCACCACCGTCGACGAGATGCAACGTGCCAATTCCGTCAGCCATAATTCCACCCGACCGAGAAGTATCGCGAATATATCGATTCGCTCGTTGGTCGCACGACCGCTCAGGGACGCCGGGGAGGAATATCCCAGTTGTACATGCCCCGCCGTGCTTTCCAGCTGCCGTCCGGCTGCCGGACCCAGATGACGAGATATTTGCCGGCGGCGACGACCGATCCGTCGCTCGCACTGATCGTGAACCGGCCGATCTCGTCAGCCCGTCCCCCGTCCTGGCTCACTTCGGCGACGTCCATACGAAGCCGATCCCCTGTGGCCGCGCCGTTGTCCTTCCAGGCGCGACCGATCGCGGGCGGACCCTTGAGCACGGGTCCATCGGGCGGATACCACTCGGCGTCGTCAGTGTAACTGGCCGCGATGAGCTCCGGCTTTCCTTGCTGAAAGCCCGCTTCCATGGTCCTGTACGCCGCCTCGATCCCGTGGCGGGCCGAGTGGTCGGGGCGGCTGGCGCAGGCGGTGGCGAGCAGTAGAATGGCGACAGTGCATCGAAAACGCTGCTGCGGTAAGCGCATAGACGGTGGGCTATTGAGTTGGCAATCGATCGCTCCTCTTTAGGAACACGAAAAAGGCGGACGGGACACGACATCGTGACGGAACATCAGCCCGGTCTCTCGCTCGAAGCGTTGACGGAGCTCGCCTACCGGGAGCTCCGGACGGTCGCGCATCGCCATCTGGCGAGACCCGGCGACGATGCGAATCAGACGCTGAACACGACCGCCCTGGTGCACGAAGCCTACTTGAAGCTGGCATCCGGCTCGCCGGGTATGTGGCGGGATGAAGCGCACTTCCGGGCGGTCGCCTCGGTGGCGATGCGGCACATCCTCGTAGACCGCGCCCGAGCCCGCGCCGCGGAGCGGCATGGTGGCGGATTACGCCGGGTCACACTCGACGAGTACGCGGTCGCCGCCGACGACGATCCGGAATTACTGCTCGCGATCGACGCCGCGTGCACGCGGTTGGCGGAAACGTCGCCGCGGCTGGCGCGTCTCGTCGAGCTGCGGTTTTTCGCGGCGCTTTCCGAGGCCGAAGTCGCCACGGAGCTTGGCGTCACGGTACGAACCGTTCAGCGCGACTGGGTCAAGGCGCGCGCCCTTCTCGCCGCCGCCCTCGCGCCATGACCGACGCGCGTGCACGCGGTGGGCTTCCGTCGTCGGAGCGATGGTCGGTGGTCGAGCCGATTCTCGATGGCGCGTTGGCGCGAGATGCAAGGGAACGCCCCGCCTACCTCGACGACGCGTGCGGCCACGACGCGTTGCTGCGCGACGAAGTCGAACGACTCGTGGCGGCGTGCGAGCGACTGGAGCGTGATGGCGAATATCTCGAGCGTCCCGCGGTGGTGCGGTTTGCCAATCTGTGGGACGAGGGTCCGGATCAGGCGCGGTTCCGCAACGCGATCGCTGATCGTTACATGATCGAGAACGAAATCGGCGCCGGCGGGATGGCGATCGTGTATCGCGCGCGAGAGCGAGGCGGCTCGGCGGTCGGCCGTTCAGTAGCCCTCAAGGTGTTGCGCGCGACGGCCAGCGCGGGTGTTGCCGCGCGCTTTCGGCGGGAGATCGCGCTCGCATCACAACTCTCGCACGAGCACATTGTGCCGCTATTGGATTCCGGCGACAGCGGCGATCGGTTGTGGTACACGATGCCTGTCGTCGAGGGGGAGTCGTTGGGTGCTCGGCTCCGCCGCGAAGGGCGTCTCCCGATTTCCGACGTGCTTTCTGTGCTGGGCGACATCGCCCGAGCACTCGAGTACGCGCACGCACGCGGCGTGGTGCATCGCGATCTCAAGCCGGACAACGTCCTGCTGGCCGAGGGCCGCGCGATGATCGCCGACTTTGGCGTAGCCAAGGCGATCCTGGCCGCGACATCGCCTGGCGACGGCGTGCGGACGTCGACCGGCGCGAGCATCGGGACGCCCGCCTATATGTCGCCCGAGCAGCACGCGGGGGAAAAGTCCGTCGATCATCGCACAGATCTCTACGCGCTCGGCGTCATTGCCTACGAGGTGCTGACCGGCGTCCTCCCCTTCACGGCATCATCGAGACAAGCGGTGCTCACCGCGCATCTGGTGGAGATACCGGCGCGTCCTTCGACGAAGCGCCGGGAGATCCCGGCCGTTCTCGATTCGCTGGTGATGCGATTGCTCGCAAAGCGCGCCGACGATCGGCCACCCGCGGCGGCCGACGTTATCGCCACACTTGTGTCCGTCGACAGGCGAGACTAGAAACCGCAGCCCCGGCCCAACCGTAGGACTCGCCATGGCGTCCATCACTCGAATAGCCGCGGGGCCGATTCAGGAGCCAGGCGGGTCCGCCGCCACTCCTCGCGCGGCTGCAACTCACGTGCAGGCACCGGACGCGGGCACGCTCCAGGCGCAATTGGGCGATCTGCGGGTCCAGCTTTCGGGTCTTCAGGCGAAGTGGGACGGACTTTACGCGCAGCTCAACGTCATGTTGCAGAGCAATCCCGCACGGCCGCGCGTGCAGCAAGCGTGGGCCGACGCAGGAGTGGAGATCGCCCGAGTCAAGGGAGAGATCGCCTTTCACGAGGCGCAGCTCGCTCAGGTTCAGGGGCGTCCGATCGGCACGACGGAAACCGCGCCAGCGGGCCGATTTCCGATTCAGGCAATCGATTCAGACCTTTTGATAATCACGTCGGCGGGGCTTTTCCTCGCTTTGGGATTGCCGGTTTCGATTGCCTGGGCCAAACGGATCCTTCGGAGAAAGCCGGAGCGGGGGCCGGTTCCATCGGACATCGCGCCGCGGCTGGAGAGCATCGAGCGAGCGGTGGACGCGATCGCGATCGAGATCGAGCGTATCTCGGAGGGTCAGCGATTCGTGACGAAGATTTTCGTCGATCGGCCGGCGCAGAGCAGTGGCTCGGAGTCGAATGCCGCGTCGACGGCGACCGGCCAACCGCGGGCACTGGGCGCCGGACCGATTCAGCCGATCGAGCTTCCCGAACGCCAGCGCGCCCCGCAGCGCACCGTCACACCGCACTAGCTCTTCCGCGCTGCCTCGCGCGGAATCACAATACACATCCTCGTGTCGTCGCGAGATCGCGTCCGAGGCGCCGACATCATGCGCGCCCGGTCCGCGCAAGCGCTCCGGCAGACCAGCTTGATCAGAGGATGCTCATGTCCAACGAATCGTATTCGCGGGGCAACTCACCGGCGGGCCTCGATCGTCGAGGCTTTCTCAGCCGTATTGCTGGCGCGGCTGCCGTCGCGGGTGTGGCGTCGCCGGCGCTCGACATGCTCGCTGTCTTTCCCGTCGCCGCGGCGACTCCGGGCTCGGTGTTTCGACCAGGACCGGCTGAACCCGACGCCGCGGTCTTCGCCGAGGCCCGTAAGCATTTTCTGATACCGAAGGGCGTCACCTACTGTAACACCGGGACGCTCGGCGCATCGCCGCGCGAAGTGGTCGACGCGCTCGTCAACGGCACGCGGGCGCTCGAGACTCGGCTCGCGGCTTGGGGGTACGAGCATCCGGAAGGCGAGCCGCTGACCGGGTACGAGCCGGCGCTCGGCATTCGCACGGCGGTCGGCGCGTTCATCAACGCGAAACCGGACGAGGTTGCGGTCACGCAAAACGCGACGATGAGCATGAACTTCCTCGCCAACGGCCTCGATCTGTCGGCCGGCGACGAGGTGATCTCGACCGATCAGGAGCACGGCGGCTGCATCTCGCCCTGGCGCCTCAAGGCGAAGCGATTCGGCATCGTCGTCAAGGAACTGCGGCTCGACGACGGCACGAAAGGCGGCGTCGACGGCGTGGTGAAGCTCTTCGCCGAGGCAATGACGCCGAGGACCAAAGCGGTGATGTTCAGCCACGTCGTCTCCGGACTCGGCACGAAGATGCCGGCGCGCGAGCTGTGTTCGATGATCCGGGATCATGGCGCGTTGGCGCTCGTCGACGGAGCCCAGGCCGTCGGGCAGATGCAGGTCGACGTCAAAGCGTTGGGTTGCGACGCGTATGTCGCGAGTCCACACAAGTGGATGATGGCGCCAAAGGGAACCGGCTTTCTCTACATTCGGCGCGACGTTCAGGACCGGTTCTGGACGACGCTGGCCAGCTCGCACTTGGACTACCATGAAAGCTGCGCGTTCCGATTCATGCAATACGGCACCGGCTCAGTCCCGGTCCACGAAGGGCTGACGGCGGCGCTCGGGTTCATCGACAAGATCGGCATGTCGCGCATCGAACGCTGGGACGCGATGTTGACGAAGCGATTGCGCGACGGTCTGGCGCGCATTCCCGCGGCGCGGATCTCCTCTCCGGAGGATCCGCGCCTCGCGTCGGCGATTACCACCTTTCGTGTCGACGGTGTGAAGGCCCGGGACCTTCAAGACGCGCTGTGGGCTCGTCGCGTACGTGTGCGGCAGCAGGGCGACGCGCGCGGCGTTC
>JAICJQ010000029.1 GCA_025928335.1 Gemmatimonadaceae bacterium
AGGGCGCGCTGCATCCGCTCCCAGATGCCGTAGCCGTTGGGACGGATGACCATGCAGCCGCGCACGGGCGAGTAGTCGGCCAGTTCGGCGCGCAGGACCACCTCGTTGTACCAGGCGCTAAAGTCGGCTTCGCGAGTCGTCAGCTTCTTGTCGTCTGCCATTGATCGAATCAGTTCCTAGAGACCAATTTCGGTAATCGCGCGATTCCAGTCGGGTGGTGCGTCCGGCTTCCAGCTGTGCGGTTCAGGCGGGGCTTCGGGTCGTCCCGGGAGATGCAACGTCAGCACCCACTCGGCACCAGCCGCCTTCGCGGAACGTACCTGCTTCATCAGCGGCTGGTCGCGCAATGCGTATTCCACGCTGACGCCGATGCGCCGCAACGCCGTCGCGGCACGACGAACGTCGCTCTGCTGCGATGGGGCTTCCGCCGCGACCCAGACTTGGGGATGTGGTGCCGCACTAGGAAGCAGGCCACGCTCACGGAGCAACTCGGTGAGCACCACATCGCCCATCCCGAATCCTAGTGCCGGAAGGTCGACACCGCCCAGCGAGGCGAGGAGCGTGTCGTATCGCCCGCCGCCGCAGATCGCGCGGAGCTCACCCTTTGCGTCGAACAGCTCGAAGACAATTCCAGTGTAGTATGCCAATCCGCGAACGATTGACAGATCGATCGTCACCCACTCGAGGACGCCGAGTCCCTCGAGACAGGCGAAGTAGCGCCGCATCTCGTCGATCGACGCCTTCACCGCCGCGGCACCGCCGAAGCGTTGGTCGAGTTGGTCGAGGGTCGCCTCTTTCGTGAGGCCCATGAAGTCGTCGATCGCATCGTCGCGCATGCCGGCAGCGGTCAGCTTCTCGCGCGAGACATCCCGTGGCTGTCGATGAATCTTGTCCACGACGCCGAATACCGTGGGATGTCGCTCTTCGACGACGCCGAGCTCGGCGAGGATCGCGTGTAGGAGACGACGATCCGAGACGCGCGCGCGAACGTCGTGCGCCGACAGTCCGCAGCCGCGCATCACTTCGATGGCGACCGCGAGCAGCTCGGCGTCGGCGGTGACGTCGGCTTCGCCGATGATGTCGACGTTCAGTTGAAAATGCTCGCGGAGACGGCCTCGCTGCTGCCGTTCGTAGCGGAAGAGCTGGGGCATCGAAAACCAGCGGATCGGCTTTCGCAGCGCCGCTGCCTTCGCGGCCGCCATGCGAGCGAGGGTCGGTGTCATCTCGGGGCGCAACGCGATGTCGCGCCCGCCCTTGTCGGTGAAGTTGTAGAGCTGTCCCACGATCTCGTCACCGCTTTTCTTGGTATAAAGCTCCAGCGGCTCCAGCGGCGGTCCATCGTATTCGGCGAACGCGAAACGACGCGCGACATCGCGCCACACGTTTGTCACGTGCGCGCGTTCCGCGAACTGTTCCGGATAGAAGTCACGAAATCCCGGGAGGGCGCCCTGGGCCATCCAGCAAAGCTATCCGGCTTTCGACGCGGGCGGCAACAGCGACATCGTATCGCCCACCGTGTGAAACGAGCCGGTGACGAGCACCGAGCCGGCTCCGGACGAGGCACGGTCGATCGCCTCGTGAAAGTCCATCACGACGTCAACATCGCGCCCGGTGTCTCGCGCGAAGGCCGCCGCCTCGGCGATGTCCCACGCGCGGCTTTCCGGAGCGGTTGGTGCCATCGTGAGGACGAATCGGGACACGACGGTCGACAGCACGCGGATCATGTCGCGCCAGTCCTTGTCGCGCAGGACACAGAGAAGCGCCACGATCGGCTCCGGCGGCGCGACCGATCGCAGCGTTTGAACGAGGACGTCTACGCCAGCGGGATTGTGCGCGACGTCGAGGATGAATTTGCCCGCGCGCTCGAAGCGGCCGGGAATGCGAACGGCGGGCAGCGCCTTCGCCCACGTCTCGGCAGACGGAGCGAAGGGCGGTCCCGCGGCTTCCAGCATCGCCATCGCGAAGGCCAAGTTAGCCGCCTGATGCCGGCCCGCGAGGGGCGTCGTGAGCCGAAGGTGTTGTCCCTTCCACACGACGTCGCACGTCGTACCCGCGGATCCGACGTCCACGTGCTCGAGCCGAATTTCTTCAGTCGCTATTCGGACGCTCGATGCCGCGTGTTGCTCGGCAAATCGCGCCAGCAGCGCCCCGATTCGGGGGTTGGTCTCACCGATCACCGCGGCGCGGCCTGGCTTGAAGATGCCGGCTTTCTCTCGCGCGATCTCGTCGAGAGTTGAGCCGAGGTATTCGGTATGATCCAGGCCGATCGACGTGACTCCCGCGACGATCGGGTCGACCACGTTCGTGGAATCGAGTCGTCCGCCGAGCCCGGCCTCGATGACCGCGACGTCGGCGCCGGCACGCGCGAAGTAGTCGAACGCCATCGCCGTCGTCGCTTCGAAGAAACTGGCGCCGATCTCTTCGACGACCGGCGTGTAGCGCGTGATGAACGACACGACGTCGTCGGCGGGGATCATCTGTCCGCCAACGACCATTCGCTCCCGAAAATCCACGAGGTGTGGCGAGGTGTACGTCGCGACTCGGTGTCCCATGGAGGTGAGCACCGTGGCCATCGTGGCGACACTGCTTCCCTTCCCATTGGTGCCGGCAATGTGCAGCGACGGATAGCGCGCTTCGGGGTTGCCGAGGTGCGCCAAGAGCTCGCGCGTGCGTTCGAGGCCGAACTTGAACCCGCCGGTGGTGCGGGCGAAGAGGTAGTCGAGCGCTTCGCGATAGCCGGCGAGCGCAGGCTGCGCGTTCAGGGCGAGCTCCACCCCGTTGCCGCCGGGCGGCCCGACATGTGACGCAGCAACTGGCTCACCGTGCGCTTGAGATTTCGGCGATGCGTCACGCAATCGAGCATCCCGTGCTCGAGGAGAAACTCGGATGTCTGGAACCCATCGGGCAAGTCCTGACCCAGTGTCTGCTTGATGACACGAGGGCCGGCAAAGCCGATCACCGCGCCAGGCTCGGCGAGGATGGCGTCGCCAAGCATCGCGTAGCTCGCGCTCACTCCGCCTGTCGTCGGGTTTGTGAGAATCGAGATGTACGGAATGCGCCGTTCAGCGAGTTGCGCGAGCACCGCGGACACTTTGGCCATCTGCATGAGCGAGAGAACGCCTTCCTGCATTCGTGCACCGCCCGACGCCGAGACGACGATGAGCGGATACTTTCGCTCGAGCGACCGTTGGGCGAGGCGGGCGATCTTCTCGCCGACGACCGAGCCCATCGACCCACCCATGAACGCGAAGTCCATCACGCCCAGGCTCACCGGCAGCGAATCGAGCGTTCCCGTGCAGGCGAGCAGAGCGTCGGTGTCACCCGCGTTCGTGATCGCCTTCTTGAGACGACCCGGATAATCCGGGAACCCGAGTGGATCGGTGGACCGCAGGTCCACCTCGACTTCCTCCATCGTGGACTCGTCGAGAAGCAGAGCGCAGTAGTCGGCGGCCCGAATGCGACGATGGTAGTCGCAGTTCGGACAGACGTTCATGTTGCGCTCGAACTTCTCCCGGATGTCAGTGTGGCCGCAGGCCTCACACTTCTCCCAAACGTCGGCCGGGATCTCCAGACGCTGGCGCTTGGGCTGCCGAGGTTTTTTGTCCTTCTTCGTCCACCATGCCATTAGGGCAATTTGGGGGAGTAGGCAAGCTCAGGCTAGGGTTGGAGCCGTCATCCTGAGCGAAGCGAAGGACCTACCGTCCGAACTCGGTTACTAACCAGGGAGGCTGGGTCCTTCGTCGCTTCGCTCCTCAGGATGACGGCCGCTAAACCTTGAGCGCGCCCACCATTCCGCCGCGTCCCTCACTCGAGATCCGCGCTAGGACGCCAACCGACAGCCAGCACGCGAGCATGAACGAACCGCCGTAGCTGAAGAACGGCAGCGGAATGCCCGTGATCGGCATCAGCCCGAGCGTCATGCCAATGTTCTCCAGCGCGTGCGTGAACCAGCTCGCGAGCAACCCGAAGGCGACCAGGCTGCTGAACGAATCGTTGGCGCGCTCAGAAATTCGAATGACGCGCAGGAAGAGAAACAGGAACAGCGCGAGCGCCACCATCACGCCGATGAAGCCCAATTCCTCGCCAACGACGGCGAAGATGAAATCGGTGTATTGCTCGGGAAGAAATGCGAGGCGTTTTTGCGGACCGTGGAGATAACCGCGCCCGAACCAGCCACCCGAGCCGATCGCGACGCGCGACTGAATGACGTGATAGCCGCTGCCGCGCGGATCGACGTTCGGATCGAGGAAAACCTTGAGCCGGTTTTGCCGATAGGGCTTCAGGTGCTCCCACAGCAACGGCCCGAGAACGCCCATGATCACATTGAGTGCAATGATCGCCAGGGCTTCGCCGAGGAAGGGCTTGTACCAGAGCACGAGGGCAAGAACGGTCAGGAACCACGCGCCCCAGATTCGCGAATCGAAACCCAACATCAAGCTGATCACGGGACTCGCGAGCAGCACGAGCAGTTGCCACTCCACACCGGCCCAGAACAGCATCGCGAAAAAGATTCCGACGAATACGATCGACGTGCCGAGGTCGCCCTGCGCCATGATGAGGAGCAGCGGCAGGCCGGCGACGACCAGCGGCTTCCAGAGCTCGATCATCGACTTCGGCGCGATACGATTCTGGCTGAGCACGCGTGCCAGCATCAGCACAACGGTGAGCTTCGCCAACTCAGCCGGTTGCCCGAGCCGATGGCCGGCGATGGTAAGCCAGCCCGATGTGCTCGTCGCCGTGCCGGCACCGGAGCCGAATCCCGCGAGGAGCGCAACGAGAAGCAAGATCGTCAGCCCGTACGCGGGGAGCGTCATCCACTCGATGAGCCGCACGGACGCGCGGCTCACGGCGAACGCGCCAAGGATACCGACGCACGTCCAGATCGCCTGGAGTCGGTACGCGCCCTGTGCGACCGTTTTGACGTCCGTCTGGCCCGCCGAGAAGACGATCGCGAGCCCGTACAGCGTGAGCGCGCAGGCGACGATGACCAGCGGCAGATCGACGTTGATGCGCCGTGTGACCGGCATCAGCCCGTGTTCTCGATCGTGTTCGCGATCTGCGTGTGCAGGTAGTGCGCGATAATCTTCGTCGCAAAGCCGGCGGAGGTCGCGCCTTCGAACGTGACGTTCGGGACCATGACGACGACGACGATCTGTGGATCGTCGGCGGGCGCCATGCCGGCGAACCACGCCCAGTAGAGCGGCTTGCCGTTTTTGTCATTGCGCATCGTCTGCGCCGTCCCGGTCTTACCGGCGACCTTGACGCCCTTGATCGCCGCGCCGGCGGCCGTGCCGCCTTCCGAGACCACGCCCATCATCGCCTTGCGGAGCTGTGCGATCTGCTCGGGAGCAAGTGTGATGCGTTTGGAGAGCTTGGGTGTTCCCTTCTTGATCATCGGCGTCGGCTCGGTTCCGTCGGTCGCCAGGGCGCTGTAGAACCGCGCCATGTTCACGACGGTCTGCGCGTTTTCACCCTGACCGATCGCCATGTTCAGCGAAACTGCCTCGGGCGTCCAATTCCGCGGACCATACTTCTGATTGAAGTAGTCGGGCACGCTCGTCGGGAAACGCGGTTTGTTCTCTTCGGGCAGGTCAATGCCGCTCTTTCGGTCGAACCCGAGCCCCACGCCGCCCGCAACGAGGCGGCTCAAAGACAGTTTCAAGCCGAGCTGGTAGAAATAGACGTCGCATGATTGCGCGATCGCGCCGGCGAGACTCAGACTGCCGTGCCCTTCTTTTCGCCAACAACGCCAGGGACGGTTGCCGAAGTAGTAGAAGCCGTTGCAGGCTTGTGGCATGTGGGAATCGAAGGTGATGAGACTGTCCTCGAGTCCCATGACCGACGTCGCCAGCTTGAATGTAGAGCCGGGCGGCTGAGTCGCCTGCGTCACCTTGTTGTATTCGGGTTGGCGCGGGTCGGTTCGAATGGAATCGTAGTACGACGCCGGCACGCCGCCGACGAACCGGTTCGGATCGATCGAGGGCGAGCTATAGAGGGCGAGCACCTCGCCCGTCTTCGGGTTCATCGCGATCGCTCCGGCGGCGAGCGAGTCGCCGAAGAGCGAGTGAATGTACTCCTGCAAATCCAGATCGATGTTCGTGTAGAGCGGTGGTCCTTCCTCGGGCGTGATCGCGTCGCGCGCGCGCCCCGTGGAAACGATGCGATTTTTTGCGTCGACCTCGACGAACTGCACTCCTTCACGACCGCGCAGCTCCTGCTCGTACTGCTTCTCGAGCCCGCGCTGACCGATCAACTGACCGGGCTTGTAGCCCGCGCTCGCGAGATTGGTGAGCTGGCCTTCGCTGATCTCGCCGATGTAGCCGACCAGCGCGCCGACGGCGGTACCATTCGGATAAATCCGCTTCGGAGCCGACTGGATGATCAGGCTCGGGAAGTCCATGTGGTGCTCCTCGAGCACCGACACGACGTCGAGCGACGCATCCTGGATGATCACCGTGGGACGCGTCGGGTCGCGATGGAAGCGCCGGATGGCGTCCTGATACTGCCTCGGCGTGAGATTGATCGCCGTCTTCAACCGGTCCAGTGTCGAGCGCAACGTGTCCTCGCGCTGGGCGAGGAGCGCGACGGAATATCCGACCACGTTCTCGGCGATCGGCTTGTTGTTGCGGTCGAGAATGCGGCCACGCGGCGCGGCCGTCGGGATTTGGCGGAGTCGGTTTTCCTCCGACTGGAGCAGTGATTCCTGGTTGCGGATCACCTGCGCGCGAAAGAACGCGCTCAGCAGGAATATGAGCACGCCCGAGACGATGACGCTTGCCGCGCGCCCACGCCGGATGACGTCGTTCGGATGGAAGCTCATGCGGTGCGCATTTCCATGAGTGGACGGAGAATCGACAGTGCGATCACACCGGCCACCGCGGTAACGGCCGCCGAGAGCGGCGACCACACGAACAACTGCATCGCAAGCTCGGCACCATGCGCGCGGTGGCCGACCAACAGAAAGACCAAATCGAACAGCCACTTCGCGATGAACAAGAAGAAGCCGTTCAACGCCAGGTTATCAGCGAAGAATACTGCCTTGAGCCAAGACGCGCCGAAGCCGATGATCGACATGCCGAGCGCGGCCGCACCGAACCCGCCGACGTCGAGTGATCCCGCCACCAGCCCGAGCGCGAAGCCATATAACGCACCCATTCCGGGGCGAAGTCGAACCGCTCCCAGCAGGAGCGCGATGATCAAGAAATCAGGCGAGGCCCGCAAGGCGAGCAACGGCCTCAGCGTGAAGTGTAGTACGATCAGGATCGCGCAGACGATGATGGTCCGCGCCACGCCGGTCCAACTCATGGTCGCTTCGTTCGAGCGGTGTCGGGGCGAGTTGAGTCGCGAGCCGGTCGTCCCGCGGCGTGCGACGTGTCGGCCTGTGGCGGCGCGAAAGCGCCGAGCGATCGTCGCACCGAATCGATCGTCGCGCGACGCACCGAGTCGAGTACGGCGGCGCGGGCCTGCGCCTCGAGCTGCGCCGCCTGTTTCGCAATCGAATCGCCCGCGGCCGCGATGCGTCGCGTCGCCGAATCCGCGTTGACCGCGGCGCCGCCCCACACATTCCCCGTTCCCTGCGTCACGCGCTGAGCATTGAGAACGAGAACGGTCGTAATCCGTGACGGCGTGACGGCGGGGCGCACGAGATACGTGCGGCTCCAGACCTCAGACGTCTTGATCTCCTGGGCGACCGTTCCGACCGTAATTCCGCGCGGAAAGACGCCGCCCAAGCCGGCGGTATAGATCACCGTGCCCGGCTTGAGGGTGATCTTCGTCGGCACGTTGCGCATCTCGAGCATGTACGCGTCGGCGCGTGCGACGCCGGGATTGTGCGGATAGATGATACCGAATGCGGCACCGTCCGCCGACATCGCGCTGGCGTGAAAATCCGGATGCGTATAGAGGATCGCGATGCTCATCGACGGATCTGCCGTCTGGATCATTCCCACGATCCCTTCCGGAGCGACAACCGGGCTGTAACGCTTGATGCCCGCGCTGCTGCCGGCGGTCAACGTGATCGTCGTGACGAGCTCCTCGCTCTGCGCGGTGCTGTGGAGCGCTTCGGCGGGCACGAAGCCCCAGCCAAGTCGCGATCCGAGCCCGATGAGCTTGCGCAGCTGGTCGTTCTCGGACCTCATGGCCTGCGCATTCGCGGCGCGCAGGGAGAGCGAATCAATCGTCGTTTGGTACTGGTCGCTCGCGACCCAGGCATTGCGCCATCGCTCGGCGCCGCGCTGCAAGCTGACGAGCGGGGCGACCAATGATCGGCGCAGCCCACTGGCGATCGGCTCGCGGTCTTCGTCCTTGAGAACGACCATGACGAGCGACAACACGACGCAGCCGGCCAGCAGGCCGACGTCGACGCGATTTCCAAGTCGTGCCGCGTTCGCCAACGCTTACCTCACGAGCTGAGGACCGACGCGTATTTCTCCTCATCGTCGAGAATCCGGCCTGTTCCGCGCACGACGCACGTGAGCGGATCCTCGTCGACGTGAATGGGCAGGCTCGTCTCCTGACTGAGCAGAAGGTCGAGCCCTCGAATCAAAGCACCGCCGCCCGTCATCACGATACCCCGATCGACGATATCGCTCGCCAACTCCGGCGGCGTGATCTCGAGCGCGCGACGCACGGCGTCGACGATCTGCTGGATCGGCTCCTGGATCGCCTCACGAATCTCGCTCGAGTGGACGCGCACCGTCTTCGGGATGCCGGAAACGAGGTCGCGTCCCTTCACTTCCATTTCGCGTTCGTCGCCGACGGGCGCCGCCGAGCCGATGTTGATCTTGATCTGTTCGGCAGTGGGCTCGCCGATGAGGAGGTTGTAGTTCTTTCGCATGAACTGCACGATCGAAATATCGAGCTCGTCGCCGCCGGTGCGAATCGATGTATCACTAACGATGCCGGAGAGCGCGATAACGGCGATTTCCGTCGTCCCGCCGCCGATATCGATGACCATGTTGCCGGTCGGGGTCTCGACGGGCAGACCGACCCCGATCGCCGCCGCCATCGGCTCGGCTACCATGAAGACTTCTTTCGCGCCAGCGCCAAGCGCCGAGTCGCGCACGGCACGCTTCTCCACCTCGGTGATACCAGAGGGTACACACACGATCACTCTGGGTTTCACCTTGAAGACGTGGTTCTCGATGATGAGGGTGAGGAAATACCGCAGCATCTTCTCGGTCACGTCGAAGTCGGCGATGACGCCGTCTTTCATCGGGCGAACAGCAATGACGCCTTCGGGTGTACGGCCGAGCATTCGTTTCGCCTCGAGCCCGACACCCTTGATTTTCTTACTCTCGCGGTCGATAGCGACGACGGACGGCTCGTTGAGGACGATCCCCTCACCCTTTACATAGATGAGAGTATTCGCCGTGCCGAGGTCGACACCGATCGCGTTCGCGGGAAAAAGCGAGCCTGCTTTGAGGAAAGGCCAGCGCATTTCACTTCAAGGTATTGGGACGTCGGTACTTAGGAGACGAAACCTTCAGCGGATTCGTAACGGAGCCCGAATGCCTCGGCGACGCCGGGATACGTAACGTGACCTTCGGTCATGTTGAGGCCGCGAAGCAGCGCCGGATTCTCCCGGAGCGCCCGCTTCCAGCCCTTGTTCGCCAGTTGTAGCGCGTACGGCAACGTCGCGTTGGTGAGGGCAAGCGTGGAGGTTCTCGGTACGCCACCCGGCATGTTGGCCACGCCGTAGTGGATGATGCCGTCGACGACATAGGTGGGGTTTTCATGCGTGGTCGCGTGGATCGTCTCGACGCAACCGCCTTGGTCGATCGCTACATCGACGATTACGGCGCCAGGTTGCATCAACTTGAGGTCATCCCGCCGGATGAGTTTCGGCGCCTTCGCGCCAGGGATGAGCACCGCGCCCACCACGAGATCAGCTGTTTCAATCTGCTCGAGGATGTTGTGGCGGTTGGAGTGGATCAGAACGCAATTCGCCGGCATGACGTCGGACAGGTAGCGGAGCCGTTCCAGGGACAGGTCGAGAATTGTGACCTTGGCGCCCATGCCGGCCGCTATCTTCGCGGCGTTGATGCCGACGATGCCGCCGCCGAGGATCACGACCTTCGCCGGCGCGACGCCCGGGACGCCGCCGAGCAGGACGCCTCGGCCGCCGTACAGCTTCTCGAGGTACTTGGCGCCCTCTTGGACCGCCATGCGACCCGCGACCTCGGACATCGGCGTGAGCAGCGGAAGCTCGCGCGTCGGAAGCTCGACCGTCTCGTAGGCGACGCAAGTCGCGCCACTGTCCATATGAGCCTTGGTCAGCTTTTCGTCGGCCGCGAAATGGAAGTACGTGAAAACCAGCTGGCCGCTACGCATATGCTGCCACTCGCGCTCGATCGGCTCCTTCACCTTCATGATCATTTCGCTGTCGCGCCACGTGGTGGCCGCGTCGGGCGCGATCTTGGCACCGACGGCCGTGAAAGCCTCATCGGGGAAACCGCTTCCCAACCCTGCCCCGGTTTCGACGAGCACGGAATGTCCCGCAGCAATCAGCGACTCGGCGCCCGCGGGCACCAGCGCGATACGATTCTCGTTTGTTTTGATTTCCTTCGGAACGCCGATCTTCATCGTGAGGTCAGGCTGAAGTAATTAGCGGTGGGTTCGATTTGCGCTGGAAGCTAATTGGGCCCATCTCATTCTGCGCCCTTCGGCCCGAGACTCACGACAGTCATTCGCTCCGGATCGAAGTAGACGCTCGCCACCCGCGAAACGTCATCGACGGTGATGGCGTCGACGAGCGCGAGGATCTCGTCGAGCGTGCGAAATGGCTCGTCGTACAGCTCGACCGACGCCGCTCGATACATGCGCGACGAGACGCTTTCGAGAGAAAGGGTGATCTGCCCTTTCAGCTGTTGGCGACCCATCGCCACTTCGTCCGCCGGCAAGCCATGCTCGACGACCGTGCGGAGCTCGGCGCGGATCGCGTCGAGCGCAGCGCCCGTCGAATCGGGCGCGGTCGCCACGTACACGCCGTGCATGCCGCTGTCGGCGTGAAACGATTGGTAGGTATAGACGGCGTACGCCAAGCCCAGATCCTCTCTCACCCGCTGAAAGAGGCGCGAGCTCATGCCGCCGCCGAGGAGCATGCTCACAAGGAGCAGGGGGAACCGCTCCGGATCACCATGCGCGACTGCCTTCGTTCCCATCACGACGTGGGTCTGGGCGCCGTCCCGTGTCACGTGGATGGACTTGGGCGGCGCAGTCTGCGCGGGCGGGGAGGACATTGGGCTCGAGTCACCGGCGTCAGGGTCCGTCCATCCAGTTTGGGCAAGGACGTCGAGCAGCCGGTCGTGTTCCACGCTCCCGGCCGCGGAGATCACCAACCGACCAGGATGGTACGCGCGGCGATGGAGATCGCGGAGCTCTGGGACACCTAATGTGTTCACGGTGTCCCGGGTGCCGAGGATCGAGTAGCCGTACGGGTGCTCGCCCCAGAGCGCTTCGTTGTGGACCTCGAACACCAAGTCGTCGGGCGTGTCGTCGACCATCCCGATCTCCTCGAGGATGACCTTGCGTTCGAGCTTGAGGTCCGATTCGCGAAGTGACGGGTGGAAAACGATATCCGCGATGACGTCTGCGGCCTCGTCGAGGTGCTCGTCGAGCACGCGGGCCTGATAGACCGTGTGCTCCCGCGACGTGTAGGCGTCGAGCGATCCGCCGAGGGCCTCGAGCGATAGCGCGATTTCGTGGGCTGTTCGTCGCTTCGTTCCCTTGAACACCATGTGCTCGAGCAGATGCGAGACGCCCATACGCTCACGCGGCTCGTGCAGCGACGCGGCGCGAACCCACGCCGCAAAAGCAACCGACCGTACTCCCGGCATGAACTCCGAGAGTACGGTCAGGCCATTCGGAAGGACGGTTCGGCGAAAAACGGCGTCGGCCGCAACGTCTGCCACTTCGGTCACCTAGTCGCGGTCCCGGCGCTCTCCACCACGGCCAGCCCCGCCGCCACGACGCGGTCGGCCGCCACGGTCACCGCGGTCGCCACGGCTTTCGGATCCCTCACGACGCGGACGCTCTCCGCCGCTACCGCCGCCGTTGCTCTCCGGCTCAGGCATCCCTTCGGGACGCGGAGTCAACGCCTTCATAGACAGACGCAGTCGGCCACGCTCGTCGCGATCGATCAGCTTCACCTTGACGCGATCGCCCTTCTTGACCACGTCCTCGGTCTTCTCGGTGCGCTCATGGCGCATCTCCGAGATATGCACGAGTCCCTCGGTACCGGGCATGATTTCGACGAAGGCGCCGAACGGCGTCGTCGTCTTGACGGTGCCCTCATAGGTCTCGCCGACAACTGGCTCGGCCGTGAGCGCCTGGACCATCTGTCTGGCGCGCTCCATTGACTCGCCGCCGACGGCAGCGATGGTGACGAGGCCGGTGTCGTCGACGGTGAGCTCGGCGCCCGTCTCGTCCTGAATGCCGCGGATGGTCTTGCCCTTCGGTCCGATGAGATCGCCGATCTTCTCCGGGCTGATCGTCATCGTCACGATGCGCGGCGCGTATGGCGACAGATCCCCGCGCGGCGCGTCGAGCGCCTTGTCCATCTCGCCGAGGATATGCATGCGGCCTTCCTTCGCCTGCGCGAGGGCTTCCTTCATGATGTTGAGATCGAGCCCCTCGATCTTGATGTCCATCTGGATCGAAGTGATGCCGTTCCGCGTGCCGGCGACCTTGAAGTCCATGTCGCCGAGGTGATCCTCGGTGCCGAGAATGTCGGTGAGAATCGCGTACTTCTTCCCTTCCTTGATGAGTCCCATCGCGACACCGGCGACGGCGGCGCGAATCGGAACGCCGGCGTCGAACAGCGCAAGCGAGCCGCCGCACACCGACGCCATGGACGATGAACCGTTCGACTCGAGGACGTCGGAGACGATCCGTATCGTGTACGGGAACTCATCGAACGCCGGCAGCACGCCCTGCAGCGCACGCTCGGCGAGATTCCCGTGGCCGATCTCGCGGCGCGAGGTGCCCCGCATCGGACGGACTTCGCCCGTCGAGAACGGCGGGAAGTTGTAGTGCAACATGAACGACTTGGTCGATTCCTTCGCTTCGTTGACCGTCTCGTAGCGCTGGACGTCGTTCGCGGTGCCGAGGGTCGCGGCGACGAGCGCCTGCGTCTGGCCGCGGGTGAACAGCGCCGAGCCGTGGGCGCGCGGAATCACGGTCGTGTCGATCGTAATCGGACGGACTTCGTTCGCCTTGCGGCCGTCGACGCGGAAGCCCGAGTCGAGGACCTGCGAACGGAGTTGGTTGTATTCGACGTCGCCGAGCAGCGTCTTGATGTCCTTGCCGTTGTCGGGGAAATCGACGAGCATCTGCTCCCCGATCTCTTTCTTCACGCGCTCGACGGCAGCAATGCGGCCGTGCTTGTCCTTCTGGTTGAGCGCGTCCTTGATCTTTCCGTTCGCCAGATCCTGCACTTTGCTGGTCAGCGTCTGGTCGACGGCGGCCTTCGCCCACTCCATCTTCGCGGGCCGCTCGGCGCCCATTTTCTTGAGCAACTCTTCCTGCGCGGCGATGAGCTCGCGGATGCCCTTCTGCGCGACGCCGAACGCTTCGACGACGTCCTCTTCCGAAACCTCGAGCGCGCCACCTTCGACCATGTTGATCGAGTCCGCCGAGCCGGCGACGACGAGCTCCATGTCGCTGTAGGCGAGCTGTTCGAAGGTCGGGTTGAGGAGCCACTTGCCCTGCACCCGGCCGATGCGCGTCGCGGCAACCGGCGTGGTGAACGGAATCTTCGAGGCGTTGAGCGCGGCGGATGCGGCGACGAGCGCGAGCACGTCGGGCGCATTTTCCTGGTCCGCGGAAATCACGTAAATGAAGACCTGGACTTCGTTCTTGAAGCCCTCAGGAAACAGCGGACGAATCGTTCGGTCGATGATGCGGGCCGAGAGAATCTCGTTGTCGCTGGGCCGGCCTTCTCGCTTGATGTAGCCCCCGGGGATCTTGCCGGCGGCGTAGGTCTTCTCGCGGTATTCCACGAGCAGAGGGAAGAAATCGAGCGGGCTCTGATTGTCGCTCACGGTGACGGCGGCGAGCACCATGGTGTCGCCGAACTGCACGAGCGCGGAGCCGGCGGCCTGCTTGGCCATACGTCCGGTCTCGATGGAGAGCTTGCGCCCCGCGAACGTCTTTTCAACGCGTTGCATCATTGCTGGATTGCCCCAGTGGGGCTGTTAGAAGAACGAGTGGGGGATAGCAAAACGCGCGGGCCGCAATCGATGCGCCCGCGCCGTCGTGCTCATCCGTGACTAGTACCGGAGTCCAAGCTCCTGGACGATCTGCCGGTATCCCTCGACATCCGTGCGCTTCAGGTAGTTCAACAACCGGCGTCGCTTACCCACCATTTTGAGAAGGCCACGGCGACCGTGGTGATCCTTCTTGTGGGCGCGGAAGTGGTCGGTGAGATAGTTGATGCGCTCGGTGAGGAGCGCGACCTGAACGCGTGTCGACCCAACGTCGTTGCTGTGCGTCTGGTACTTCGCGATGGTTGCGGTCTTGTCGAAACCCATGGCCTGGCTGATTCCCCGCCCTTTTGGCGGCGTCCGATGTTTTTTGTGATAGCTTTGAAGCGTAATCGGATCGTAACGCCATGTAAAGGGGAGAGTTACGCGCCAAACAAGCGTCCTATCCACCCAAACAACTTCGCAAAACCGGCGCGGGTGTCGTTGTACATCACGATCGCGAACAACAGCGCGATGGCAAAGAGACCAAACCGGAGGATGTATTCCCTCGTTCGCATGCTGAACGGGCTGCCCTTCGCCGATTCGAGGACGTTGATGAGAATTTGCCCACCGTCGAGGATTGGAATCGGCAGCAGGTTGAGCACCGCCACGTTGATGCTCAACAGCGCAATGAGCGCGAACAGATCGTCCCAGCCTTTGCGCGCCTGACTAACGGCGACGCGCGTGATCGCGATCGGACCACCGAGCTCCTTCATGGATTGCTTGCCGGTGCCGATGCGCCGCAGCACGCGGAAAACTTGACCCGCATCGCTCTTCGTCTCGCGCAACCCCAATCGGATGGCGTAACCAAGGCCGACCGGAACACGATGCGCGGTGTTGCGCGCGCCCGCGCCGATGCGCCCAAGGGTTGTATCCGCGCTCGGCGAAATCTCCGTTTTCACGGCCTTCGGCGTCACGGTGAGCGACTCAGTCGCGCCGGCACGACGCACGACGAAGTTCAAGGGTCGCTCAGGAGAGGCGCCCACCTTGTCGACCATGTCGGTCCACGAGAAGATCGGCTGCCCGCCGACGCTCACGACCGAGTCGCCCTTGCGGAGTCCAGCCTGCATCGCGCGATCGTCGGCGAAGACTGTATCGATGACCGGAGCCAGGTATGGATCCAGGAGGCTCGCGATCTCACGGGCGTCGGGGCCGTCGTCGGTCAGCGGCACGGCCAACGTTCCGCGGTTGGTCGTCAACTCGATTTGGCCCTTGCTGTCGAGCATGCCCTCGATCAGTCCGCGCCAACTCGTGACGACCTTGCCGTTCACGGCGCGAACGGTGTCGCCGGAGTGCAGTTGTGCGAGGGCGGGCACGGAAACGTCGCGCTCCACCCCGCCGATGACGGTCGAATCGTAGTCCGCCTGCCCGGCGCGCATGACCAACGTCGTTGCCACCACGACGGCGAGTAGGCCGTTCATGATGACGCCGGCCGTGAGAATGATGACACGAGCCCAAAGTGGCTTGCTCTCGAACCAGCGATTTTCGGGGACCGGTTTGGGGCCGAACGGAATCATCGCGTCCGGATCGTAGCCTGGATCGTTCTCCGTCCGCGCCGTGCTCTCCTCGTTTCCGCCCTCGAGGAACGCGGCCTCTGCATCGTGCCGCGAGGCCATGCGGACGTATCCGCCGAGCGGCAGCCAAGCGAGGACGTACTCCGTTTCGCCGCGCCGCTTGCGGAAGATTGCCGGACCGAAACCGATGGAGAAGCGCGGCGCATAGACGCCGAGGGCCTTCGCCGCAATGAAATGCCCGAGCTCGTGGACGAAGATGACGAGCCCGAACACCAGAATTGGCGCGAGGATCGGGAAGATGGTGCTCAACATCCGAAGTGCTCCTGAACGTGCCGCCGCGCCGCCGAGTCGGCGCGGAGAATGGACTCCCGGGTGTCGCCCGGCAGATCGGCCAGCGCGTCAATCGAATTAGCAATCGCTACGCCGATGTCGCTGAAACGGATCCGCCCGTCGAGAAAGAGCGCCACGGCCGCCTCATTGGACGCATTGAATACCGCCGGTGCTACACCACCCCGCCGACCGGCTGCCACGCCGAGGGCAAACGCCGGAAACTGCTCCGCCCGAAGCGGTTCGAAGGTGAGCGGGGAAAGCGCCACGGGGTCGAAACGAGGTACACCGGAGTCCGGCACGCGGTCCGGATGCGTCAGGGCATACAAGATGGGAAGTTCCATGCTCGGCACGCCCAGTTGGGCGAGGACGCTTCCGTCGACAAACTCGACGAACGAGTGGACGACGCTCTGCGGGTGGACGACGACCTCGATGCGGTCGTACGGCAGGTTGAAGAGGTAATGCGCCTCGATGACCTCGAGTGCTTTGTTGGCGAGGGTTGCGCTGTCGACGGTGATCTTCCGACCCATGCGCCAAGTCGGATGCCGTAGGGCGTCGGCAAGGGTCGCCTGCTCCAGTTGCTCGGCACTCCATTGACGAAAAGGTCCACCCGATGCCGTAATGATAATTCTCTGAATCTCCACGTCGGGTCGACCGGTGATGCACTGCAGGATGGCGCTGTGCTCACTGTCCACCGGCACAATCTCGCCGGCGCCGGCGCGACAGGCCTCCGTGACCAATCCGCCGGCCATCACCAGCGTTTCCTTGTTGGCGAGCGCCACGCGTTTCCCACGTGCCAGCGCCGCCAGCGTCGCTTCGAGGCCCGCCGCCCCCACGACGGCGTTCAAAACGACATCCACGTCGTCGCGCGTCGCCGCCTCGACGAGACATTGCCCGCCGGCTCGCCATGACTCGTGCGCGCCGTTGTTCACGATGCCGATGAACGGGGGCGCGAAGCGGGCCGCCTGTTCCTCGAGGAGCGCCGCGTTGTTGAATGCCGTTAATGCAGCAACCCGGAAACGTGAATGCTGACGCTCTAACACGCGCAACGCGGCGGTTCCAATCGAACCGGTCGACCCAAGAATCGCCACGCCCCGACGCTCGTCGGTGGTCATGCCGGGGCCCAAGTCAGCAGCCAGCCAAACATGACGAACGACAGCGGGAGGACGAACAGCAAGCTGTCCACACGATCGAGCACGCCGCCGTGTCCCGGAATGATGTGCGAGGCGTCCTTCACACCGGCTTCCCGTTTGAGGAGCGACTCCGCGAGGTCGCCGATCTGCGCCGCGATACTGACGAGCGCTCCGACGACGATCACGCCAACGGGCCGCCAACGAAAGTCGAGCTGCGCCGTGGGTCGAAGGAGAAACTGTGTGAGCAGCCACGCGACGACGACACCGAAGACCAGTCCGCCGATCGCCCCCTCGACGGTCTTTCCGGGGCTCACCGATGGAATCAGCTTGTGCCGCCCCATCGTGCGACCGACCGCGTAGGCGCCGATGTCGGACGCCCACGTCGTGAGCAGCGGCAGGAGCAGCAGCAGCCCTCCGCTCGGAAGGGCGAATGACTTTCCCGCGAGCGACAGGTTGGCCGGCGCGAATGCGTATTCGTGATACCGAATCGCGTACGCGAAGCTGAGCATCCCGCCCGTGTACGCGATACCGAACAACGTCGTCGCGACGGCACTCATCGGCTTGCCGCTCACACCTCGTCGCCAGATGGCGAGGGCGAGGAGCGCGAGAATTACGAGCGCTCCGATCTCGTCGGTGCTCAGCTTTCCATTCGGATCGTAGAGCTGCAGATACCGCGCATGAACGAGCAGCGGCAGCAATCCGGCGAGCGCGACGCCGATGTCGTCGAAGGGGGTTTGGCCCGCGGCACGCGCGATCCGGAAGAACTCCCACGCTCCCAGCGCTGACGCCACCGCCAGCAGCGCGGCGAGCGGGGCGCCGCCCTCGAGGACGAGCGCGATCGCGAGCGGCGCCGCGACGACTCCAAAGGCGACGCGGCGCGCGAGCTCGGAGCTCACACTTCCATGATCTCGGCTTCTTTCGCCTTGATCAACTCGTCGACCTTGTGGATGTAATCGTCGTGGAGCTTCTGGAGGTCCTTCTCCGCGTGCTTCACGTCGTCTTCCGATACGCCCGCAAGCTTCTTGAAGCCTTCACGCGCATGGGTCCGCGCGTGACGGATGGCGACCTTGCCATCCTCGGCGTATTTGTGCACGACCTTCACGAGGTCCTTGCGTCGCTGCTCGTTCATCGCGGGCAGGGGCACGCGAATGATGCCGCTCTGCGCCGACGGCTCGAGGCCCAGACCGGACTCACGGATCGCCTTTTCGACGATCTTGATCTGACTCTTGTCGAACGGCGTCACGATCAGCACGCGCGGCTCGGGCGCGTTGATCGTCGCGACCTGGTTGAGCTGCATCTGCTGGCCGTACATCTCAACCCGGACCGTGTCGAGCATGCCGGGCGTCGCCTTGCCCGATCGCACTGAGGAGAACTCGTGCTTGATGTGCGCGATGTCCTTGTCCATCGACGCGCGGGCGTCCTTCATGATTTGTTGAATAGAGCTCATCGAACGAGGGTGCCGACCCGCTCGCCGCGCACGGCCGCGACGATCGAGCCCGGACGGTGGATGTTGAGAACGATCAGCGGCAGCGAGTTCTCACGGCACAGCGTGCTCGCGGTCTGGTCGATGACCTTGAGCTCTTCCATGATCACGTCGCGGAAGCTGATCTCTTCGTACAATTTGGCGGTCGGGTCTTTCTTCGGGTCGGCCGAGTACACGCCCTCGACGCTCGTCGCCTTGATGATGACGTTGGCCTTGATCTGAATGGCCCGCAACACCGCCGCGGTGTCGGTCGAGAAATACGGGTTGCCGGTTCCGGCGGCGAAGATGACCGTGCGCCCTTTTTCGAGATGTCGAATGGCGCGACGGCGGATGTACGGCTCCGCGAGCTCCTCCATGCGGATGGCCGTCATGACTCGCGTATCGATGCCCTTCCGCTCGAGGACGTCTTGCACGGCGAGGGCATTGATCACGGTGCCCAGCATGCCCATGTAGTCGGCGGCGACGCGGTCCATGCCGGTCTTCGACAGCTGCGAACCGCGGACGATGTTGCCGCCGCCGATCACGAGGCCGAGCGACACCCCCGTCTGGGTAACCGAGAGGATCTCATCGGCGAGGCGGTCGACGACGTCGAAGTCGTAGCCGAAGCCTCGCTCGCCGGCGAGGGCCTCGCCGGAGACCTTGAGGAGAATCCTGGGGTATTTCAGGCTGTTTGAAACAGCGGGTGACGTCACGGCGGTGGCTGTCAAGCAGTCATCCTGAGCGAGCGCAGCGAGCGAAGGATCTACTGGGCATTCTTATGATGCTAACTCGGCAAGATTTGCAGGACAAAGTAGTGAATGCGTCAGTACTACACGTACATCCCCCGCCAGTCACTCCCGCAGGCTTTATGTCGGGATGACAAACGATCTGGTGAAGCGCATGTATTACCATCGATCGGCCACCGACAGTTTTGCAACACGCTACCGAACCTTGCGACTTGTGTACTTCGAAGTTCATCGCCATCCAATGAATGCCATCGTTCGGGAAAAGCGGATCAAACGCTGGCTTCGGTCGAAAAAGATCGCCCTCATCGAAACGGCAAATCCTGCGTGGGACGATCTGGCTGAAGGCTGGCTTGACCTACCTCTCGGTTAGTGCAGTAGATCCCTCGCTCGCTGCGCTCGTTCAGGATGACTACTCCGAACCGAGCTGATACCGGACGAACCGGCGAACCTGGACGTTCTCACCCGTCTTCGCCGAGACCTCTTTGACGAGATCACCAATCGACTTCTTCGGATCGCGCACCCACATCTGGTGCATGAGGGCGACGTCCTTGTAGAAGGCTTGGACCTTCCCCTCGACGATCTTGTCGATCATGTGCTCCGGCTTGCCCTCGTCCTTCACCTGCTGAACGAAGATGCGGCGCTCGGAGTCGACCTTCTCCTGCGGTACCTGATCCTTGTCCACCGCCAACGGCGCGGCAGCGGCGATATGCTCGGCGAGGTACTTGCCGAGTTGCTGGAAGTCCTCCGTGCGCGCGACGAAGTCGGTCTCGCAGTTGATCTCGACCAGCACGGCGATCTTGCCATTGTGGTGGATGTAGCTGCCGATGACGCCTTCTTTCGTCTGGCGGCCCGAGCGCTTCTCGGCCTTCGCCGCCCCTTTGGAGCGGAGCAGCTCGACCGCTTTGTCGAGTTCGCCGTTCGTCTCCTCGAGCGCTTTCTTGCAATCCATCATGCCGGCTCCGGTTCGCTCACGGAGGGCGGCTACGTCTTTCGCGGTAATTCCCATTGGTCTGATCCAGCGTACGGTGTTCGTGGAAACGCCGCCGGGCAATGCGTCCGGCGGCGTGTTGAAGCTAGTCCGACAGGCAAGCGCTTGTCAGCGCGCCTGGTGCCGCTCTGCTCCTACTCGCCTTCGACTGCCTCGGCCGGTGCATCGCCACCCTCACCCGGGCCCTTGAGCCGAGCCGCGATCGCTTCCGGCTTGGCGCGACGACGACGCGGGCGGCGGCGACGGCGCTTGTCCTCTTCGCCGGCCGGCTCGGCTCCGCGATCCGAGCTATACGTGTAGCTCTCGCCTTCTTCCGGCTCCTCGCGGACCGGCGCTTCGCGACGGGCTTCGACGACGGAATCGGCGATCGCTCTCGCGATCAGCTCGACGGAACGGATCGCGTCGTCGTTGCCGGCGATCGGCACGCTGATGAGGTCCGGATCAGCGTTCGTATCGACGATCGCGACGATCGGAATGCCGAGCTTATTGGCTTCGCTGACGGCAATCCGCTCCTTCTTCGAATCGACGACGAACATGAGGCCTGGCAGCCGATTCATGTTGCGAATGCCGTGCAGATACTTCGACAGCTTCTCGCGCTCGCGGCGGAGCATGAGCTGCTCTTTCTTGGTGTAGTTCTCGAACTCACCGCCCTCTTCGCCGCCCGCCTCGAGCTCCTTCATGCGGCGAACCTGCTTTTTTACCGTCTGGAAGTTCGTGAGGAGACCGCCGAGCCAGCGCTCGGTGATGTACAGCGCGCTGGCGCGCTCAGCTTCGCTCTTTACGAGCGTGGCGAGCTGCGGCTTCGTGCAAACGAACAGCACGTTGTCGCCGCGAAGGACGACGTCGCGCACGAGCTTCTGCGCGAGCTCGATCTGTCGAAGGGTCTTCTTGAGATCGATGATGTGGATGCCGTTCCGCTCGGCGAAGATGAATTGACGCATCTTCGGGTTCCAACGACGGGTCTGGTGCCCGAAGTGGACGCCGGCAGCCAGCAGTGACTCGAGGGACGGTGCTCCTGATTGATCGGCCATACGGTGGTTTGCTCCTGTTTGGTTTGTCGTTGGCTCACCGTCATTGCCCGTGTCAGACCGGAGTTTCCGGCACCGTGACGGGGCTCGAGTGAGCCTGTGAGATGGTCGTCATCCTGAGTGAGCGCAGCGAGCGAAGGATCTACTGTACCGGTATCGTGGCTGGCCACGCGGTAGAGACATTAGATCCCTCGTCGCTGCGCTCCTCAGGATGACAGCACTACCGCTTCGAGAACTGGAACCGCTTACGTGCCTTCGGACGACCTGGCTTCTTGCGCTCGACGGCGCGAGCGTCGCGAGTGAGCAATCCGAGGTCGCGCAATTTGCGGCGGTGCGCCTCGTCGATCTTGACGAGAGCACGAGCCACCGCGAGACGAAGGGCGCCGGCTTGGCCGGTCTGGCCGCCGCCGTCGACATTCGCCTTCACGTCGTAGCGACCGAGGGTATCGGTCGCCACGAACGCCTGTTGAATGGCGGTCACGAGCGCCGGGCGAGGGAAATAATCGCCCAACGTTCGGCCATTCACGTCCCACTTGCCCGAGCCGGGCTTAATGAACACGCGGCACACCGCTTCCTTCCGGCGGCCGATGGCATTGATCATATCGGCCATGGGTTACTTCTCGCTCGCTTTGTCGCCTGCGCTCCGCAGCGCAGGCTTGTTGAAGGAGAGCGGCGTCGGCTGCTGCGCCGCGTGCGGATGTTCAGCGGTTGCGTAGACGCGCAGCTTGCGGCGTAGAACCTGACGCCCGAGCGCGGTTTTCGGGAGCATACCGTGCACGGCCTTCTCGATGATGCGCTCAGGATGCTTGGCAAGCATCGTCGCGAAGGGGGTGAACTTCTCGTGACCCATGTAACCGGTGTGGCTGAAATACTCCTTCTGCTCGGCCTTGCGGCCGGTGACCTTCACCTTCGACGCATTGATGACGATGACGTTGTCACCGGTATCCATGTGCGGGGTGAAGATCGGCTTGTGCTTGCCGCGAATGATTCTCGCGACTTCGGCGGCGAGACGGCCGAGTACCATGCCGTCCGCATCCACGATGAACCAACGCTGCTCGATATCGCGCGGCGTGGCGGAAAAAGTCTTCATTGCTCGACGAACAAAAGTGGGTCCCGCGCCTCACCGGTGCGTCACGCAACCCGGGTCTCGGCTGCCATCAAAGGCATTTTTGACAGACCTGTAAGTTAGACAACGACTTAGGGCCTGTCAACGAACCCAACTTCGCGGCACTGGTACAAACGGTACGAGTGCCAACTTCGCGCGTGCGAGCTACTCGAGCTCCACGAGGAGTGCGCCCTTTTCCACCGCCATGCCAGGCTGGGCCGGAACAGCCTTCACTCGGCCCGCTGCGACAGCGCGGAGCTCGTTCTCCATTTTCATCGCTTCCATGACGACGAGTCCCTGCCCCGCCCTGACGTCATCGCCGGGCTTCACAGTGACCCGGACCACCAAACCCGGCATCGGCGCGACGAGGGGAGCGGGCCCGGTGGGCGCCGACGACGTCTTGGAGAGCTCACGAATGGCTCGGGCGCGCTCATCGAGCGCCTCGACCTCGAACCGAAACCCATCGAGCCAGAGCGTGTAGCTGCCTCGCTGAGCGCCGCGTCGCACCACCACTCGGTGAACCTCCGCACCGATCCACACTGAGCGAACCGGCGTGCCGTCGAAGGGAGACACGCTTGCCGCGACCGGGGTTCCGTCGATCTGGATGCCCGCGCCGTCGAGCACGACCTCGTGATCCTCCTCGCCGATTCGCACGTGGTATTTCATGCGGCCTCCGGCACCAGCTCGCACACCGTTTCCACGTGCGCCGTCTGCGGGAACATGTCGAAGGCGCGCAGCCCGGCGACCCGATACCGCGGCATCCGCGCGAGATCCCGCGCGAGCGTCGGAGGATCGCAGCTGACATAGATGATCCCTCGCGGCGGCGTGCGGCTCTGTTGCAACTCAGCGGTCACGCGCTCATGCAGACCCGTTCGAGGCGGATTGACGAGGATCAGGTCCACAGGAAGCAGTTCGCTGAGCACGTCTTCGACTCGCGCAGCGATCGCGCGGGAGCCTTCCGGCAATTCGGAGGCACATCGAGCCGACGCCTCGCGATCGGCCTCGACGGCAACGACGCGAGTTCCTGCGCGCGCCAACGGAATGGCGGTGGCCCCCGACCCGGCGTAGGCGTCGACCGCGGTGGATGCGCCGTAGTCGCCGGCCCGCTCGAGTACGAATCGGTGAAGGCGGGCACCCATCGCCGCGTTCACCTGCGCAAACGACGCGCCGGCAGCCGGGGTTCCCCGGCTGGCAACCAGCGATCGCGCGCGATGCGCGGGCTTCCACCAGAGCTCCGTCGCACTCGGGACGGCTTCAAAGAACGCTACACGCTCCGGCCAATCGTTCCCGCCCTCAACGACAACCGCCGCACCGTCGTCGAGCAGCCGTACGGACGCCCGCAACTCGTCAGCGACGGGAAAGTGCCGCCGCGCATCCATGACCTCGCGCCAGATGGCCACGACCCGTTCGTCGGTGATCGGGCAGTCGGCGAGCTGGAACACGTTCACTGGGTCGTCGAACGGATGGAGGCCGATGGTCCACCGCCGGGATCGATCGCGGCGCATGGCTAACGTGAGCTTGCGACGATAGCGCCACGGCTCGGCGCTGGGTTCGATCTCCGGGAGCTCAATCTGGCGACGTCCGATGCGAGCGAGCGAATCGCGAATGATCGCGCGTTTGGCCTCGAGCTGCGCATCGTAGCGCACGTGTTGCAATTGGCAGCCGCCGCAGCGGTCGACTCGATAGTGGTAGCAGAACGGATCGATCCGATCGGCCGATGGTTCGACGATCTCGAGGATAGTTCCGCGCGAGAAGCGCTTTCGATTGTCGAGCTCAACGCGCACCCGATCGCCACGCGCCGATCGTGGGACGAACACGACCACGCCATTCGCTCGGCCCACGCCGTCGCCACCCGCGGCGATGGAATCGATGACGATTTCGGCCGTCGTCAACGCAAACTCTCCAGTCGTGCAACGCGGGTCCATGCGTCGGCGATTGGCGCGGCATTCCTTTCTCCGCCATTCGCGGCGCCGCTGTTGAGGACTGGCGTGTGGCGATCGCTGTCGGCAATCAGCGCAGCGACGAGCGCGGCGAGGCGACTCGCTTCGGCCGGAGGTTTCCCGCCGATGAGCGAGTCGAGCCGGCGCTCGAGCCATTGAATCTCGATCGCACCGGCGCGGAACTCAGCGTCTTCCATGACCCGCAGATGAAAGTCGCGCGACGATTCGATGCCGTCGATCGTGAGCTCGAGCAGCGCGCGATGCATCCGGTCGATCGCCGCCTCGCGATTCGCCGCGTAGACGATGAGCTTCGCCAACATCGGATCGTAGTGAAGCCCGACTTCAGATCCGGTCTCGATGCCGCCGTCCCAGCGGACACCGGGCCCCGACGGAATGCGAAGATAGCTGACGGTTCCGGTCGAGGGCAGAAAACCGTTCGCCGGATCCTCGCTCGTGATGCGGCATTCGATCGCCCAGCCACGCGGGACAATATCCTCCTGTCGAAACGGGAGGGCCTCGCCGGCCGCGACGCGTATCTGCCATTGCACCAAGTCGATTCCCGTGATGAACTCCGTGACAGGATGCTCGACCTGAAGCCGCGTGTTCATCTCGAGAAAGTAGAAATCGCCGTCGCGGTCGAGGAGGAATTCGCAGGTGCCGGCGTTCACGTAGCCTGCCGACTTCGCGGCGCGAACCGCCGTTTCGCCCATTTGTCGCCGTAACTCCGGCGAGACGGCGACGCTTGGCGCTTCCTCGATCATTTTCTGGTGGCGGCGCTGCACCGAGCACTCGCGCTCGAGCAGCGAAACCATGTTGCCATGCGTGTCCCCGAGCACCTGGATCTCGACGTGGCGCGGCCCGACGACGTATTTCTCGACGTAGACGGCGTCGTCACCGAAGGCGTTTTTCGCTTCGCGGCGCGCCGCGTCGAGCGAGGCGCTCAACTCCCCGGCCTCGCGCACGACGCGCATCCCCTTTCCGCCCCCGCCGGCCGCCGCCTTGAGAAGCACGGGGTATCCGAACTGTTCGGCGATCGCGTGCGCCTCGGTGGCGTCGCGCAGCGCCTCCGTCGTGCCCGGCACGACCGGTACGTTCGCCGCGATGGCCAACTGGCGCGCGGCGACTTTGCTTCCCATGGCGGCGATCGCCTCGGGTGGCGGTCCGATGAACACGAGCTCTGCATCGCGGACGGCCTTGGCGAACCATTCCCGCTCGGAGAGGAACCCGTACCCGGGATGAATCGCTTGCGCGCCGGTTTGCTTCGCCGCCTCGATGATGACGTCGCCCCGCAGATAGCTCTGCGACGACGGCGCCGGCCCGATGTTCACGGCTTCATCAGCCTCACGGACATGTGGCCCGCGCGCGTCGGCGTCGCTGTACACCGCCACGGACGCGATGCCCATCTCACGGCAGGCGCGAATCACGCGCAGCGCGATCTCTCCCCGATTGGCGACCAGGATCTTCGTGAACATCGAGCCGTTCAGAGAGGAATGTTGCCGTGCTTCTTCGGCGGATTCCGATCGCGCTTCGTGCGAAGCGTGTCGAGCGCATCGATCAGGCGCGGGCGCGTGTCACGCGGATCGATGATATCGTCGAGGTAGCCGCGACCGGCCGCGATGTACGGATGCGCGAACATGCCGCGATACTCGTCGATCTTTGCATCCGTCGCCGCGGCGGGATCACTGCTCTCGTTGATCTCCTTGCGAAAGAGGATTTCCACCGCGCCCTTGGGACCCATCACGGCGATCTCCGCCGACGGCCACGCGACGTTGAAGTCCCCACGAATGTGCTTCGACGACATGACGTCGTACGCGCCACCATATGCTTTCCGCGTGATCACGGTGAGCTTGGGCACGGTCGCCTCGCAATACGCGTACAGCAGCTTTGCGCCGTGCTTGATGATGCCGCCATGCTCCTGCGCGATCCCCGGCAAAAAACCCGGCACGTCCTCGAATGTCACGAGCGGAATGTTGAAGGCGTCGCAAAAGCGAATGAAGCGCGCGCCTTTCAGCGACGCGCTGATATCGAGGACGCCGGCGAGCACGGCCGGCTGATTCGCCACGACGCCGACGCTCGTTCCGCCGAGGTGCGCGAAGCCACAGACAATGTTCGCCGCGTAATCGCGCTGGACTTCATAGAACTGCCCGTCGTCGACGATACGACGGATGACGTCGTGCATGTCGTAGGGCTTGTTCGGATTGTCGGGGATGACGTCGAGGAGCGCCTCGTCGCGGCGGTCGCGCGGATCGGTTCCTCGCCCTCGCGGCGGATCGTCGACGTTGTTCTGCGGGATGAAGTGGAAGATGTCGCGGATCGCGGCGATACACGCCGGTTCCGAGTCATGCACGAAATGCGCGACCCCTGACGTGCCCGCATGCGTGTCGGCGCCGCCGAGCCGTTCCATCGTCACGTCTTCGTGGGTGACGGTCTTCACGACGTTCGGGCCGGTCACGAACATGTACGACGTGCCGCGCGTCATGAAGATGAAATCCGTGATCGCCGGCGAATACACCGCGCCACCGGCGCACGGCCCGAGGATCGCGGAGATTTGCGGAACGACGCCCGACGCGAGGGTGTTCCGCAAAAAAATTTCGGCGTAGCCGCCGAGCGAAACCACGCCTTCCTGAATGCGCGCTCCGCCCGAGTCATTGAGTCCGATGACAGGCGCACCATTGCGCATCGCCAGATCCATGATCTTGACGATCTTCTCGGCGAAAGACTCCGACAACGACCCACCGAACACGGTGAAGTCCTGCGAGAAGACGTAGACGAGTCGGCCGTCGATGCGACCGTAACCGGTGACGACCCCGTCGCCGTAATACTTCTCTTGATCCAAGCCGAAGTCCGTCGAGCGGTGGACGACGAAACGATCGAGCTCGACGAACGAGCCCTCGTCGAGAAGAAGGTCGAGGCGCTCGCGCGCCGAAAGCTTTCCTTTTCCGTGCTGCGCCTTGACGCGTCGTTCGCCCCCTCCCTGCTCCGCCTCGGCGACGCGACGCTCGAGGAGCTCCAGCTTCTCGCGCATGGTCATAGGCGTTCAACCTATGGGAAGCGAGGCAAAACACAAACCGATTGACAAGGCGCCTCGCGTTCGGCACTAGTCATCCGCCGAACGACCCCTCTCACATCCAACGCACAATCCCGACGAATAGTGGCCGCAAACCGTGAGCGCGTCCGGGTAACCATTCGGGAAGCCTGTCAGCTCGCCGAGCAGGTCCTCGCCCCGGACCCGCGGCAACAGATCATCGACGTCGTGCAATCCAGCGAGGGACTCGAGGCGTCTCTGGCGCGTCTGCGGCGGGCCATGCGCTCGCACGCCTTCCCGACTGCCCGTGCTACGCATTCCCTCGCCCGTGTCGTTCAGGCGCTCGATCAGCGGGCGAAAGCCGAGGGTTTTCACGTGCTGGAGAGTTGGGATTACGTCGCCCACAAATTCGCGGACGACATTACGCCGATCCTGATGCTCGACCGCTGTGTGCTCGATGCGGACGAACGGACCGACGACGAGACCGTGGTCTCTATTCTCATCGATCAGTATTTCCTCGCCGTGCTCGGTCTCATCGTCCTCCGGGCCTGGGACGACGAGAATCCGAACGAGGTCTTTGACGAGGTCACGCGCCTGCTCGCGCTCCTCGGCGGCGGGTCGGGCCGCTTTGTAAACGACGCCGCGACGCTCCTTTTGCTCGCGGTATCACACTATCACCCGCAGGAGCGCGCCTACGACGTGCTCATCGAGCGAATCGGTGCGCTCGACGATGACCACCGTTTGCAATTCGCTCTCGCGTGCGCGCCGGTGCTCAGCGGGCATTTCCGGTGGGGCCTCCGTTTCATGTACGGGCGCGATTTCGGGCGGCTTCGCGACGACAACGTCGTGGACTATCCCTGGCTCTTGCTGGCGGTGCGCACACTCGTCGCGGTGTATTGCGGCGGGACGGGAGGCCCGGCGGCACGGACCGCGGTCGTCGAAGGGCTTCTCGCCGGCCTGAGCGCGGATCCGCGCGCCTTCACGGGACCAACTCCGCGATGCTTTCAGGGAAGTGAACGCGATCACGAATTTATTCGGACGGCGCTTGGCGATCGACGTGCGGAGCTGTTGCGCGAGTTCGACACGTTTCGGCCGTCGGCACATTCCTATTCGCCGCTCGGCTTCTCGGCCAACTTTCTCTGCAATGCGCACGTGGCGATGGTGGCGACAGCGTTGAAGCGAGGCGCTCGCCACCCCACTCTCGACGATCTCTTGGGCGGGGCTCGAAGAACGGACGGGCTGCCGCGCGAGGTCGAGACCTACGCGAGGTCACTGATGGATTACGCATCGGGTGGCCGCGCCACCGGCGTGCCGGCCTTGATTGTCTACGATCCGCTCGACGCCCGGCACGCGTACAACCTCACGGTCCAGGTCCTGAACGAGAGTTGAGCGCGGACCGAGCCATCGCTTCGTTCACTGAGCCGACGGCCGGGACCGCCAGCGAAACCAACGTCCCGGCCTCGCGTTATGATTGAGCATCCCATCCGTGCCAGCGCCCACCCGTCGAGAAGGCGATGACCGATCCGCTCCGCGAACGAATCAGCGCCGCCATTGGCGGCCAGTACCGCATCGATGACGAGATCGGACGCGGCGGCATGTCCATCGTTTATCGGGCACAGGACGTTCGACTGAACCGGGCCGTGGCGGTCAAGGTGCTACCGCCTGACTTGGCTCTCGACCCCGCGGTACGCTCGCGCTTTCGGCGCGAAGCACAAACCTCCGCACAGCTTTCTCACCCACACATCGTGCCGATCTACGACGTGGGTGAGGCGGACGGAATTGTGTACTTCGTCATGACGTTAGTGACGGGCGGCAACCTGGCGACGCACCTCGAGCAGCGGCCGTTGCGCGCGATCGAAGAAGTGCGGCGCGTCCTCGCCGAGGTCGCCGATGCACTCGCTTACGCCCATCTCCGTGGCGTGATCCACCGTGACATCAAGGCCGACAATCTCCTCATGGAGGCCGAGGGTGGCCGCTGCATGGTCACCGACTTCGGCATCGCGCGCGCGATGGAGGGCGGCGCGCGGCTCACGCAGACCGGAATTGCTGTCGGCACGCCAACGTACATGTCCCCGGAGCAAGCGGTCGGCGACAAGCACGTCGATGGTCGCAGCGACATCTATTCGCTTGGCGTGGTCGGGTACCAGATGCTCACCGGCCGAGTGCCATTTACCGCGGGCAACGCGATGGCGCTGCTGCTGAAGCACGTGAGCGAGCGTCCGCAGCCGATTCTCGAGTTGCGGCCCGAGACGCCGCGCTCGCTCGCCGACGCGGTGGAACGGGCGATGTCGAAAACGCCCGACGCTCGATGGGCCACGGCGGCAGCGTTTCGCGAAGCGTTGTTGTCCGGCGAGGGCGGCTCGGCGTGGCGCGCCGAGCCGCGCGAGCCGGTGCGCTATATCTCGCCGGTACCTCGCGGGGGACGACGCGATGCGCAGCTCGTCGTGAAGGGTTCCTCGACACCGCAGCATCCCGTCCCGGACGGTCAGGCAACGACGACGCCGATCGAGATGGAAGCCGCGCACCTCTCGGCGCTCACTCTGGACCAGCGAGCCGATCTCCGTCTCTGGAACGGTCGGGTGAATCTGCTCGATCGGGTCAAATTCATTCGGCGGTACGCACTGGCCACCGGCATCATGACCTTCGTCGGCTTCGGCGCCGTGGCCGGAGCACCCGACGTGCCCCCGCTCGCGTTTGCCCCGCTCGTTCCACTCTACATGTCATTCAAGTTGTGGCGACGCGGCCAATCGCTTCGGCTGCGCGGCCTCCGGCTGCGTCGCGTCTTCCTCTCACGTCGGTCGCGGTCGGTTTTCCCCGCCCCGGCGGCGGCATCGGAACGAGAGCTCGAGAAGCTCGCCACGCGCATTGTGCTCGATGGTCCGTTCGGCGGGCTGATTCGACGCGCCGCGGGCGATCGCGCGGCCATTGTGGAGATCGTCGGCAAGATGTCGAAGGACGATCGCGCCCTCGTCCCGGACGTCAAACCCACCGCCGACGCCCTGCTCGACCGAGTCGTCGGGCTCGCGCGCGCCATTCACAACATGGAGAGCGACGTCGACACCGCGCAGCTGGCGGACCTCAACGCGCGCATCGCGTCGATTCGCGATGATGCTCCGACGCCGGAAGAAGAGCGTCGGGTCGCGCTGATGCACCACCAGCGGGACACGCTCGACGAGCTTGCCCGACGCCGAACGGCGATGATCAAGCAAATGGAAAGCGCCGCCCTGGCGCTCGGCAACCTGCGGCTCGACCTCATCAAGCTCCGCTCGTCCGGAGCCCGTGCTTCCCTGCGCGAGGTTTCGTCGGCGACCCAGCAAGCACGCGCGCTCTCGAACGAGATCGACACGTTCCTCGCCGCCGCCGAAGAACTTCGCGACCTGTAGCCGCGACATATGGAGGTCGATTGAAACGCGTCTGGTGCGTTGCCGCCGCGGCGCTTGTCTGCGCCATGAACCCGGATACCGGGTCGGGACAAAGCACGCTCGTCGTCGATTCGGTGTCGTCGCCGGGCCTTCGCGCGAACGTCGTTGGCGACAGTCCCGTTCGAAAAGTGCTCGTCTACCTGCCGGCATCATACCGGCGCGAATCGACGCGGCGCTATCCGGTGTTGTACCTGCTGCACGGGGCAACGTCCACACCCGAGGAATGGCTCAACGGCGTCTATCAGGGGATGAATCTCCAGGTCGCGGTCGATAGCCTCGCCACCGCCGGCGCGATCCCCGAATTCATTGTCGTGATGCCCGATGCCAATAACGCGCTCGGTGCCGACTGGTATACGAACTCACCGGCGACGGGCCATTGGCAGGACTTCGTCGTTCGGGATCTGGTCGCCCACGTCGACCAGCATTACCGCACTGATGCCAGTCGCCGTCGTCGGGCGCTCGTTGGTCACTCCATGGGCGGATTCGGCGCGCTGGCGATCGGCTTCGAGCATCCGGATGTGTTCGGCCTGATCTACGCGATCAGTCCGTGCTGCATCGGGTTCGTCGGACGACTGGCACCGTCAGCACCCGTTTGGCCGGCACTCTCAGGCGTCACGAACTGGAAGTCGGCCGTCGATCAACTCGGGCTGGTTTTGGGGATGGCTGCCGCATTCGACGGCGATAGGTCGGATCCACGCCTCTTTCGTGAATTGCCATTCGAATCCCGAAATGGGGCAACCGTCGCGAATCCGGCGGTGCAGTCGCGGTGGTTGGCGAGGATGCCGCCGGATCTCGCATCGGCGATGGCGCGGCGAGGAGAACATGAGCCGACGATCCACATCGAGGCCGGCTCGCAGGAGGCGGGAATTCTCGAGGGCATTGCACTTCTTCGCAACCGCCTGGACAGCCTTCGCGTTCGGTACTCGGACACGGTGTTCGTGGGAGGCCACATCGATCGGGTGCGAGAGCGCTTCACGACCGGTATGCTCCCGGACATTGGCCGGTGGTTCGGGTTGACGGGCGGCGCCAGCCCGCGATAACAAAAGGCCCCGCCTCACGGCGGGGCCTTTTGTTTCACTCCTCCAACAATCCGCTACTCGACGTCGACAACGGACATATCGACGGGCGGATACCCCATGTCCGTTTCGGACTCCATCGGGATGATCTTGGACGGCGTCTCCGGACGCGGCGGCTGGTCTTCCGGAATGTTGGTCACGCCCAGCACGATGCGGCGGTGGATCGGGTCCACCTCGAGCACACGCAAGTCGAGACGCATCGTTTCGTAGACGACGTCGGTCGGGCTGTTCACCGGCTTGCCGGTGACGGAAAGCTGCGACAGCGGAACGAAGCCCTCGATGTCGTTGCCGATGTCGACGACGACGCCCTTGTCCATCAGGCGCACGACCGTACCCGTGAGCTCCATCCCGACGGGATAGTTCTCGCCGATGCGAAGCCACGGATCTTCCTCGGCCTGCTTCAGCCCGAGGCTGATGCGCTTGTTGTCACTGTCGATGTTGAGGATCACGACGTCGACCGCGTCGCCCTTCTTCACGACTTCCGACGGATGCTGCACCCGCTTGGTCCAGCTCATGTCGGAGATGTGAATGAGGCCGTCGATCCCCGGCTCGATCTCGACGAACGCGCCGAAGCTCGTGAGGTTGCGGACCTTGCCGTTGATGCGCGTCCCGACTGGGTAGCGGAGCGGCAGCACCATCCACGGATCCTGCTCGGTCTGTTTCATACCGAGCGAGATCTTCTCTTCGTTCGGATCGACCTTGAGCACGACCGCCTCGATCGTCTCCCCGATGCTCACGAGCTTCGACGGATGACGAACGTTGCGCGTCCAGCTCATCTCGCTGATGTGCACGAGGCCTTCGATGCCCGGCTCGAGCTCGATGAACGCACCGTAGTTCGTGATCGAGACGACCTTGCCCGCGACACGAGTGCCGACTGGATACTTGTCGGCAACGTCCTTCCACGGATAGCTCTGGAGCTGCTTGAGCCCAAGGCTGATCCGCTCGCGCGTCCAGTCGATGTCGAGCACCTTGACCTCGAGCTCCGCGCCGATCGCAACGAGCTCGGACGGATGCGAGATGCGGCCCCACGACATGTCGGTGATGTGGAGCAGGCCGTCGACGCCGCCGAGATCGATGAACGCACCGAAATCGGTGATGTTCTTGACGACGCCCTTCCGCACCTGATCCTTGGCGAGGTCCTTCATCAGCTTCTCGCGCTTGCCCGCCCGCTCCTGCTCGAGGATCACGCGGCGCGACACGACGATGTTCCGCCGGCGCTTGTTGAGCTTGATGATCTTGAACTCGTACTTCTGCCCGAGGAGCTCGTCGATGTTCGGCACGCGC